>JAEFCZ010000009.1 GCA_016125975.1 Candidatus Nitrosopumilus sp.
ACAATTTTTGTTGAAAGAAAAATGCTTGCAAAATTACAATTAAGAGTTGGTCCTTTTTACTGTGGAAAAATTGAAGGTATTTTACAATTAGCAGGTGATGGTCTAAAACTAATTTCTAAAGAAATTATTATTCCTGCAAAAGCTGACAAGCCGATATTTTGGGCAGCACCTGTAATCTTTGTTGCTACAGCTGCTGCATTTGTTGCATTGATCCCTGTAGCTCCTGGTTGGGTAGTTGCAGATGTAGATTTAGGATTATTAGGTGTCTTTGCAGTAATTGGATTCTTCCCAATCATAACAATTCTTTCTGCATGGTCTGCAAACAGTAAGTTCCCATTCATCGGCGGTATTAGAGCATTATTCCAAATGGTTTCATTTGAAATCCCATTAATCCTGTCTTTATTAGGAGTTGTAATTCTTACTGGAACTTTAAACTTATCTGAAATTGCAGCTAGTCAATCTAACTTCCCTTGGATTATCTTTTTGCCAGTTGGAGCAATTGTATTTTTCATCACGATGCTTGCTGAATTAGAAAGAATTCCATTTGACTTGCCAGAGGCAGAAAGTGAAATTGTTGCTGGTTGGTTAACAGAATTTTCTGGAATGATGTATGGTCTAGTTCAATTAGGAACATATCTGAAACTATACGCATTTGCAGGCTTGTTTGTTGTTTTATTCTTAGGTGGATGGAATGGACCTATGGTTGTTCCACCATTCCCAGAAGAAATTCTTACTGATGGAATTGAAATGGGTCCTATTGTTGCAGGACCATTTCCTGGATTACCCCTATTTGATCAAGCAATGCTTAATGGAACACTTTGGTTTGTTCTAAAAACAGTTGGTGTTATTTTCTTTATACTGTTACCTAGAGGTGTCTTCCCAAGAATCAGAATTGATATGTTGTTGAGTCTTGGTTGGACTAAATTAATTGGACTTGCATTCGTTAATATCTTTATTGCACTAGGCTTGCTTTACGCTGGAGTCTTGGGACCAGGAGGATTACAATAATGGGAACTGCAACTGGAATCATTCGTGCATTAAATTCAGGAATCAAACATCTTGCAATTAAACGATTTACACTTCGTTATCCTGAAGAAAAATTAAAGTTTGTAGGTGATGGTTACCAATTTGATCCTTCAACTGGTGTTGGTATAGCTGGATTGAAAGGCAGACATATGCTATTTCATGATCACTGTACTGGTTGTCAATTATGTTCAATTGCATGTGAAGGTGTTGCAGAAGCAATTGCAATGGTAAAGGTTCCTGAAGAACAAAAACAAAATAAAAAATCCATCATGCCTCAAATTGATTATGGAAAATGTGTTTTCTGTGGTCTTTGTGTTGACGCATGCCCATTTTATGCACTTTACATGACAAATGATTATGAATTATCTTCATTTACTAAAGAAGGGCTAATCTACACTCCTGCACAACTTGCAGTAAAACCATATTTGACACAAGATAGTGAAATCCAAATCACTGATAGAGGTGCAACACATGGCTGATGCTGCATTCTTAGCTCTTACCGTAATTACAATTGGTTCTGCAATTGCAGCACTTGAATTAAGATCATTGATTTATGGTTCAATCGCATTAATGGGAACTCTTGGTGGTATTGCTGGATTCTTCTTCTTGTTAGATGCCCCATTTGTTGCATTATTCCAATTAGCAGTTTATGTTGGTTCAATCGCAGTTTTGATTCTGTTTACTGTTATGTTGGTAAAAAGAGAACTCATCTTCAAAAAAGTTGAAGACAAAAGAAGAAAGTTTGCAGGAATTGGTTTGATGATGGTAGTTATGGTTGGATTGGGTGCAGTCTTTTTAGATTCTGGAATCAAAACAATTACTACTGATGAACCTCCAGTTGACTTTAGAGACATTGGTACTGACTTTGTAACCTATTATTGGCCTGCATTAATTTTGATGGGATTGATTTTAGCTGGTTCTGTTACTGGCGCACTTGTATTAGCAAAACGAGAGGATGTGGAGAATGACCAACGAACTAATTGATTTTACATTAGTATCCGTTGCCTTGTTAGGCATAGGAATCTATGGACTTGCTGTTAAACGTAATTTCATCAGAATGCTCTTTGCAGTTGAAATCATCATAAATGCTGCTAATCTGAACTTAGTTGCATTTGGTAGATTCTTACCTCATAGTGGTGGTCAAACATTGGCATTATTCTCTATTGCAATTGCAGCTGCAGAAGTAGCAGTTGGATTGTCATTAATCATTGTAGCATATCGTATGTATCAAAATGTCGATATTGCAGACTTTAGGAGTTTGAAAGGCTAATGGAGTACGCATTATTACAGGCAGTTTTCCTGCCACTACTCTTATCTCCAATTGCCTATGTCTTAGGAAGAAAGGTAGGACCAACACCTGCCATGTGGTTTACATTTGGACTCTTACTTTACACCACAATTCTTGTAATTAATGCAGCATTATCTGGAACTGTAGAAGAACACTATCCATGGACAGAACAATTTGGTGAATTTGGTTTCTTACTTGATGATTTAGCATCTCCATTTGCAATAATCATCTATGTATTATCAACAATTTTGGTACTTTATTCAAAACCATACATGATTCATAAATTCCACGAACAATTTGAAGAAGAACAAAAAATCAACACTTCTTCAAGTGGACAAAGTTCCGTTGTTGAATCATCTTCTCTTTCTAATTATGTAAATGCAAAATCTGGTCTTTACTTTGCACTTTATCTTGTATTTGCAATGGGAATGCTTGGAACAGTGCTTTCAACAAATCTCATAGAATTTTACATATTCTTTGAAGTCATGTTGATTCCTGGTTTCTTCTTAGTTGCACTTTGGGGTGATGGTCCAAGAAGAAAGATTGGTTTAATGTTCTTGTTTTGGACTCATGCTGGTGCAGTTGTTTTACTATTAGGGTTCTTGATGATTGGTTTGACTATAGGAAGCTTTGATTTTGCTGATATCAAAGAATCTGAAATTCCTCAAGATGTTGTGATGATTTCGGCAATTGCAATTGCAATTGGACTTGGAGTAAAATTAGCCGTATTCATGTTCCATGTGTGGCTACCTTATGTTCACGGTTCAGCACCGACACCAATCAGTGCACTTTTGTCCCCTGCAATGATCGGAATTGGTGCCTATGGTGTCTTTAGATTAATTGTTGAATTCTTACCATCAACATTTGCAGAATTATCAATTTGGTTCCATATCTGGGGTCTAGTTACAATGATTTATGGTGGTGCAATGGCATTAATGCAAGATGATCTAAAACGCCTCCTTGCTTATTCTAGTATAAGCCAGATGGGTTACCTCTTGTTTGGTATTGGTTCAATGTCTGCACTTGGTCTTGCTGGTGCTGAAATGATGTATGTAACTCACGCTCTTGGAAAAGGCATCCTCTTCATGATGGCTGGTATAATTATTGTTAAAGTTGGAACTAGAAGTATCTCAAAACTAGGTGGATTAGCAGGAAAAATGCCAATCACTGCTGTATGTGCAGTAATTGGTGCTCTAACAATCATGGGAGTTCCACCAACTAGTGGATTTATGGGAGAATGGATTCTATTTTATGGTGCATTAGAAACTGCAATTGAAGAAGGTTCTACAGTTAGAGCAGTAACATTTGGTTTAGGTCTTGTTGCAACTGCGTTAACAATGACGTATATGCTTTGGATGTTAAAACGTGTCTTCTTTGGAAAGACTCCTGAACATCTTGAGAAAGTTAAAGAAGGAAGTTGGTATATGACAGCCCCGATGATGGTTCTTGCAGGATTTACAATTGTAGTTGGTATTTATCCAGATATTTTCTTGAAGACAATCATACCTTACATGAATGGAGTGTTGGGAATATAGTATGGCAACTGAATCTATTGGTTTACCATTTGAAGCAACATCTGCTGCAGCATGGCTTGTTTGGATTTTACCATTTGCTGCCGCACTCATCATGCCAGGTATTGGAAAATTCTCAAAACAAGCAACAGGTTATGTTGCAGTTGGATTTGCATTAATGAGTGCATTATCTGCAGCATCTTTGTTACCACTTGCAGTAGAAGGAAGTGAAATTCACAAACAAGTTATGTGGATTGAAGCAATTGGTCTGAAGGGTGGTGTATTAGCTGATCCACTTTCAGTGATTATGGCAAATGTTGTTGCTTGGATTTCATTCTTGATTATGATTTACAGTACTGGATACATGAAAGGCGATAAGGACATTACAAGATTCTGGTTCTGGATGATGTTCTTTATTGGTTCAATGCAATTAATTGTGTTATCTGATAACTTACTACAAGTATTCTTTGGATGGGAAGGTGTGGGTCTTGCATCTTATGCATTAATTAGCTTCTGGTATCGTGATAAAAAGAAAGATCATGTTGGACAAGAAGGACGTACTGTTCTTGGTTTGTTAGATTATTATGCTCCAACACACGCTGGTATGAAGGCATTCATTATGACTAAAGTCGGTGATGTTATGATGATTGCAGGTATGCTTTTGATATTCTTATTTGCTGGAACATTTGGTTTTAAGGAACTGATGGGAGATCATGAATGGGCTATTGCTATGAATGCTCAAGGTCTATTGGTTCCTGCCTTTGTGTTGTTATTTGGTGGTGCAGTCGGTAAATCTGCACAATTCCCATTAAACGAATGGCTCTTAGAAGCAATGACTGGTCCAACTGCAGTTTCTGCATTAATTCACGCAGCAACAATGGTTAAAGCTGGTGTGTTCTTGGTTGCAAGAATAGGGCCAATTGTTTTTGCATTAGGTGCTGCCGGAATTATGGCCGACCAATTCTTTGAGATTGTTGCATGGGTTGGTGCAATAACTGCATTGTTACTTGCAACACAGGGTATGGTTAATCCAGAAATTAAGAAAGTTCTTGCATATTCAACTGGTTCACAAATTGGTTACATGATGATGGCATTAGGTGTTGCAGGATTATCTCATCAATACGTTGATGGTTATACTGCTGGATTCTTCCACTTGATTTCTCACGCAATGTTCAAGGCATCATTGTTCATGGCAGCAGGTTCTTTGTTGCATATTGTTGGTTCTCGATTTATGACTGATATGGGTGGTCTGAGAAAACATATGAAAAAGACATATGCTTTCATGTGGGCTGCAGGTCTTGGTTTAATGGGAGCACCATTTATCACAACAGGTTTCTGGAGTAAAGATGCAATCTTTGCAGCAGTTTATACCTCAGGAAACGAATGGGCATTACCGCTATTTACAATTGCAGTGTTGACTGCAATAATCACTGCATTCTATACTACAAGAATGATTGGTATGGTATTCTTTGGTAACAAGAGCAAACATATCCAAAAGATGGAAGAAGAAGGACATCATATTCATGAAGCATCATTATCAATGTGGGCTCCATATGGAATCCTTGCAGTTCTAACTATTGGAATTGGATTAATTGGATTATCCACAGAACACGGATTACATCATATGTTTGAAGTATATCTTGAAGATTCATTTGGAATTCACACCGAACATGTAAAAGCTGAATCCTCCATATTGCCAGAGTTCTTACAAGGCATCAATCCAGTAGCACTTGGTGCTTCACTTGTTGCATTTGCAACAGGAATTGGATTAGGATACATATTCTATATTGGTAGATGGGTTGATCCTGTCAAATTTGTAAATTCTAACATTTTCTTTTACGCAATTCACAAAGTCATCTTAAGCAGATGGTACCTTAATGCAATAGTGTATTGGTGCTTTGTTGTAGCCCCACTATGGTTAGCAAGAGGTGTATTCCGATACTTTGAAAAGACAGCTATCGATTACGGTATGAACGATGGATTCCAGAAAGCAGTTGGTTGGAGTGCCAAAGTCGTCCAAGGAACTCAAACTGGAGTTTCACAATCATATCTATTCGTATTTGGAGCAGGATTACTATTCGTAGTTCTGATATTGTTGATGTAGGAGAGATATGAAATGTTAGAAATTACTTCCACCCCATTGGTATTAATTGCAATTTTAGGAACTGTTGGAGTTATTCTCCCAATAATCAGTATTGCAAGAAAAGAAAAAGGCTCTAACTCATTTTATGCTGTAATTGCATTTGCAGCATTAATCGTATCTATGGGGTATGTTGGATACGAATTCATTAATGAAAATATTGCATCATCTGCTCTTTTCTCTGAAGATGTACTTGTTGATGATGCCTTTGGTGGATTCTTTGCAATTGCAATGCTTATTGTTGCCTTGTTCACAACTGTTGGTTCTTTTAATTATATGAGAAAGCACAATTCTCCTGCTGTTTACTATTCTCTAATCCTACTTGCAACGATTGGTATGATTCTAGTTGCATATTCTACCGATTTGGTAATGTTATTTGTTGCATGGGAACTCATGAGTATTCCAACTTACATTTTGGTTGGATTTATGAAAAAGAATCCAAGTTCAAATGAAGCAGCATTAAAGTACTTCTTGTTTGGTGCACTATCCTCAGCAATCATTGTTTACGGAATTGCATTATCTTATGGATTAACTGGTTCTACAAATATTGGAGAAGTCATTCAAGGATATTCAACACTAGATCCATCATTACTACCAACAGCATTACTTTCAGTTGGAATGTTTATTGCAGGATTTGGATTTAAAATGGGACTTGTTCCATTCCATCAATGGCTTCCAGATACTTATGAAGGTGCACCATCTCCTGTTACTGCTCTTCTTGCTGCAGCAACCAAAAAAGCAGGATTTGCTGCGACCATTAGAATTGTAATTCTTGGAATGGTGGTACTTAACCTTGATTGGACATTAGCTCTTGGAATTCTTGCAATAATGACAATGACTGTTGGTAACGTTGCAGCAATTATGCAAAAGAATCTTTCAAGAATGTTGGCATATTCTAGTATTGCACATGCTGGATACATTTTGATTGGATTGGCAGTTGCCCCATACAGTTCTCTTGGTTTACAAGGTTCTTTGTATCAAATCTTCAATCATGCTGTGATGAAAGGTGCTGCATTTATTGCAATTGCAGGCATTGTAACCACACTTGCCGTAACTCATATTGATAAATTGAAAGGACTTGGAAGAAGAATGCCTATAACTGCTTTAGGTATGGTTATTGCATTATTCGCCCTTGCCGGCGTTCCCCCACTTTCAGGATTTTGGAGTAAACTTATGTTATTTGGAAGTGCATTAGATGCCAGTTCTGCATTATGGTGGGCTCCATGGCTTGCAATTGCAGGAGTTCTTAACAGTGCATTATCACTTGCTTACTATGGTTGGATTACTAGAAAGATGTACTTTGAGGGTGAAACAGAAAAGAGAGTTTCAGAACCAAAATCTGTTGTTGCAGTAATGATATTCTCTATTATCTTCTTAGTAGGATTTGGTGTATATCCAGAACCACTTCTTAAATTCGTAGAATTTGCAACACCAATAGTTAGTTTGGGACTTATGCCTTAAACGAAGTAAATTTTATTAAATTATCTAGATTTATTTTTGCATCGTTATCTGGAATCTTTCTTAAACTAGTTCTTGCTTTTTCAGAATATTCTTTTAACAACTCTTCCATCTTGTTGAAAACATCTCTTGGATCTGAATTTTTCTTAATCAACGTATTAAACAATTTGTCTTCATTTTTCCAATCCAAAAGATCATCTCTAATTTGATAAGCAATTCCGATATTTTTTCCATATTCTGTTAACCCTTCAATTTGTTCTTCTGTTCCATTTGCAATAATTGCCCCTGTTCTAGCTGCTACTTCAAATGCAGTTGCAGTTTTGTATTCAATTACTTTGAGATAATCATCAAATGTAACATCTTCACTTGTCTCTAATCTGTTTTCAATCATTTCTCCTTCGCTCATTAACATTGCAGTAGTTGCCAAATCTTTTGTTATTCTAGGATTATCTAATCTGGAACAAATTGCTAAAATTAGTCCTAATACAAAATCACCCGTAAGAACACTAGTGTTATATCCATATTTGATGTGGAAAGGATCTTTTTGCCTCCTCATTGTTTCATTATCAATAATATCATCATGAATTATGGATTCCATGTGTAAAAATTCAACTGCGCAAGATGCTGAAAATGTGTTATCATCAATTTTACCAATACTTTCAGCAGATAAAGTAAGAATTATGGGTCTTATTCGTTTTCCACCTTCTAATGAATATTTTAGAGGCTCAATGAATTCTGATTCCGAATAAAGGGCTAGTTCCTTATCTAAGGCTTGATCAATTTTTTTAATATATTCTCCATATGTCTCAAGCAAAGGATTGATCTCGATATTCTTTCTGTCCAAGATACCTATTCCAAAAACTTTTCCATTACTAATTAAATCTTGAGAAGAAATTTTAAAATGTATGCTCCTGTCGGGATTTGAACCCGAGTCTCAGGCGTGAAAGGCCTAAATGCTTGACCGGACTACACTACAGGAACCTGTATTTCTAATTTATTTTCACCATAAAATCTTTTGGCAACCACAAAGATTTTTTTATTGGCAGATTTGGAGTCAAATCATGAATGTAATTAAAAAAATTGATGAAATGATTGAAGAAAGAAGTTTACTAAAACATCCATTTTACCAAGCATGGTCTGATGGAAAATTAACAAAAGAATCTCTAGCAGGATATTCAAAGGAATACTTCCAGTTAGTTAAAGAGGTCCCATCTTTTATGGCTCCTATTATTGAACAAGCTCCAGAATCAGTTGTAAAAGAACTAGTTGAAAACCAACAAGAAGAATCTGATCATATTAAACCATGGATTGCTTTTGCAGGAGAACTTGGAATTTCTGAAGAAGAATTACTATCCTATTCAGGTTTACCAAAAACCAGAAAATCTGTATCTGATTTGAATGAACTAATGGATACTTTTGAGAATGGTGCATGTGCAATGTATGCCTTTGAAAAAGAAATTCCAAAAATCAGTCAAACAAAACTTGATGGCTTAGCAGAATTCTATGGTATGACTAATGATGAAGCAACTGAATACTTCAAACTACATACTGAGGCTGATATTAGACATGCAGCATCATGGAGAAATATTCTAGAAAAATCTTCAACTGATTATGACAAATTAATTGAGATTGCAGAAAAATCTATTTCTGCACAAAATTTGTTATTGGACAGTTGTTTTGAAGAATACTGTTAATCTCATAACATTTTATACCTGAGAAAAAGTTCATCTGCTTAGGGCCCGTAACTCAGCTTGGTAGAGTAACCGGCTCATAACCGGTGAGCCAAGGGATCGAAGCCCTTCGGGCCCATTATTTTCAATTAGTTTTAAAATGAGCAAAATCAACTTTCATTGGCCGCAATGAAGAATCAGAGTTATATCTGAATGATGATTGGAAGGCATTTGTCTGAGCTGCCAAAACTCATTTACCAATTTGATTTTTCACTTTTTCTAAAATCTTATCATCTACTAGATTTTGTTCATGCAAAGATTCTGTAATCTGTAAGATATTTAGAATTGAATGCATTTTGACCCCTAACTCTTCTAAGGCTTCTTCAGCACCCTCCATTCTATTAACAATCACATATGCATCTTTTATGGATATGTTGACTTCTTTTAATGACTTGATTGCATTTACAACTGAACCTCCAGTTGTTGCAACATCATCAATCATAACTACTTGCATTCCATCATGAATTTTACCTTCTACTGATTTTGATGTTCCATAATCTTTTGGTTTACTTCTAACATAGATCAATGGTTTAACAGTTTCAATTGCTAATGCTGATGCAATAACTAGACCTCCTGTAGGAACTGAAACTATTGAATTAAACTTGTCTAATCCTACATTTTGAGCAATCTCATTTTCTAGATATTTGACCATTTTTCTAAATTCGTGAGGGTAACTTGGAACCAGTCTTAAATCTACATAGTATGAACTCTTTTTTCCACTGGCTAGTGTAAAATCTCCAAATTTTATGATGCCTTTTTCATGCAAAAAGGTTGCAAACTCTTTTACAAATTCCATACCAAAATTAACTACACTGGATTTATTTTGGTTTGTATTATGAATGAATTATGCCTGAAATTTGGTTAAATTATGGTATTACAGACGTTGTTTTGGATATCAGAGCCGAAAATTTAGAGCAAAAAATTGATTCTGATGGTAAAATTCTAGATGATTCTGCGATCAATGAAAAATTAAACACCATCGATTTCTCTAAACCTATGGAACTTGTGGTCCTACATAATTCAAAATCTATTCAAAAAATCATCTCATCTATGTTCACCTTATGTGAACAAAAATCAAAACCTTTCCCAAAAATTCTTACTGATAAAAAAATCCTGAATCAAGTCAAAGCTGGATTGCCAGAGGGAAGTTCAATTAACGAATTTGAAAATATGGAAAATCCAAACTCCAATCTTGTATTTATGGGAGAAATGGAATTTGATGGTCTTTTTGGTTATGAAACTGTATCTACACGTCTTATCAAAAAATTTGGGTTAGAATCTATGCTTTCGGCATATGCAAAAAGACAAGGAAATCTTCCTGTTCCAGGGCAATATCCTGAAAGTCTTCAAGAAGCAAAGAAGTTTTCTGATAACTTTGAAATTCAGGGAATTGAGATTGTTGCAAATTCCCAGGGAATAATTGATTTCTCAATAGGACATCCATCAGAAACTCTTTCTAATACAAAAATTTTAGAATCAAACTCAATCAAAGATGTGGGTCAACATAAAACAATGATAATCAGTACTGGTAAGGATGCTAGTAATGATAACCTTGGAAAATCTTTTTCATCTCTATGGAATTGCTCTAATGCAATAAAAAAAGATGGTCTTGCAATTTTAGTTGCTGAATGTAAAGGTGGATTAGGTTCTGATGCACTTCAACAATACATTGAGAACAGATTAACTTTAGAGCAATTAAGAAATCCTACAAAATACATTAGTGGAATGGAAGATCTCTTATTCCTTTCAGAAATACAAAAGAATTTCCAAATTGGACTAGTTTCAATTTTACCTGAATTTTATGCAAAAAAATTGAACATGATTTCGTTGCCTGGAATAAAATATTCTATGGATTATATCTTAAAAACACAAGGTGCAAGACAGAAAGTTGCAGTAGTTGCAGATGGTGCTAGAATTCTACTAAGGTAAGAAATTAGGCAAAAAATCTGATGGTAATGGCGCACATAAAATTGCTAATCCAATAATTCCAATGTAAGCTAGTTTTCTTTTTCTTGAAAGTGGTGAAATATCATCTAATGGCATTGCACTAGGATTCCTTGAACTCATTATCAGAATTAAAATTGCCATTAACCAATAATTTAATAAAACTAGAATTGCCATACTTCCAAAAGTTGCATATCTATGTAATTTTGGACCTAGCAATGTTCTGGCCATATGACCTCCATCTAATTGCCATGCAGGAAGTAAATTCAAAAATGTAATCAGGAATCCAATCCAAGCTGCAAACATTATTGGAGTCATGATAACTTCATGTCCTGGACCTCCTTTTCCAAACATTGCAAGACTTGCAGTCATTAACAATGGCTCTCCTTGCCCCCATTCCATCAATCTGGACTCTTCAAACAACCCTGCAGCAATTTCAGGTTCTAAAATTGGTGCTGTGTATGCACCATAAATTGAAACAATTACTGCAATGACTAATCCTGCAATTGGACCTGCAATGGCAACATCAAATAATATTTCTCTGTTGATAGTTAATCCTCTAGATTGGATAAATGCCCCAAATGTTGGAATTCCAATTACTGGTAAACCTGGAATAAAGTATGGCCAAGTCGTTTTCAGCCTATGAGCTTTGGCTGCAATAATATGTCCTAACTCATGAATTCCTAAAATCCCTAATAATGATAATGTGTATACTGCTGCCATTTCAAGTGGCTCTCCAATTTCTATAATTGAATTTGTTCCAGATGTTCTATAGTACCCATCAATCATTACAAATGCAACTACAATTGCAAACAAAACTCGAGGAGTCCATGCTGTCTTCATCCATCTTCTTTGTTTCTTTGGAACAAATTTTTGAATAATAACAAATTTTCCACCATTCTTTTGTTCTAACTTACATGCAAAACTCATGCCTTCTAGTTTTCTAGCTAAACTCTCAAATTTTGATTTGAACTCAAAATCTTCAATTCGAAATTCTAAGGAAAATTCTGTTTTTACAAAATCACTTACATCAAATATAGAATTAACTAAAGAAATTATGTCTTCTTGAAAATGCTCTTCCATTCTTTATGACTAATTCTTTCCATTAAATGGTCTTTTGGTTTAAAATTAAATATCGATAGTCTTCATCTATAATATGCAAGTAATTCTAAGACAATTGGGTGATTGCAATATTAGACGTGCTGAACCCAGCGATCTTATTCCAGTAATGGAAATTAATCTAAAAACACTTCCTGAACATTATTCTGATTATTTCTATGAGAGCTTACTTGCAGAACTTCCTGAAGCATTCATTGTAGCCGAAATTGGCGGAAAACATGTTGGATACATAATGTGTAAAACTGAATATGGATTTTCAAATTTTAAAAAATTAGGTTTTGTCAAGAAAGGACATGTTGTATCAATTGCAGTTCTTGATGATTATCGAAAGAGAGGAATTGGAAATGCACTAGTTGAAGAATCTGTAAAAGGAGTACAAGCCAGAAAATGTGATGAATTCTATTTGGAGGTAAGGTGCAGTAATAATGAGGCTGTAAGACTATATGAAAAACTTGGATTTGTCATTAGGCAACAACTTAATGCCTATTATCGTGATGGCGAAGATGCATATCTTATGGCAATTGAACTAAACTAGTTAAAACCAATAAATAACTCTCGAAAAATTCTCCGCCATGGACAAACGTAAAGGAATGGGTATTACCATATTCCTTCTTTGTATTGGTGGATTCTTTCTTTATGCTTATTTGCTAATACTATCTGAATGGAGTCCTATTGTGTTACAATTATCTGTATTAATGATTGCAGGAGGAATTCTTGGAGTTGTTGCATGGATAGGATATGTCATGGCAACAACAAAACCTTCACCTGCATCAATTACTTCAGACGATTAGTTTACTTGAAAATTTTTACATCTACAACTGTTTGATAATATCTAGGACCTACAGGTCTAACAATTTTTGATCCTAGTATTTCTGATTTCACTGGAGTCACTTGGAGATAATGTTCTTCTGAAAGTTTTCCTGCATCTGATTTTTTATCTGCATGTATATGAGAATAATAATGAATGATTCCTTCATTTTTAGTTGTTTTTATTGCATATTCTAGAAATTCGTCTGATCTTTCAGGTAATAACATTAGAGTCCTATCTGATTTATCCAAAAGTAGTTCATTGATAATTTTTGCCGCATCTTCATTTATTGAAATGACCTCCCCTGCAAGTTTGTTTAACTTGATATTCCTTTCACATAACTCTGATGCAATTGGATTAATGTCTAAACTATAGACAGTACATTTTTTCTTTTTTGCAGCAATAATTGAAAACATTCCCACTCCTGCAAACATATTTGTCATGATTTCTCCGTCTTGAATTAGATTTGATATTCTATCTCTTTCAGTAGATAGCCTAGGTGAAAAAAATGCGTTTTCTACATCTACAATGAATTTACAGCCAAATTCCTTGTATTCTGTCTCTCTATTATCTTCTCCTGCTATAATTTCCAGATTACGTGTACGAAAATCCCCTTCTACAGCTGATGCCTGATAAAATACACTTCTGGCAATCTTTACATCATTCAACAATGTTTCTCCAATGATCTTCTTTTTGGATAAAAGAGAATCTGGTATTCTAACAATGATAATGTCTCCGATTTGATCAAATGCAGAAATTAATTCATCACTTTCTTTTGGTGAAAGTATACTTTCAAGTGATTTTTTTAGCATTCGAGTCAATTCTTGTAATAGAAATTTCCAGATGTTTTCTGGTCTTTGTCTAATCTACTTTCTAATTTATTTACTCTTGGTCTAAGACTTTTTTCATCTCGTCTAAATGACATGTCCAGTGATCTTAGGAATTTATTCATTGCATCTGCTTTTGGTAATGGAGATGTAGCTTTTCCAGCAGCACCTGATTCCCCTTCAAAAATCACCATAGAATCTGAAATTAAATCCATTAATTGTAAATCGTGATCAATCACAATTGCTGATTTACCAAAAGAGCGAACAAATTTCTGTAGGAATTTTGCAACGGCAATTCTATCTTCAACATCTAAAAATGCTGATGGTTCATCAAGTGCATACAAATCTACTTTTTGTAGAAGACAAGATGCAACTGCTACTTTTTGCAGTTCTCCTCCAGAGAGATTCTTTATTGATTTGTTGTAAAGCTTCTTAATTTTTAGTGGATCGAGAATCTGCTCTTCTTCAAGACTTCCTTCTACAGGACTTCCATTTGCTTTGTCAAGTAATGCAACAACTTCTACATCAACATCATTTTGAAGATATTGTGGTTTGTAGGCTATCTTGATTTTTTTACCAATTTCACCAGAATCTGGTTTTTCAACACCTGCAATCATCTTCATCATAGTTGTTTTTCCAAGTGCATTTGCCCCCATAATTCCGAGGACTTCTCCTTTTCTTACTCTGCCAGGCTCGATTTCAACTGAAAATGAAGGATATTTTTTTGATAATTTTGGATAATTTACAATCTCACTTCCTTCTTGAAATTCATCAGTAGATGTAGATGAAACATCAAATGAAAATGCTTTGTCTCTGAATCTTACGTTTTCGTTTGGTAAGTATCCATCAAGAAATACATTGATTCCAACTTTGGTAGATAAAATATTTGAAACAATTCCGTAAGCACTTGGTTCACCATACAATACTTCGACATAATCACTGAGGAAATCAAGTAAAGTAAGATCATGTTCTACCACCATTACACTTTTTCCTATTTTTGCTAAATTTTGAATTACACGTGCAACTCCTGTTCTTTGAAAAACATCGTTGTAAGATGATGGTTCATCAAAAAAGTAAAATTCAGTATCTTTTGATGCTGCTGCTGCTACTGCAATTCGTTGTAATTCTCCACCACTTAATTCTTTTAGGCTTTGCTCAATAGAGTTTTCTAATCCTAACTCTTTGATTAATTCTCTAGAAACTCCACGTTCATCATATTTTTCAATTAATTCTTTTCCTGTTCCTTCAAATGCTTGTGCAATGTGATGTACCTGTTGAGGTTTTATTGATGCACGAATTTGTTTTTGTTCAATTTTTTCAAAATGTTGTTTTAGTTCTGTTCCACTATAATATTTTAAAATCTCATCCCATTCTGGTGGGCTTTCAAATCTTCCCAGATTCGGTTTTAGATTTCCTGATAGGATGTTTACAACGGTACTTTTCCCCATACCATTTCGTCCAAGTAAACCAACCACCTCTCCTTTCTTCGGAGTTGGCAATTTGAAAAGTCTAAATGAATTAGGACCATATTGATGAATTTTATCAGTAGCTAATTCACTTGCTAAATTTACTATTGTAATTGCATCAAATGGACATACTTTAACACATATTCCACATCCATTACAAATATCTTCATCAATCTGGGCTTTTTTTGATTCTTCATTTAGCACAATACAATCTGCGCCCGATTTGTTTACTGGGCAGTACTTTATGCACTCTAAACCACATTTTTTTGGCTGACAGAGTTCATGATCTAAAACCCCGACTCTATGCGTCATGTGCTAGATCGGTAATCTCTTCGTTTTATACCTATTTTGAAGCCATTATCTGATTTCGTTACGTTAATAATTGAGATTTTTACATTGATTTTCAAGCCGGCCATAGCGTTAGGGTGCGACCCAATCCCTTTCCGAACTTGGAAGTCAAACCTGACGTCGCTGTTGTGCTACTAAGATGCGAGAGCCCTTGGGAAGCAACAGTGCTGGCATTTTCTAATTTACAATCTATTAATAATGAAATTCCTCAAAACATACATGCCAAATTGCTCTGTTTGTGGAGAAATATGTGATAATGACATTAGATTGATGAATCACATGATGGAAAAACATGGTTGGAGAAATCCAAATGTTGGAAAACCTGACAGAAACAGTAGAGGATACTAATTACAGATTTTGTAAATAATCTAAAATTAATCTTACACCAAAACCTGTTGCCCCTTTTGGATTGTATGATTTTTCTTTTGTAGCTATTTGTGTCCATGCGACACCTGCAATGTCTAGATGTGTCCATGGTGTGTCTTTAATTGCATTCCTCAAGAATGCAGCAGCAGTTATTGTACCTGCAGCTCTTCCTATGCCCATATTTTTCATATCTGCAACATCTGATTTTATCATGTCCATAAATTCTTGATTTAATGGAAGCTCCCAAATTTGTTCTGTAGTGTTTTTTGATGATTCAAAAATTCTTTTTGATAGTTTTTCATTGTTTGAAACCATTCCTGCTACATTAGTTCCTAATGCTATGATACACGCTCCTGTTAAAGTTGCAAAATCAATAATTGCTTTAGGTGAATAATATTTTTCACCATACGCTAATGCATCTGCTAAAATCAACCTCCCTTCTGCATCTGTATTAAGAATCTCCGCCGTTTTTCCATTGTATAGTTTTATGATATCTCCTGGTCTGTATGATTCTCCATCTGGCATATTTTCAACAGATGGAACAATTCCAATTACGTTGATTGGTAATTTCAATTCTGACACTGCTTTCATGATTCCTAAAACTGTACATCCTCCACATTTATCAAATTTCATTTCATCCATATTTGCTCCAGGTTTTAATGAAATTCCTCCAGTATCAAATGTCACTGCTTTACCAACAAGTACAATTGGTTTTTCATTTCTTGAACCACGATTATGTTCTAAGATAATTAATTTAGGTTCATTCTTACTTCCTTGTCCTACTGCTGAAATTCCTCCAAACCCTTTCTTTTTTAATTCTGGTTTTGAAATAATTTTACATTTCATCTTGTTTTTAGAAATTACTTTGGCAAAATTTGCTAATGTAGATGGTGTGCACTCATTTGGAGGTAAATTAGCAATATTTTTTGTAAATATTGCACCGTCTGCAACTACTTCTGATGTCTTAATTGATTTCAAAACCTTGGTTGATCTTGAAACAATTACCGTCAAATCTGGAGAATTTTCTTCTTTTTCAGCCTTGAATTTCTCAAATTTGTAAAGTGCCATTTTTGTACCTTCAACAATTTGTGATGTCGATGAAATTTGATCAATTACAAAAGTGGGAGGAATAATTATTGAAAATTCTTTTAATTTTAATTCACGTGCTTTTTGTGCTATTTTACCCGATACTTGCCTGAAAGTGTCTTTTGTGATGTCATCTTTTTTTCCAATTCCTGCAATTAAGATTCTTTGAAATTGTTTTTTTCCAGTAATTGGGATAATTGCTAATTTACCTAATTTTCCTTCTATATCTTTGAGAGATTGATTTATAGCTAAGGAAGTTTTGACATCTAGTTTTGGCAATCCTAAAACTTTATCTGATTTTTCTAATGCAAATCCACATAGAAGTTGTGTTTTTTTTGGAGAATTTTGTATTTTAATTTTCATAATGATTGTTAATTTTTAGAGTCTTATTTAGATTTATGATTTTCTTAACTACATTCTCTTAACATATCGTTAATCACTGATGAAAAACTTACGGTTCCCGCAGTTTCTTTAATTTTCTTTGCTTGAAGATTCCTTACTTTTTTGGCAACATCATCATCGATCATTATTGTTTTTCGTTCTGCCATATCTTGGCAATTTTTTCTAATTATTAAAACCTATTTTCAGTACTCAAATATGAACTTCATCATTAATTTTGATAATTCTACTGTTAGAAATCAAACTAGTTGATCTGACAAAAACTGCTTTAACAGATTTACAATCTTGTGAACATTGTTCATTAATTCCCATTATGGGGAATTTCTTTGATTTGTTTGAAAAAATTATTTTTATCAGAGGTAACAAAGCAGATCTTCCGCCATATGCCTTCTTTTCATCAATAAACCAAAACATGTCCAATGCTGATTCATCTAAAATTTTCTCTCGAATCTTTTTTCCTTCTTGAGTGTAATGTCCTATCATCCTCATTTTCCCTCTTCCAAAAAAATCTACCAATTTTGCAAATTTTATACACAAATAACACTGGTTATCAAAAACCACGATGGGAAAATTTTCATTAATTTTCATATTATAATTGAGCTAAATTAACTAAAAATTCTTCCTAATTCTAGATGCTAGGATTTTGTTTGTGATTTGGGAAGCATTCTCTACAATAAACAGGTCTATCTTCTTTAGGTTTGAAAGGTACTTGACATTC
>JAEFCZ010000074.1 GCA_016125975.1 Candidatus Nitrosopumilus sp.
GCAGGATTTGAACCTGCGACCACTAGTCCCCCAGACTAGTATCATACCAAGCTAGACGACGATCCCTTGTCACAGAGACACAAAATGAAATTATTAAATCGTCGTATAACAAACAGAAATTGTGAAAATTTGTAATATTTGTCACAAGATCTCAGCAACTGATGAAGATCATACAGATTGTGTTCAAAAGAGAAGCATAGAGTTAGAATCTGAAGATTTCAAAAATGGTATACCCGAAAGACTGAATCTTTCTAAAGATTATAAAGAGTTAGGTGTTGAAGTGAGAGCTGTTTTAGAACACTTGGCTAGAGAAAAAGATAATTCTGATTAAAGCCATTTTGAGAGTCTTTCTTTTTCAAATTCAAGTTTGTTTGAAAGATTTTCAGAAGTTTGTTCAGAAATACTAGTAGAAGGTTTTGGTTGTGAAAACATATCAACTTCAATTACTGAAGCTGTATCTCTACCCGATTCAATAAAGCAACCTCCTTTTCCATCAAACAATTCAGATTCTTCTTTTGATTGAAGTTTTGACACAATATTTTTGGCAACAGTAATACCTTCACCCTCTGCAAAAACTCCTGCTTTTGGTACTGTCATATTTTCTGTAACTACTAAACTAGTTACATCACCTATTGCAAACACATTTTCAAAAGGAGTTTTACAGTCTCTATCTATTGTGATAAATCCCGGCTCTTTAGCTAATCCAGAATCATAGATTATTTTTGGAGCAATATGAGGTGGAACTGCTAAAAGTAAATCAAATTCAGCTTCACCATTTTCAAAAATCAATTTGTTTGATTCAACTGATTTTATTTTAGATGAATTATGGAATGTAATTTTTTCAGAATTTACTAGTTCAAGGATTTTTTTACTAACTTCTGGACCAGCTGCGGGTAAGGTAATTGGAGCTGGACTGTAAAAATCAATTTGAACATTATCGCGTATTCCACGCTTTCTAAGCATAGAATCTATCAATAAACTAGCCTCAAATGGTGCTGGAGGACACTTGTATGGCATCCCCATTATAGAAATAGCAATTTTTCCAGAATCAATGTTTTCAAGTTTGTTATGAATTTCTAAAAGTTGATCATAATCATACAAATTGAATCCATTCTCTGTTAATCCAGGGATTTTTTCTGGAGCTAAAACTGCACCTAATGATATCACAAGAAAATCATAAGATGTGTTTTGTTGTTTTGTCTTAACATTTTTGTTTTGTAGATCAATTGATAATATTTCATCTTGTATGAAATTTATTTGCTTTTTTTCTAACTCATTCAAATGGCCAATAGAATTTTCAAAAGTTCGGGTTCCATTTATGATCCATAGTTTTGCAAATCCTACCATAAACCAGTCTTTTTTATCAATTATAGTGATTTTTACTTGTGATGAAGACAATGAATTTCTTATTTCATTTGCAGTAGAGAGTCCACCAAAACCTCCACCTAGAATTACAACGTGTGGGATATCTGTCAAGTTAACGTTCTTGTGTTGTAGGTCTTATTAGAATTTCATTTACATTAACGTATGATGGTGAATCCACTGCAAATAGAATTGCATTTGCGATATCTTCAGATTGTAAGGCTTCCATCTTTGCTGCATTCTCTACAAAACCTTTCAAGGATTCATCTGTAATTGTATTATTGAGCTCTGTATCTACAACTCCAGGTTCAATACTTGTTACTCTAATGTTTGAACGAACGCTAAATTCTTGTCTTAATCCCTCACTGAATGCTGCAACTGCATGTTTTGTTGCACAATAAACACTACCAGCAGGAAAGACTATTCTTCCTGCTACGGATGATAAATTAACAATATGACCAGATTTCTTTTCTTTCATGTGCGTGATAACTGCGGCAGTTGAATACAATACACCTTTGATGTTTACATCAACCATTCTATCCCATTCATCCACTTTGAGATTCTTGAAAAAGCTCAAAGGCATGAGTCCTGCGTTGTTTACTAAAATATCAATAGAATTCCATTTTTCTAAAACAGCTTTGGCAAAATCATCACACTCTGATTTTTTTGTAACATCTAATTTTTGATAAAACACTTCTCCATCATTTTCAGTTATTTTTTTTGCAAGTTCTTCTAATCTATCAATTCTTCTTGCACCAATAGCAACTTTAGCACCTGTTTTTGATAATGCTAAGGCAGTGGCAAATCCAATACCACTACTTGCTCCAGTTATTATTGCTACCTTATCTTTAATCAATTAGTCACATTGAATTTTGACATCGTAAAAATGTTTATACTAGAAAAACAACCCTCAAGAAAATACTGACAACTTTATTAAAAGAAAAATAGTAAATGAAATTGTGAAGTCTGAAAAGTGTGCATATTGTGGTGATTTAACAGATTTACCATTTCAATGCAATTACTGCAAAGATCCATTCTGTTCAGAACACAGACTTCCTGAAGAACATAGATGTGTTAAACTAAGTCAAATTAGAGCAAAAAGATTTGGTGAAAAAAAAGTTATCAGGGATGGAGGAAGAGACAGACCAAATATTTTTAGAAGAATTTTTGGTCGTTTTTAGTAAGGGCTTTTTTCAGGAGAAATTTTTGCGCGTCTTCCTTGATAAATTAATGCAATAGCAAGTGCAAACATTACCATTGCAGTCAATGGGAAGTTTTGAGGTGCAGGTAAAATGAACCAATAGTACACTCCAAATCCAATTGAGACTATAGCTTGAGTCCACAATTTTATCCATTTGGGAGCTTTGATTACTCGGCTAATGCCCTCAACAATAAAAATTCCAATTACAGGATAAATTGTATAAAAAAGAAAATCAATTACATCAACACCTGTGTGAGACATCTAATTAGAAAGTGAATTAGGTATAATTTCTATCTAATCTTCCAAACGAACTTTGGTTGCAGCATTTTTGGTAATTAGTGCCTGTGCATTTTCATATGGAATAGTGGCAATATCCTCAGTTTTGAATGGTCCGTATTTTTCAAGATCAGCACCTACGATTTCATCTACTTCTTGCAAAAATCTCACTGCAATCTTCTTTGTTTTATGATTTTGGGATAAAGATTCAAGGAATTTTGATTTCCCATTAATTGTTGCTGAAAGAATCATTTCTTTTCTATCGTTTTCTTCTTCTTGGGAGTCTAGAATGAATTTTTCTTCATCAAGAAGATGCCCAATTTCTAGATCTTTTGATTTTGAAATTTTTTCTAATCTAATATTTATCAGTAAAGATGTCAGTTCTGTGGCCATTTCTATCATAGCATCTTTAATTTTGCTTTCTACACCATCAAATTCCTGTTTTTTTAGATTCCCTATAAAGTCAGAAAGATTTCTGTAAAAGTTTGGATCAATTTCTAGTAAAGAATCATCTTCAGTTTCTCGTAATACGGTGTGATGGAGATAGTTGATATCAATTTGATTTGTTTCGGACATTTCTTACCTAATCCTTAAATGCTGGATGTATTTGTGTTTGATTGAAGTATAAAATTGCCCTATAAAGTCAGTCACGGAAAAGCAGTTCCAGTATCATACTCATCTGACGAAGTTTTCTCAAGAATTCAACATGAAGGTATTCAATTTATTGATCTTCAATTTACTGGTCTGACTGGCCATTTTCATCACACTACAATTTCTGCTAATACTTTTACTCCTGAGCAAATGAGAGATGGATTACCAAAATTAGATGGTTCATCAATTATTGGATTTACAAGTATTGATGATTCAGATTTACTCTTAAAACCTGATCCAAATACATTTGCAATAATCCCATGGATGACTGAAAACAAAACAGCCAGATTACTTTGTGATGTTTATTGGGGAGAAGATAGAGGTAGATTATCAAGAGATCCTAGAGGGATTTCACAAAAAGCTGAAGAATACATCAAAACACAAGGATTTGATTTTAGTACATGGGGTCCAGAAGTAGAATTTTTTGTTTTTGATAAAGTACACTGGGATGTACTAACACCATACAAAGGACAATCTTATTCAATTGAATCAAAAGAAGCCCCATGGAATCAATCAGGTGATGGATATCCTATGGGATTACAAGAAGGATATTATCCTAGTACACCTGCTGATACTCTTACACCTTATAGAAACGAATGTGTAAATATTCTCAATAAGAATTTTGGAATTTTATGTGATAACCATCATCATGAAGTAGCAACAGCAGGACAATGTGAGATTGATATCAAATATGATCATATGACAAACGCTGCAGACGCTGCACAATCTTACAAGTATGTAATTAGAAATGTTGCTCAAAAATATGGCAAAGTTGCAACAATGATGCCAAAACCAATTGCAATGGACTCAGGTTCTGGAATGCATGTTAATGTCAGTTTGTGGAAAGGAAAGGAAAATGCATTTTATGATCCGGATGACGAAATTGAATTAAGCCAGCTTGGAAGATACTTTTGTGGTGGAATAATTAATCACGCAAAGGCATTATCAGCAATTTGTAATCCAACTACTAACTCATATCACAGATTAGTTCCTGGTTATGAGGCTCCAGCTTACATTGCATGGAGTTCTGGAAATCGTTCAGCAATAGTCAGAGTTCCAAAACATCTGAAAGGTAAGAATTATTCAAATCTAAAGAGATTGGAGTTCAGAGCTCCTGATCCTTCATCAAATCCATATCTGGTATTTGCAGCAGTAACTGCTGCAGGAATGGATGGAGTCAAGAAGAAAATGGATCCAGGAGATGAAGTTCGTGATGATATATTCAAAATGACAAAAGGTGATAGAAACAAGAGAGGAATAGGAGTTCTTCCAAAGAGTCTTGGAGAAGCACTAAATGAATTAGAAAGTGATAGAAAATTCCTTAATCCAATTTACACAAATGCTGTAATTGACAAAATCATTGAATTAGAAAGAAGAGATCAGCGGGAGATTTCTATTAGACCACACCCACACGAATTTTATCTATACTTTGATGTTTAGACTCTTCCAGTAAGTTGGAAAATATAATATAATGAAATTACCGTTAGGACAAATCCACCTGCAAGAAATATCCCTCTTTTAGTCTCTGATGTTGCAGCTTTGTATAACAGAACACCACCTGCAAGACCTACAAACAACACAAGAACTCCTACAAAAACAATATCAAAACTAGTGTTAGTGATTAATGGATGAAAGAATCCTGCTAGTAATGCAAAAAATGCAACCAAGTAAACATACTTGAATCCAGTAAGAAACTTTGATGAGGTTTTATTCAATGTTGTTCGTAAAATTAGTTATCAAATAAAGTTTTGAAAATTTTTCAAAGGAAACTACATCATTCCGCCCATATCAGGCATTCCACCCATTCCAGGTGGCATTCCAGGCATTCCACCCATTCCAGGTGGCATTCCGCCTTCGCCACCACCAGGTGGACCACCAGCAGATTTCTGAGTAGCAATTACATCATCAATTCTAAGAATCATACATGCAGCTTCTGCAGATGCAGAAACAATCTGAAGTTTTACTGCAAGAGGTTCAATAATATCACTAGATTTCATATTGCCAATTTTTCCTTTCATTACATCAATACCTGTCCATTTCTCACCTTTCTGTTGTTTTGAACGTAGTAAGGTAAGAGTATCAATTGGATCCATTCCAGCATTTTCTGCAAGTGTTAATGGAATTGATTCTAAAGCATCAGCAAATTTTTCTGCAGCTAATTGTTCTCTTCCTTCAAGAGATTTAGCCCAGTTTCTAAGTTTTGTAGCAGCATATGTTTCAGGAGCTCCTCCACCTGCTACAATTTCTGGTTTTTCAATTACATCTTTTACTACCATTAATGCATCATGAACAGAACGTTCTACTTCATCAACGACTCTTTGTGAACCGCCACGAAGAAGTAGAGTTACAGATTTTGGATGTTTACATCCTTCAACAAATACCCATTTGTCTTCTTCAATTTTTCTTTCTTCAACCAAATCAGCACTTCCAAGGTCTTTTTCAAAGAGGTCATCAAGATTTGTGACTATTCTTGCGCCTGTTGCTTTTGCAAGTTTTGTCAAGTCACTTTCTTTAATTCTTCTAACTGCAATAATTCCAGCTTTTGCCAGATAGTGTTGTGCCATGTCATCAATTCCTTTTTGACACAAAACTACATTTGCACCAGAACCGATAACTTTGTCAACCATTGTTTTTAGCATTCTATTTTCTTCATCTAGAAACGATTTCAATTGTTGTGGATTTGAAATATTAATTTTTGCATCAGTTTCAGTTTTACTGATTTCTAATGCTGTGTTAATTAAAGCAATTTTAGCCTCGTTAATTTTTCTTGGCATACCTCCATGAACAATTTCTTTGTCTAAAACAATACCCTGAACAATCATTGAATCTTTGATGGAACCACCAGCTTTCTTTTCAACTTTAATATCATCAATATCAACATCATATTTTTCAGAGTCTTTTTCTGCGACAGCTAGTACTGATTTGACAATAATATCAGCAAGTTGATCAGAATCTTTTCTGACAAGTTTAGTTTGCATAGAGGTTTTTGCAATTTTATTTAGAATATTTTTATCATTTGCAGAAATTGTATCAGATATACTTTCAAGAAATTGTTTGGCTTTTCTTGCAGCCTTTCTATATCCATCAACAATAATTGTTGGATGAACATCTTGATCAATTAATGACTCTGCATTCTCAAGTAAAGCTCCTGCCAAAACTACAGCAGAAGTTGTTCCGTCACCAACTTCATTATCAGTTGTCTTAGAAATTTCAACAAGCATTTTTGCTGCTGGGTGTTGAACATCAATTTCTTTGAGAATTGTTGCTCCGTCATTTGTAATAGTAACATCACCTAATGAATCGACTAGCATTTTATCCATGCCTCTAGGGCCTAGGCTGGTATGAACAATTTCAGCGACTATCTTTGATGCAGCAATGTTGTTTTTTTGTGCATCTCTGCCTTTAGTTTCTGAACCGCCTTCTTTTAGCAATACAACTGGCATATTTCCTTTAGAAGTAGCTTGCATGCCCATTAATGCAAAAACTCCTGAATCCCCTTTTATACCTTCCAGATCAAGAACGGAAGATTTGATGGTCTATCGGTGTTTTTAAATTGGGAAAATCAAGTTGCAAAATATGGCTAAATCACAAAATAAAGAATCTTACAATAAAATTTTTACAAAATTAAAGGAGCATCACAAATGGTTTGAGAATTCAATTCCGTTAATTGCCAGTGAGAATATTCCAAGCCCTGCAGTCAGAGAAGCCATAATTTCAGACTTTGGTAACAGATATGCTGAAGGCTGGCCTGGAGAAAGAGTCTATGCAGGGTGTATCTACATTGATGATGTAGAGTTTGAATGTATGAAATTAGCAAAAAAACTCTACAAAGCAAAGTTTGCAGATGTTAGACCAATTTCAGGTGTAGTAGCAAATCTTGCTGTCTATTCTGCTTATTCAAATCCAGGTGATGTTATGCTAGCTCCATCTATCCCAGCTGGAGGTCATATATCACATGGTAAGAAAGAACATTCTGGAACTGCAGGTTTGGTTCATGGTTTAGAGATTGAATTTTATCCATTTGATGCCCAAGAAATGACAATTGATGTGGATAAAACAAAGAAGAAAGTAAAGGAGTTAAAGAAAAGCAATAGACTTCCAAAAATTGCAATGTTTGGTGGTTCATTATTCTTGTTTCCACATCCTGTCAAAGAACTTTCAGATTTTCTTAAGAGTTATGATATGCACATCAATTATGATGCAGCACATGTTGCAGGATTAATTGCAGGCGGCAAATTCCAAGATCCACTTCGTGAGGGAGCAGATACAATGACAATGAGTACTCATAAGACTCTGTTTGGACCTCAAGGTGGATTGGTTCTAGGTTCTGAAAAACATGAAGAATCAATCAAGAAAGCAACATTTCCAGGTCTCACAAGTAGTCATCATATCAATAACATGGCTGGAAAAGCAGTTGCATTTGCTGAAGCTTTAGAGTTTGGAAAAGATTATGCTTCTCAAGTTATTAAAAATGCAAAATCATTTGCTGATGCATTAAGTGATGCTGGATTCAAAGTATTAGGTGAAAGTAGAGGATTTACACAATCACATCAAATCGCAGTTAATGTCCTAGATTATTCTGATGGTGGAAAAGTTGAAGCAGATTTAGAGAAAGCCAACATAATTGTAAATAGACAACTAATTCCAGGAGATATTAAGGCTGGAAGAAACTATTTCCATCCAGGCGGAATTAGATTGGGAGTTTCTGAAATCACTAGACTTGGAATGAAAAAGAATGAGATGCAAGAAATTGCTTCATTCATCAAACAAGTAGTAATAGAGAAGAAAGATCCTAAGAAATTACTCTCCAAAGTAAAGTTATTTAGAAAGAATTACCAGAAAGTAAAATTCTGTTTTGACAACAAATTAGGCGCTTACGAATACGTCAAATTAAGATAGTTTAGGCATAATCAGTAAGAAGTGATTGGTCACCTGGACTTTTCCCAAATACTAGTTCAATCTCATCAGAAAGTGCATGAATTCTTCCTCTTTGATATTCGCTAACATCATATTTGTCAACAAGTCTTTTTGCAAGTTTTAGATATTTTTCCACAGAGCCCCGAGTTATCGTAGGAATCAGTTTATGTCCACATACACAAGTTTGGATTAGTGGCATACGACGATATGATTTGCCACAACCAGTACACCTAAAGTTTTGTCTAGCATATGCTCTTAGATTTCCCATGATGTCTGGTACAAGGTGAGTTGAAATGACATCTGATACAATTTCTGAAGTATTTACCGCATCAATTAATTCAGCATTTCTGACTTGCATATCAAATTTGTCAAGCATGGAACCAAGAGTGGAATATGCACTACGAGATTTTGAAGTTGTAAGAGATGATGTGGAATGTGTAAAGTAATAATCATAAAAT
This sequence comes from Candidatus Nitrosopumilus sp., assembly GCA_016125975.1. GTDB lineage: Archaea > Thermoproteota > Nitrososphaeria > Nitrososphaerales > Nitrosopumilaceae > Nitrosopumilus. The sequence continues at coordinate 8,866 of JAEFCZ010000074.1, forward strand.
TGTCTTTCTGTTTCAAGTCTAGATTTAATGATCTCAACTGATGAGATGTCTGGTGCTTTAACTTGTTGAAGTGTAGACTCAAAAAATTCTAAAGGTAATGATTTTGTGACCTCAAGATTGTGGGCTTGTGGTTGAGATTCATGTGGCAAAACAAGTGGTTGTACAAGTAATGGCGCATCCATCAATCCGCCTATAGCATCTGAAAGAAATTGTCTTGAGAAATTTAGTAGACTATCCATCAATAGCATTATTGAATCAGCATCACCGTCTGCGTCTCTTCTTTTTGCTGAATGCCAGTTTGGAGTTGCAAAACAGACGTGGGTTTCAGAGTATCCAATAATTCTACCTACAATTCCCACTGAGGTATGAGGAGCAAGGCCAATGATTAGATGCCCGATTAATTCCTCAGAATTATTTACATTGTAAAATGAGGTTTTTCCATAGAATTTTTCTAAAAGCGTATCAATATACTTGCAGATAGAAACTAGGTACTTACCACTTTCATATGGAATTACCACGTCTTGCATACGCAGTTCAACTATCTGTTCTGGATTTTCAAGTGGGTTTCCATCAATATCATGAGAATATCCTAATTCTTTGAGTTTTTCAATAGATGTTCCAATCCAAGATGGTTTGAATTGTGTTAGAGGTGAATTTGTTGCATCAAATCTAACAGTTCCATCCTTGAATACTGTAAGTCCAAGGTTTTGTCTAACAAGTCCCTTTTCTAGAGGTTCAGCAATTTTGTCTTGACTGATCAATTCCTTTACTCCTTTGAAGGGTTCTTGAGCCCGTAAACGAACTTTTTCTTGAGCTTCAAGAAGTTTTGATTTTAATGGGAATTCTTTATGTGAATATGCCAAAGCATTTCGTTTACATTTTTCACAAAATGGCTCTTCAAGAGTATCTCTACAATGAGGGCATCTATAGCTAACAGTGGTCTTTGTACCACATTTTGAGCATTTTATGCCAATTGATGGTAGGTCACACTGAGTACAGTGCCTATTGTAAATACTAGTGAAAAAATGCTCATTTCTAGATGCTTTGAGAAGATCTCGTGTTGGTCCTCCCTTATCACTAATAGGAAATAGAACATGGGTTGGCGGTTTCATCTGTCTAGGTGCTGCTTTTTCAGGTCTGCCAATTCTTACCCCAATTGATGTAGAAAATTTATTACGAATTTGAATCCCAGATGATTTGGAAATTATTTGAGGAATAGAAGAGTCATCAATTTTTGGTTTCTCTCTAAATAGCAGATTAAAGAAAATTTTAGCTTCAAGATTTTCAAGTATTATACTGTCATTTTCAACGACATGTGGAACGCCCAAATTTTCAAGAACTTTTTTTGTTTGTGTAGAATACTCAATTGACGTCTCATTGATTTTTTTAGGTTCCAAAAGTAGTCCAAGTTCTTCAGTAGATATTTTGTCCCAAAAATACAGATAGTGAGGATGAAGGGCCATATCAAAATCAATTGAGATTTTTAGTGCCTCATCTATTGTAGGAATTCTATTAAGAAACTGCGTCAGATATTGATCTTCAGGCTCATATTTCTGGATTTTTTGTTTTAACTCCTCTATCCAAAATTCTTCCACATATCCTGATGGCACAAGTTGTGCATTATTTTCTAGGAAATCTCCAAAAGATATCAGAATATCTCCAAGATGAAGAATTTTTTCAATATCGTTTTTAATTTCTATTCCATGTTTTACATCTCTAATCTTTACAACACTTCCATTTTTCAAATGAACTAGTGGAGTTTCAATTGAATCGACAAATGCCACAGTAGAGCCTTTTCCTGGAATGTCAATTTTGATTTGAGTTCCAACGGCAATTGTATGATCAAGTATCTCTGCAATTACAGGATGAATCCCAACTGCAGCAAAGCCAGTATTGCATGCTCGTCCATATCTTAATCGGAATCCACCTAGTTTGTTAGGCATGGATAAGACGGATCTTCCTGTAATTACTTCATGCATTCTTTTGGTAGCCGCATCTTCTTGTTTTTCGCCTGTTTGAACAGCACCTTTTAGATCATTGAGCCATTCCCAACCATCAAGATTATACATTTCAATTCTTTTGAGTAGTTTTTTGGATCTTCCAATAAGACCATCATTTAGTACACGTAAAGCGCCTCCTCTTACTCTATCAGTTTTGATTCTAGCCATAGATTTGTGGTTTACAACCTCATAAGGATCTGTGTCTACACCATCTAGTTCTACTGGTAGATTTGAAATTACATGTTCAATATCCTCATCTAAGATATGGAATTGGAAGCTACTAGCTTCCCTTTCATAGATTCTTAATTCTTCAACAAACCGACCAGTTTCATCATCAAAGGAATTGGCCTGGAATTTTGATAGTCCTGCAGTCTTTCTGACATGATCTGCTATTAGCATAGTTACTGCAGACTCTGTTCCTCCTGCTGAACGCATAGGGCCTGCAATGGATACTGAGAGATAGTCAGAACCATCCTTGTTTTTCTTTATCTTAACTTCACTAATTCCTTGTAAAGGAGCAATAGTGACACCTTCAGTAACTATTGCCAATCCAACACGTACTGCAAGATCAAGTTTTTCTTCTAAAGTAGAATCAGGCAGAGAGTATTTGCCCTGTGCAATCTCTTTTGAGAGAATTAATGCAGAAAGTTCTTTTCCGTTAATTTTTAAAAGTTCTCTAAGCGGTTCAGCAATGTCAATTTCGTGCATTTTTGCCACACGATCTGCAAGATCAAATGCGATTTTCGGCTCAATTATGCCTGAGGAATCAACAAGGCTTGATTTTGCAGATGCTGCAGCTTCAAAAATAGAATATGTCTCTGTGGATAAATTCGAGTAATAATCAAGATAGTAATCAGGCATTTTGATGCCACTGATACGAGAAATTGCGTCATTTTCAGACATAATAGAGTACTATTACTTGCTTCTTTGAATTGCTTTTGCTATTTCTTCGAGTTTTTTGAGACTTCCACCTTTTTCAAGGAAGGTACCTATCACTAGAGCATCTGCCCCTGCTTTAACCAGGTTTTGGGCGGTTTTTACGTCCTTTATTCCACCACCTACTATCAAAAATCCATTAAACATATGTCTTACAGTCTTGACCATTTCAGGAGTAACACTAGATTTTGCACCAGAGCCTGCTTCTAGATATACAAATCTCATCCCAAGAAATTGTGCTGCAAGTGAATAAGCTGCTGCAATTTTGGGTTTCTCAAATGGTATTCCTCTAGCAGAACCAACAAACCATGCAGATGTTCCGTCTCCTATCACCAAATATGCTGTAGGAAGTGGTTCGAGACCAAATTTTAGAACACTTGGAGCCCCTAGGGCTTGTGCTTGTGAGATAAAGTATGGATTTTCTGAGTTCATTAAGGAACTAAAGAGAATAGCATCTGCATCAGGAACAACTCCGGTAACATTACCAGGAAAGAGGATTATTGGAATTTTAATGCCTTTTTTGATGCCTTTGACTACCTGTGCCATCTCTATCTGATCTGTAGCAGATGAGCCACCAACTAGTATCGCAGAAGCGCCTATCTTCTCCACATCTTTAGCCAATTTAGCAGATGCTTCTAGGTTTGATACCTCAGAGTCTATTAGAATGAAGAGTAATGTATTTTTCTTTTTTAATTCTGATTTTAGGAATGTTTCAACTTTGTTTCCAGCCATAGCAATGGTTCGTATGTGGCTCTTTAAAGTTTAATTGGAATACCATTATACAGATTTGTATAGCTATGTCGGAGTTTGAAGGATCTAATTTTAACAATATTATTAGGAAAATTATCAAAAAATCTTTGTTTACAGAGCGACAAATTGAAATTATTTTAAATCAGAAGAATCTTCTTGAGTCAGAGTTTTCAATTTCAAAAGGTGCGTATTATAGGCAAGTTGGGCAGTCTAGAGAGAAATTAATCGCATTATTCTATTCGATCATACTTTTACGAGGGTTAGGCATCATTTTGCCTGATGATATAGATGTGATATCCAAGCTTTCTGAGCAGATTAGTGTGATAAATGAGAGTGATATATTCCCAGAAAGAGAAGATGAGGTCATTAGCGTGATAGATAGGCTCGTACGACAGGCTTGTAGTATGTGATGTTGTGATAGTTATTCTTCTAAACAAGTCAGATTAGTTGTGATAATGTATGTGAGTTTGTTAATCTAAAGTGTGAAATAATGTTGTTCTATCACGATAAATCACAATGCAGGCATAAAATGTGTGATGTTAGTTGAGATTCCTGACCCAGAAGTGATTTTGGGTGTGATTTTAGCCTTCATTGTAGGTTTAGGAGGTTTGTATGGATACTATAAGATTCGTCCATTCATAAAATCAAGGAGTGATATGGTTGATGCATCACAGTCTGAGCGCCTAGAGTATTATGAAAGGCAGTTAATTGACATGAAAATACGCCTAGATGCACTAGAGATTCAGGGAATCGAGCAAAAAACTGAGGATCCAAATATGGAGTTAAAACAATTCTTAGAGAAATTAGCAAAAAATGAAGTACAAGAAAAGGAAATTCCGATATCACAAGAACCACAAATAATACCTGAAAAACCAGTTTCCACGCCTAAAATCCCTCATATTGAGCACACAAACCCTACAAATTACGTGTTGCATCTAATCACAAACAAAGCTATGACATCACGTGACATACAAATCACATTAAAGAAGAGTAGAGAACACACTTCAAGATTAATGAAGAAGTTATTTGAAGAGGGTCTTGTTCAAAGAAATACTGAAACCAAACCGTATACCTATTCCATTACTGAAAAAGGAATTGCAAAGGTTGAGGAAGTTGAAACAAGCCCAACTGTTGTTTAAGATAATTTTTCTAGTTTTCCCAAAATCATTTCATGTAATTTTAGGTAAAAAATACAGTTTTTTATTATTAATTATAATTTATATATAATATTAAATTATATATATTATTAATTTATAGTAACAATATGTCTGTACAAGAAAATGAGGTTTTGGTAAAGATTACATCAGCAGGGACAATTTCAATTCCAAAACAGTTTAGAAAGTATATGGATGTTCAAAAAGGCGAATATGTGAAATTAATTCTAGGAAAAGACCGTCTTATTGTTAGAAAAATCACTATTTCTTGATCAGTTTAGTGTTGTTTTTGGCCGATTTTTATGGTTTGATAGGTCCATTCCCTACCATTTCGGGTCCTATCCACCCTACCTTTTGAGGAAAATCTGGAGAGATATGTGGAAATTACACTAAGTTTGATTGGTTCGTTGAATTCATCTTCATATTTTTCAAGAATATTTGTTGATGTAAATTTGGCCATAGGGAAGAACTTGTCAACAATATGCCAAATTTTTGAGCCTACAGAATCAATGTTTGTTGTTTCTTGTTCCTCTTCAATATTCATTAAGTCCATCATCTCAAATATCTTCAAGACTTTTTCTCTGGTCACATTACCTTCTAATTTGATATCATAACGTGCACCGTCACTGTCTTCCATATCTATACGAATACGTTTTTTGGCCATGTTAGGATCTAATCGAGTTGATGTTAACAGTTCAAATGATCCGCGAAGTTTTGTTAACTAAATGGTTTGTTAACATTGACTGCGTAAGCCACGCCTAGCCATTATTTTGTTATTAACAATTAACCATGGTTAACCCCCCTAAATCATGAATTATTTATGCCTGGAATGGAAATAAGGGGGTTGGATTTAGGATGTTCACAATGTTAACGTCTATCTTAACGCCTGGAATGGAAATAAGGGGGTCAAAATAGGGTTTTTTGGGAATTTCTTAACATCAAATTAACAATTTGTTAACCCATAAGAACCCACACACCTATCTTTCCACTCTTCTTTTTTCTTATTTTTTTTTTGGAGAAAAAACAAAAACTAACTAAAAATAATTAATTACAAACTAAACTACAATTACTATTCTATTCTATACTCTCTTAATTCAGATATGGATATGATGATATTGATAGGAAACAAAGGTGTGTGAGTATGTCAGATCCGATTGATAGGTTATTAGATGCAGCTGAATCTGGAAAATCAATTATCAAAAATAGGGAAATCCTACACTTTACCTATATTCCAAAAACCATCCAACATAGAAATAATGAACAAGAACAAGTCACCCAATCACTCTTACCAATTCTCAAACAATCAAGACCATCAAATCTTCTAGTATATGGAAAACCTGGTACTGGCAAGACACTTGTAGTCAAAAAAGTCATTTCAAAAATCCAAGAGAGGGTGGAAAAATCAAATTTCCCGATAAAACTAATCTATTCTAATGCAAAAAAAGAGACCACACTTTACGGCTTATTAGTCAGTTTTGGGCGTCAATTAGGCCTAACTGATAAGGAATTACCCTCAACTGGCCTGGCTATTAGTGAGGTATTCAAACGAATACTAAACAACATTGATCAGGAAAAACTCAATGTAGTCTTTGTAATTGATGAGATTGATTATCTAGCAGAATTGGTTTCAAAGACTGGAAAGGATATACTTTACCAACTAACTAGGGCAAATGAGAGCCTCAATACCGGTTCGTTGACTTTGATTGGAATCTCAAATGATCTGACATTCAAAGAGAAACTAGACCCCAGGGTAATTAGCAGTCTGGGAGAAGAAGAGATTGTCTTTACAAACTATGATGTTGAACAAATAAAAAAAATTCTAGAAGAGAGAATTTCTGAGGCTTTTGAGGCTGATTCTGTGGATGATTCTGCTCTGAACCTATGTGCTGCTCTTGCAGGAGGAGAACATGGTGATGCAAGACGAGCAATTGATTTGATTAGGGTTGCAGGAGAACTGGCTGAAAGACAACAATCTGAAAAAGTAACAGAAAATCACGTCAGAGACGCCTCTCAAAAAATTGAAGAAAACAAAGAAGAGACATCTCTCAAATCATATCCCCTACATGAAAAACTAGTCATACTTGCTATAATGAAGGCAAACGGCTCTTCTACTGGGGAAATCTACTCATCATACAAAAACCTCTGTAAGGTAGTAGGACGAGATGAACTCACACAAAGAAGAATCACTCAAATGCTAAGTGAGATTGAACTTTCTGGAATAATCTCTGGAAGATTGATACATCAAGGAATTCATGGTAGGACAAAAAAATACAAACTTACAATATCCTCTGAAATGGTAAAAAAGACCTTCAAAGATGATCTAACTTTGCAAGATATTGTCTAAGTTAGAATTGTAATTTTGGTGAAAAACCTGAAAGGTCTTCAAATTAACCAATAAAACGATTCCTGGATTTGGAGTCATTCCAACACTTACCTGAAATGGTGTCTGTTTTTGCCAAGAGCCTGAATTAACCAATAATATTCCCTTGTACATATCCAATTGTGCCTTGTGGACGTGGCCTACATGAAAAATATCTGGAATATCCTCAATTACCATAAGATCTTGCATTTCGGGAGCAATTGGGGTCTGACTACCATAAATTGGACTTAGATGTCTTGCCCTTAGAAGATGCTTCATCACATTTGTTGGCTTGTCATAACTTAGGCCTGGTGTGGTCTTTACAATATCATCAATACTTTGTCCATGAAACATCATTACTTTAACACCATTTAATGAGACGACAGCTGGATTTCCAACCATAATGACATTTTCTCTATCCCATAATCCAGAGTTGTATTTTTCAGGTATTGCTGGTTGAGGAAGTGCTCTTCTTCCTGGATCGTGGTTTCCAGGCATTATGATTATCTTGATATTTTTTGGAATTTGATCAATCAAACTTTCAACTTTTTTGAGTTGCTCCTCTATGGTTTGGCAAACTAATTCCTTATTCTGATTTGGGTATATCCCAACCCCATCAACTACATCTCCCCCAATTAAGATAAATCGAATTTTTCTTGCAGTTGGATCAGGACTAGATATCCAAGATATGAATTCTGTTAATTCTTCTTCCATGAAGTACTTACTTCCAATATGCAAATCAGACAAAAAAACTGCATATGCTTCTGATTCAGATTTGTTTGTAGCCTGATCAGGAATATCAGGCAAAATCAAATCCTTTATAATAAATCCAGAATTTTTACCAACACTTACTCTTGCCATGACAAACTGGTCTACCAAAAGAGTATCTGCAGTTTTTTGTAATTCATTATCGAAAATAATCCCTTCAAGAGAACCTGAAGGGTCTTCTAGAACCAATTTTGTTACATTTCTTTCACTATTTCTTACAGTCACTAGACCGCAAACATATAGGTCATCTTCAGATCTTTCATTTTTAACAAAAGTCAGAGACTTTAACATACGAGCTTCTGGCCTGTCTGAAATTATTCGTTTTAGTTTGTTAAATCGGCTAGAAAATAATGAATTATACCCTTTTACTCCCTCACCAGTAGTTATCTTATCTGTAGGGTCTAACAGAACCTTAACTTCACTTTCTAATGATGGGTCATCCTTAATCCCAAGATATGTTTCTAAATCATCTTGATTTATTTGGAATAATTTCTGTTTTGTTTTCTCTCTGACAATTTCTTTTATGATCTTCTCTAGTTTTTTTCCATCAACATTTTCTAAGATTTTAAAAGCATCTGGATGAATTTGGAATCCTTTGTTTAGTGCGTAGTTTAAGGCAAAGGAGAGTTCCTTTTTCATATCAAAAAATATTATTTGGTTTAATTAAATCTGCGCCTACACCAACCCTCAAATATTGTTCAAAAGGTACGGTTATGTGAATAAAATCAGAATAATCACATTTTTTGTATTTCTAGGAATTTTTGCAGCCACATTTCAAATTGGTACCATGTCAACTGTAAGCGAAGAGGAAGCCCGTACATTTATGGAAGAATTTGAAAAACTTGTTTTAGACATTGATGCATTTGGGATATTTACTCATAATACAACCCTGGCCCTTCCAATGTTTATTCCTGGATTCGGTGTTGCGTGGGGACTCTTTTCAGCATGGTCAACAGGATTTGCGTTTGCAGCAATTGTGCTTATGGCGCCAGAGCTTAGTGAGATTCCTCCACTTTCAATTCTTTTCTTAACTCCGTTTGGATTAATGGAGATAGCTGCATATTCACTTGGAATCTCTAGAAGTTTTATTTTGATTAAAGCAATAACGAAAAAAATCAATTTAATTCCATTTATCAAACCTACATTAATTGAGATTGGGATTGTGGTAGGCCTTCTTTTGGCTGGAGGATATATTGAATTTTACATGATAGAATTTGCTCAGGAAGAAGGATTAACGGATATGCCTGGCCTCTAATTTTTCTAATTATCTGTGGATTTGCCTAATCAGTCTAAAATAATCTATACATTATATACATAATATACTAAATATACAGATTTATATGTGAGTTTGACGTATTGT
>JAEFCZ010000064.1 GCA_016125975.1 Candidatus Nitrosopumilus sp.
GCTCAGCATGGATAGAGTGTTGGACTTCTAATCCAATGGTCAAGGGATCGAAGCCCTTTGGGCCCGCTTAACAAAATTATTTATTCTGACCAGAAGATGTGTTTTTGTGAGAGACATAGAATTCAAATTAAATTCAACTGAAATTCATCCAAATTCTGAAATCATAGGGACGATTTCTGTATCATACCCAGGAAGATATGATGGAGTAGTTATCAATACACAAATTTTAGATTCAAATGAACACATTACATACAAGTCATACAATGGAAAAACTATTTCCAACAATGTTGCAAGATTATTTATCAACAAAGATGTCATGTCAGAAAACAAAGCAGAGTTTACAGCAGTAATAAAATTTGAGCCAACAAAAGAATATGAAGTAAAATTTAGAGCATCAATTATTGAACAACATAAAGAAATCGAAAGTCAGATAATTTTTGCAAAGTATTCTATCTAGAATCTGCTCTTCTCTATTGAGATTTCACCTTTCATCCAAGGATGAGGCTCACAGAAATAATGAAGTACAGTTGGTTCTGTGAATAAGAATTCATAGGTATCTCCAGGTTTAATTACTCCAGGAGAACCGAAGTCACCACTATATCCGTCTGCATATCTATGATCAGGAGTTACCGTATGAGCAGTATCATCATTGTTTATCCATCTAACATTATTTGTAAATGTCAGCAGAACCGTTGGATCATTTGGAACATAATTCTCATTTCCGTCTATAATGGCACCTGGAACAATTTCAATTAAGAAGAATTCTTCTTCAGGATGCAAAATATGATCAGACACAGATGGTTTTGCCAAAGATTCTGGAAGATAAAATGAAGTGTAAAAAACTACAGAAGCCGATAGCCCAACAAGTAATGCAATAAGTCCAATCCCATAAGCATGACTAGAAGTTGGACTACTCATAATTTTTTTTCGCCTTTCAAGTTCTTATAAAGTTTGTTTAGAATTTTTGAAATCATGGTTTGTTAAGATCACCAGTACCAAGATTTGGATTGTTATCTGCACCAACTCCTAAATCAGCTTGAGTTTTTGGTGGAGAGATTTCTGGAGCAATAGGTTTTTCTTCAGATTTCTCTTTTGTTGTTTCACTCTCTGGAAGTTTGGAAGATTCAGGTGAATCTTCAAGTTTAGATTCTTCAGGTTCAGCTAGTTTTGGTTTTTCATCAGATACTGAAGGTGGGGGTGGGGGCGGAGCATTCTTTTGTTCACTCATTCCGTATCTGTAAATGTGGAAGAATCCAGCAAACACTAGCAGTATAAGTCCAACAAAGAACAATGATATGTTATTCATTCCAGTTATAGCTGCGTTATATGCTGCAATGTTTAGGAATACTTGGAAAGCTAATAATGCAACAAGTAACCAATTGATCCATTTCTCAGATAAGTTCAAGGTTGCAACTTTCTTTGGACCTGTACTTTTTGCCAATTTTGATTTTCGTTCGGCTTCATTTGCAAGTTTAATCATCATGTATGTAAATCCAAAACTCATAGGAACTAACAATATCATTACACTGTAGAAGAATACTGGATCAATTACCAAACGTTCTACTAATGGAATTGAGATATCAGGTGAGATATAGAATCCCCAATAGGTGGTTACCATAATTTGTGCAAGACTAGTAATTCCAAATGCAGTAATAATTGGTCTTTCTCTCCAAGAGAATTTCTTGTATCTATCAATGAATGGAACCAATACAAACGATATGATGAATATCAATGGCCACAGTAATCCAGTTACAAACTTGTCATATTGAGTCCTCATGAAAGCGTAAATTCCAGTTAGATACCATTCAGGAACCGTAACGCCAGGCGGCACAGTAGGCTCAAACTTGAAGCCTAAATCAATTGGGAACACGCCACCTGTGATGAGAATTGCGCCAGAAATTGCCATTACCATAGGTACGTCAAATACCAAGAATCGTGGGAAGTGTACTGCCATTAAACCAAGCATAATTATTGGCAACAAGAACACATGTTGAGCATAGAATCTTAATACAAAGTCAGAGAACCCACTACCCAGCGCCGCGTCACGAATTGTCGGGCCTGCTATAGGAATTGAAGTTGTTAATGACGCTGCAATACTAATTGCAAGTTCTGCTCGTTCAGAAAATATAACATCATATCCAGTAAATGCTTCTAAGATAGTAACAACACCCAAAATAACACCAGTCATCCACAAAACTTCATTTCGAATTTTGTATCTTCCACTAAAGTACTGATAATACATGTGAAGAACAGCTAAGAGGACCATTGCATTAGAACCATGATAATGTATGTTTCTAATATGGAAGCCAAACGGAACTTCATCATTAATGAATTGAACACTATCCCACGCTCTATCTAAAATTGGTTGATAGTAAAACATGAGCAGAGCTCCAGAAATTCCTAAAATAATAAACACAATGAATGTTAACATTCCCAAGAATCCAAATGGACTTACAAATCTTGCAGGGAATGAAAACTTGATTGCAGTAAAGATTGTTCTATCTATACCATCCCATAACCAATAAAGAAATTCAACTACACCATTTCTTCTTTGCTCAAGCGAAACGGCCATATCCAATTACTCCATTATCATTTGCGTTAAACCTTGGTGGCATGATATACACCAAACCATCAGCATCAGCCTCCAAAGTTAGTTTAGGTAAAGTGTTTGAAGGTGCAGCTTGTACTGATGCAGGACCAACAAAAGCAGTTCCAGAAACAGGATCATACATACTTCCATGACAAGGACATTCTCCTCTTTTTCTTCCATCATCAGGCCAATATTTCCACAGACACCAAAGGTGCAAACAAATCATACTAAAAGCTCTAAACGCAGAAACATCATTTTTCCCACCACCCAATTCTTCAGGAAGTCTAATGAATTGCCATTTACGAAATGCTTCTGCATCAAGTGCTGCATCTCCTGTTGCAGGATATGTAATAACTTCAGCGTGATTTATTGGATAAGTGTTAATGTTTGCTTGAGTGCCATCAGGTAAAATCACAGGGACTTTTTCAAGTGAAGCCTGATTTGGGTTTGGCATGAAATTACCAAATGGGACAAATGGTGCAAAAGCTAAACCTGTTCCTGCTGCACCCATTAACTTTAGAAAGTCTCTTCGGGATAATCCGGCAGACTTTTTCGTCCCCACCTCTGACATTCAAGCTGACGTACTCGCCAAATTGCTTATAAACCTTGTTCAGTTATTTGGGAGGTTTTTGTCTAAGGATAAAGATAGAAACAAGTCCGATCGCAATTCCTATAGATATTCCTATTGCCATTCCAGTTGCAAGGGAAAAATCTGATTCCTCAGATAGGGTCGTTATTTTTTTTGGAGTAGGATCTTCTAAGATATTTTGAGTATTATCTTCAGCAACATTGGATGATGAAGGTGATTTAGATTCAGTAATGATTTCCATATTTTGGGGAATCATGTCTGATGAAATATTTGTAAATTTTGCTGTTAGAGTAATAGGTTCAGTTGTAGAGTTTCCTCCAAACAAAGTTGAATGAGTCAACAATGTGTAAGTACCAGTTTGATTGATTGGAACAAGTAGTACGGTAGAAGTATCATTTTTATTTTTTACAGGGAAAAATCCACCACCTTGACTAAATGGAGTGTTACCTAGCCAATCAAGTGAAGGCCATCCAAGAAAATGTCCAAAAACTCCTGAAGGAACATTAGTTTGAATTATTTGTCCTAAGGGATCCATCACAAAAACTGCCATATTTGTGTAATCGTCTGTCCATGAAATTTCTATAGCTCCAACATTCACAGATTCATTTTGTACATCAAAATAATATTGTCTCCAATCACCTGCCATGTAACGATTAACCATATCAAATGCACCTTTTGTGTATCCATTTCCATAAAGGATATCATCACTTTGTTTTCCTTGGATTAGAATTTTAGAATCATTTTCTATTATTGGTTCTTTTATTACAAAAGATACTGGTGCGTTAACTTCATGCATATCACTTTGAAAATTTAGAAATCCTTGATAGGCACCTGTTTCTAAATTATTTGGAGTTACCAGTGTAATATCAACAGTAGATACATCATTAGGAGGAACTGAAATTGTTTCATATTCAGGCCAGAGTAACTTCCATTTGTCATTTTGATAGTAACTTGCAGAGATAGTGTAATCCATAGAAGTTGAGTTTTGATTTGTGTTTCCCAACCAATAAGAATATCGTGTAGGTACAGGATAAACTCCAACAAGAGGAACACCATCAAATTTTTCATTAGGTTCTGAAATTCTAATTTCTTGAACAGTTCCCCAAGAACCACCTCTATTTACCAGAGAAATTTCATCACTAGTAATTTTTGTGTCATTGTTATTATCAAGCCAATCATATAGATACAAAGAAGAGATTTTTAGATCATCAGCATAAACATCAGATGTATTATTCATGAATTGATCAAATGGAAAATTTGCATTGAGCACCATTAAAGAAGATTCATCAGGAATTGGATTTTTCTCATCAAAGAAATCTTCTAGTTTTTCATGAGATTTTACATCAGATAGTTTCACATAATTTGGAATAAATGTATCAGTTTTATTCATTATAGAATCTTGTTGACGAGGTATTGTTGTTCCATTGAATTGAGTGTGTTTAATCAAAGAAAGAGTTTTTGGTTTCACATCTATTGATATTTCATTATTTGAAGGATTTTTGATGGAAAAAGTTGCAGTTGTTCTATCCCCAGCAAATAATTGTCCTGCAAACCAACTTGTCATTGGAAGTGAATGTGAAGGAAGCTCAAATTGTTCAAATCCCACTGCAGTAGAGTTAAATTTTTTTATTGATGGTTCAAGAATATTTTTAATATTTTTGTATGAATCATCATTAGATACCATAAACACTCCATTTTGTCCATTAACATAATCTAATGCGGATTCAACGTTTGCTAAACCAGAACCTTGAGTAAACGGATCGTTATTCATGTCAGATGCAGTAGACATCAAGATGTTTTTAATCAAAAAAGGATCATAGTTTTGAGAATGCTGTGTCATTTCTTCAATTATGATTGCGGCAATACCAGATACTAAGGGGGCAGCCATACTAGTTCCTCCAAATAATGTAAAAGATTCACCCTTTGAGTCTTTTTGAGTTTTTATTACATTGGAGGGAACAAACCCATGAGCACCAATACTCATAACATCAGGTTTTGGATCACCAATTATGGTAGGACCTCTACTAGAAAAATCAACTACATGATTATAGTGATCAGTAGTGCTACCAAATCGTGGTTGGTCTTTGAAGGGTCCATATCCGACAAAGACATTATTAGTAGTAGCCCCAACTGCAATTCCAAAAGGCGATGCATTTGGCAATCCTATAGTTCCATACCCATGTCCAGAATTTCCTGCACTTGACACCATTACAACTCCAGGATAATCATCAGTAAGAGAATGAGGAGTTGCCAACATATTTTGGACTAATGACAATACGTCCAATCCAGGCGCAGCGTTAAATGATGGAAAGTTTGACACACCCCAACTATTTGATATGATGTCAACTCTAGGTTTTCCAGAAAATTTCCAATTATTATTTTCATTTTCAAATCCTGCAGACCATAACCATGCATAGACAGTATCACCAAACCATAGCGCCTTTACAGGTAAAATTTTTGCATTAGGTGCAACTCCAGTAATGGAGTATTTTTTTGTATTATTGTAAATATCGTATGTTTCCTGACCACGTGAAGTTATTGATGCTGCACTAGAAGTTCCATGTCCCATAAAATCAGTCATCACACCAAAGAATTCACCACTAGGATCTAATGGTGGCAATAGTGTTCCATTTATTGCGTTTAATTTAGTGTCAATTTCTGTAGAGTTGTTTCGTATAACACCATACACATCCAAAACGTGGGCTCCAACGGTTCCAGCACTATAATCATTTACTCCATCATCATTTGAATCATAAACAAGAAATTCTTTTCCACTTCCCAATACAATTGGTTTTTCATCAGTAAAATCAAAATCAAAATTTGGTTTTTCTCCTAATGGTAAATCAAATCTAGTATAATCTTCCCAAGAGGTACTCATATCAGGAATTATTGTATCATAAACACCTGGAATAAAAGAATCAACAACAAGTACAGGGACAACTTGAATTTTTGCAAGAGGTCCACTTAACCCACCTTGATACATTACACCAAGACGATATTCACCACTTTTAGATTGTATATAATTTCTATTGTCTTGGCCAATTTTCATATCATTTGTCAATGTTCCATTAAAAATTGGAGAAGACCCAATCTGAGGAAAGAATGAATTGTAAATAGGAATGTCACTACCCTTTCCTCCTTGATTAATATCAAGAAATACTCCATCTTTTGTAACATATGCTGATGAAGTCATATGAGATGGAATTGGTTTACTGTAATTTCGTATAATCTCATTACTATCAACATATGCAAAGAACGTTGAATTTGTCAGGACTATTCCTTGACCATCAGGATCAAGCATGATTGGGTGATTGATGTTATCTCTTGCAAGAGAATGTTGAATGTCAGGATTTGAAAAATCAACGCCAGTATCTACAATTGCAATAACTGTTCCATTTCCTGATGCATTATAGTTTGTTTTGGCAATATCTGAACCAGTAATGTTTCCAATTCTTGATACATCTAAAATTTGTTCACTAGAATGGAAATCTAATTTAGAATCTTCAATGATGTGATAACCTTTTGCACTTAGTATAGAAGCTGATTTTTCAGATAAAAGTGAAACATAAAAAAAACCATTATCAGATTGTACGCCATATATTGAATTATTTTTTATTAGTTCAGAGTTTTGAGATTCTGTTCCAAAGATTAGATATCGTTTAAGGGTGTTTTCAACAAAGAAATCAGAATCTACATCAACAATTTCAGAAGCAAATTTGGTAGGATTGTTTTTGTTTTCAAATAATATATCATCTCCAGTAAATGCATAAGAATTAGTCAGAGTCGAGGAAAAAAGAAGAATTGAAAAGAAAATAGCCGCTTTGGGCATCATTTGATTTTTCTTTTCTATATTATTATAACTATCTTCTTCTTGCAAGAATTGTAATTTGTAGGGCAACGATAATTCCAATAGAAGCAATAATAGGGAAAAGTAATGAATTTAGTTGAGAAGATGCTTCACTGATAAATTCTACTGATGAGGACATACTAGCAGTGCTTTTATCAATTTTGTTGCTTGATGTTTCTAAAGTAGAGTCAAACTCCTCGATTTCAGATTTTAAGGTATTCAATTCTTTTGAAGTTTCATCTAAAATGTTGTTTAATCTAATTATCTGTTCAGAGATTCCACCTAAATCCTGACTAAGTACATTTGTTGCAGCTGAACCATGCGATGTTGTGCCTTGACTAAAGGCTACTACATGAAATACATGTGTTCCTTTTTCAATTGGAGTATAATCAACATAGTACAATCCCTGATGCAGAGTTTTAAAAGAATTAGTTAAAGTGACAGATATTCCAGAAGGAAGATGAACATGTGTTGTTCCCAATAATTTAGAAGGTTCATTTCCAATCAATAATCCATCGCTTGTGGTTTGAACAAATACACGTATAGGTTGATTGATAGCAGCTACTTCTGGTGCAAATACCAATGTGTTTACTTGTCGTTCTACTGGAACATCAAGTAATTCAGTTGTAGATGAGAACTTTACATCAATTTTTTTTGAAAGTCCGTTTTGCTCTGTACTAATTACTTCAACTGCATATGTTCCGTAAGGGAAATTTGTTGAGGGTTTAGGCCACGTCAATAATGAATAATTGAAGGTTCCATCAGGATTTGTTGTTAGTTGATCAAATTTTGCAATGGTCTCATCTGGAGAAAATAATCTAATGATCAAGTTTTCTTCAGGCAATCCAGTACCATAGATTTGAAGATTGTGAGATGGTGCATACACTTTACTGTTTGTAGATAAATCAAGTTCTGCATAAGAAGTTGGGAATTGTACTAGTAACAAGATTGAAAAAATTAAAAATAAAATATGAAATTTCATTTTAATCTATTGTGTATTCTCTCCTAGATATTACTTCTGGAAAAATTATCCATAACTATCGTTAAGAAGGATTCAAAAAAAAGAAAAAAAGGGTAATGTGAACTAGTTTTAACTTACGTTGATAGTTGTACTAACTGGTGGTGATAATGCCGTTGGATTATCAACAGACTCCCAAACGAATGCAGTAGCAGTGTATGTTCCTGCTTCAGTTGGAATCCATGATAATGCTGGGCTGAATGATTGACCAGGAGATAGTGAACCTGTAATCCATGCTAGTGAGACTGTAACACCGTTTGCATCCTGAATCTGTACCAAGTATGCGAATGATTGCTCTCTATCCTGACCATTTGCTAAGTCAGCGCTGATTTGTACCTGTTGGTCAATAGCAACAGCATCTAAGCTATTACCGAATGCATCAACGGTTCTCAAGTTAGCAGCTGGTGCTCTCTCGAGAGGTGGTACTACAGTGCCAATTAGTGAAGTGGCAGTAATATCAAGTTCATCTGCAGTTGTGTATGGATCAGGTAGTGTATTGTCCTCATATTCTGCTGTGACAGTGTCACCTTCTGCGACTCTGAGTCTGTGACCAGATGATTCATCAAGGGTTGTGAAGAACACAGTTCCCTCAAAGATTCCGGTTGCCTCATTAGTTTCAGTTACAGTAAGGTCAATACCTCCGGCATCGGAGTCAGACCACACATCGACATTGAAGTTGTCGACTGCTTCTGGATCTAAGTTCATGTCTGGATCAATTACTCTTACAACACCTGTACCGCTAGCTGGATAACTTGCTTCAAGCCATTGGACTTCACCGATATTCCATCTGATAAGTGCTGAACCAACAACAGTTTCATCGTCTGAGAATTCAAATGAGACAGTCAAACCGTCATCATCGTCAGTCTCTAAGAAACCATCAGTTGGACCTACGCCATCATTGGAAGTCTCTTGTGCGCCTTTCTCATCACCTTCCACACCATCTGCATCGTGTGCGAATCCTACAAGGATTACTTCACCGGTGAAGATACCTGTGTCAGTACCAGTTTCAACTAATTTGTAACGATCAATATCATGACCTCTTGTTGCGATCTTGATTGGATCGCTTGCATCTCTTCCGATTTCATCGATCAAATCGCTGTCAAAGTTGTGATCTGGTGCTACGATAGTGATATAGACTTTGTCAGTCCATGTGTAAACTTTTTGGTCAAGTTCTACAGTTGCTCCGAAGTTAGAAGTGTAGATTGTCAAGTTGACATCTTCATCTTCTTGGCCTACATAGTCAGCTCCTGATGGACCCCAATCAGTATACTCTAAGGTAGCTTCTTCACCTCTTTCGAGAGGGTCATTATCTAACATTTCAGGGATTTCGACAACAACCTGGAAGATACCAGTACTGTCACCTGTTTCTCTGAAGTCTGTTGGTTCTGGATCGAATCCTTCACCGTGCTGATCTCCCATGGAGACAGTTGCGGCATCAGAATCCCATTCAATCAAGTCCAAGTCATAGGTCTCAGCTGCATCATTGTCCAGATCAAAGTCTGGTTCGATGAGAGTTAAGATCATGTCAGAGCCGATAATGTAAACAGATTTGTCGGATTGTAATACACCGTTTCTAAGATCGAAAGTAGCAGAGTCAGTTACTGTGTTTATATCACCTGAGGCATCAGCTGGATCTTCGTATTCTACTTGGAGAATATCTCCTTGTAAGATACAGAAGTCATCGTCTGCTGCAGCATCACCGTTGAATCTGTTAAGAGCACCGGCACCTGCTGCACCTAGTTGAGTATAATTTACAGTTTCTGGACATATTGTATCTGCTGGTCCATCAGTGTATCTCACTTGAAGATCAAACTCAAATATTCCTGCATCTGGTGCGATTTCGTCCATTGGTCCGAATTCACGGACTGAGTCGATTTCAGCTTCGGTCTCAGGAACGCCGGCAAAGATCTTGCCTACATCTGCTGCTGGACCTCCAACGAAACCGAGGACAGCAGTATCAACGCCTCTAATTACAGAGACTTTGACTGGTCCACGACCATCGTCACTATCGCTTCTTTCGAATGCGATTTCGTTTTCACCTTGTGCATTAGTATCAGAATCTGGATCGTTAACGCGAATGTGAACCATTAGATCACCACTTGGAATGAATGTACCATCACCAGTTACTAAGGTATCATCATTGAATCCAGTTGCGTGAATTGCAAAGATAGACTTACCGTCTGGTGCGGTTGTTCCTGGATCACCAAAGTCTGCCGGAGTACCAAATGGTACTGGGTAGACAGTTCTGTCTAGACTGATAGAACCAGTATTGGCTCTAACTCCTGCTGAATCACCTACTTCGATGATTTCACCAGAAGCGTCTCTAAAGTCAACATAGTTGACTTCGATATCAAGTCCGGTAGAGGTTTCAGGATCACTTGCTCCTTCTCTACACCAATCAGATGGGATTTGGAAATCACCAACAAAGACACCGGTTTCAGGTCCTGTTTCAACTAGAGTAAATCCAGTTTCTCCAAGTCCATCATTGTCATCGGCTTCACAGCCAGCAATACGTTGCCATTTTTGATCGTCAAATGTGACATCTAACATTCTACCTAGAGAACCAAATGATAGGGTTTCTAGTTCAAGTGGGGCATCGAATCCGACAACATCGTTGTCGGGATCCTCATCACCTACACCAGTTACGACTGTAAAGATATCAATAAGACTAGAATCTACGTTAAGATCAGCGTCTTCGAGTGTAATAGTTACAGTGTCAGCGATCTTGTATGAATCGCTATCTAATGATACTATACCGGAGTGGCTTGGTGCCTCTTCTTGATCAGATACTGGTGTAACTACACCATCTGCACCGAGATCGTCATAATTGACTCTAGGTGAATCTTCATCTGTCAAATCCTCAATTACAATGAAACCTGGGTCGTCTGCTATTGTACTTAGACCACCATAGGTTCCTTCAACTGAAATATTGAGTTGGTTAACCATGACATACTCAAGTGAACCTTCAAAGATACTTGTGTTGTCGCCAGTCTCCTCAGATTCAATTCTAATGATTTGATCTGCAACTCTTTCTGCTGATTGAACTCCATCATCACTGAATCCGAATGAGAAGAAGTCAGCAACGACTGCTTGTCTTTCGGTTCCCATGTTGATAAAGCCAGTATCAAGATCATCTAGTAAGAGCATTAAAGCTATTGAATCATCGTCATCTAATGCACCACATGCACCTTCGTCATCATAGATACCCTCATAGAAGTCATCAACGATTAGTGAAAGAGATTGTAGACCAACATCTTCAGCAATCGTAATAATACATTCTGTGAGTATATCATCTGTGAGTTCATCTGCTGTGATAGCATTACCATCGCCGTCTACGACGAGGAAAGCATCGATTTCTTCAATAACTGATCCGTCACCACCATCGGCAACGGATAGAGTATTCTCATTAAATGATCTTACATCCAGGTTCAAGTAGTTGAATCCAACAAAGTCGCTGTCAGCATCAATGCCGTCAACGGTAGATGGTAATCTAACAGTTTCTTTCAAGTCACCTAGTGTTCTGTCAATGTAATTAATTACAAAGACTGAACCACGTTCGGCGTTACCTGTAGCATCACCTGTAGAATCTAGATCGATATCTTCTTCAGCACCATCTTCAATGTTGAGAATTGCTCTCTGACTGAAGGTGTCTACTGAGTAGTCTGCGAATTCTGTACCTAGAGTTTCAAAACTATTAACAACTTGAGCAGTTGCAATGTCGGTTGGAGTATCTCCAGAACCGCCTGCACCTACATCAAAGTCATCAATAAAGTAGAAGTTATCGGTGTCTGTTATAGTAAATGGATTTCCAGTACTAAGAGATGGAATTAATTCCACATCTGGGTTAAAGAGAACCAAGTCCTCGTCGACTCTGCTGTTTTTGTTAGCATCGCCATCTACGAGAACGACAGGAATTTCTTCACCAGAACTCCATTCATCATCTGTTGGTTGAATATCAATTGTTGCAAAGTCAAATCCGACTAGAATTGTTACGGCAGATTCATTATAATCAATTGTTGCAGAGGTTCCTCTGTCAGCATCATCAGTAATTACAATGTTGGAGACATCTCCCTCATCATAACTTCCAAAGACACCGCTGTTTGGACCCTGTTCAGTAAATGTTACTGGAATGAAACCATCCAAGTTACCAGCTGCGGTTTTCCAAGTTGCTGGATCTTGTGCGCTTCCATCTGCTTCAATTTCAGAATCGTCATTATCTTGTAGTGTAATTACGTCACCTTTATCTTGTGCATCTGGAGTAGTAATTAGTATACAACTGTCTCCACACATCAAGTCACTAAGGGTGTCAGTTAGACTTCCAGTGCCGGCAGCGGTGTTGTGATCGTCATCGCCGACTGCTGCACCATTCTCATCGAATACTTGGTAGTTAGTACTTGCAGTACCAAATGTACCAAATGTCCAAGAGTCTTCGTCAGTTGGGTCTATGTTCAACCACAAATCAGTGATTGTGGCATGAACTTGTGCGCCTTGTGGATAAATACTTCTATCTAAGACTAGTTCGGCAAATTGGTCGGCAGTATCAAAAGTAAGTGTTGTTGTTTGAACACCACCACCTTTGTTGTATTGTACGACAACATTACCAGTTGGGTTTAGAGTGTAGAGTTGTACAAATGGCCAGTAATCAGCATCGATACCAATTTGTCCGATTCCAGAAGCGCCATCATCTTGGTTGACTGCTTTTGGTTCTCTAACAACGTTGAGTCCATCATGGGTCTCTTTGCCATCAGCAGAATCGGTCATGGTTGGGGTTCCAGCATTAGTACAAGCAGCATCAATTAATCCGCCTGCAGCATTGCCTTCTTCACCGTTACCATTAAATGGTATAGCAAAACCTACGGTGTCACTCAAGTCTACGCCGACTGAACCAATTCCAGAAGCTGCAGTACAGAATTCACCAAAGTCTAATCCGATTTGAGAATCTGCTACTGAAGTACTATCTGCAATTAGTGCCATGTTTCTATCTGCAAAGTATCCATACCAGTTACCGTCTGTGGCTTGAACCATTCTGAGGATCTTACCGTTGACTGTAACGTCTGGCTCACCTTTACCTTCATTGGTGTCGTTAATGTCTGAATCAATAATGACTACCTCAATTACTTGAGGACCTGACATATAGTTATCAAACTGTGAGTTTTCTGCGGATACAAATAGATTGGCGTTGGCTGCATGTGCAGCTGGCATTACACCAGGTACTGCAAATGTCAGTCCACCGGCAATCATAATTGTCATTAATGTAAGACTAGTTATTTTACGTCCTATTTCGTTATTCATGTTATTGACATTTTTCTTAAAAATTAGTATTTAAGGCTAATGGACGATTTATCCACATTTTTCTTGTTATTTGTATAATTTTGATTTATCATAGCCATAATATAAAATTCTTGTAATCATTGTTGTAAATATTACAAACTTGAGCGATCCTCTTAGAAGATATCAATTATTTATCTAAATTATGATAGATTTTAAGAATTTTTCTATGTATGTGTATTCAAAAATATACTAGTCATATCAAGACAGTTCATGAACAAAGTCATCATAGCAGGAATTGTAGTTACTATAGCAATTATCGGAATCTATTTTACAGTTTTTCAAGTAAATGATGAGAAAATAATTAAAGACAGTTTTTTAGAGATTGCAGACTATAAGATTATTCAAGATCAAAGTGCTCCATTATTTTTATCAGTGATAGTTTCAAAAGAAATTCCTAAAACATTAGATACCAATATCTCAGGTTATGGGTTTGCATGGTTTGAGGAAGAAGACGGAACATTACAAGGGTATGCAACAAATATTCATTCTGAATCAAAGTGGCATACAGAATCAATTAAAATCAATGATGCAAAACAATTTTGTTTTGATAATGCAGAATTAATTATTAGCAATGTAATGATTGAGCAAAACCAAGTCAAGGTAATTGTAGAAAAAAGTGACTCTACAGAATTCGACAGAGTAATATCATATCATATAATAGAAGACAATAGTTGTCATTTGGGATTTGCAGGAAAAGTTATTGATGAATACAAAATAACTTGAGTGGAATTATAAAATTTTAGAGTTTATTTTTCTTTTCAGTTAGATGATCTTTCAATATTGCTAGTGAAGAGATTATAATTACTGCAACTAGTGAATACCTAACTGGACCAACTAATAATATTCCAAATCCAGGAACAATATTTTTTACTTTGCCAATTAATGAATCATCAGTTACAAACCATCTATCTTCATGTTCGTTGTTATCACCCTTTGTATCAATTGCAAGTTCTCCATGATTGTCATAAATTGCAATTGCTCTGTGGGCAACTATTCCCATCTCCATATGAGAATCAAATGCAATAATATCTCCTTCATTGATTTGTGTAGCACTTGATTTTTCTACAACAATCATGTCATTTGGTTTTAGAACAGGGAGCATCGATGTGGTAGTTGTCACCATAATGTGATCCCCATAAAACATTACAAATGGAAATACCAGGACTAGGACAGCTGCTAAAAGAGGAATTATTAGTAAATTTCTGTTCATCTAGGATTCATCTTTTTTTGAATCACTTTTGAGCTCTTCTTTAAGTTCATCTTTGAGCTCTTCTTTGATTTTTTCTTTGATCTCTTCTTTTTTAGGTTCAACCTGTTTTTTAGAGTAAAACTCGTATGCAAGGGCTACAGCAGCAACTAGACCACCAAGAAAGATAGCTACTCTAATTTCAGTTGAAGAAACTCCTTGAATATTTTCAAGTGGTGCAATAAATAGTAAAAATCCAAATGACATTAATCCCAAAACAATTCCTGCACCTACAATTATCCCATTGATAAAAGATGAAGTTGATGTCATTTGTAGATTCATGCCGTAATCTCCATTTAATAATTTTGTCATATCTTTATTTTACTTTTTGATATTAGTAAAATGGGAATAAATGATACAACTAGAATCATCATTACTAGCACACCAAACTCTGGAACCACATTTACTGAGAATGTCACTGTTTCATGAAGTTTTTGAATTTGCTCATCTGTTCTAATAGAGTTTATAGTTGCACTTACTTCTGCTGGCCCTTCACTGCCTTCAGGAAATAGTACCTCATATTCTCCCATACCTGCAAGTGTTTCTTCATGAAAATAATATTCTATAGTATGGTCATTTTGGGGCACTAGAACATCATAATCTATCATAGTATCTTTTTGTATTAATTCATCTGTTTGTGGATCATGAAATGATATTTCAAAGACATAGATATCGTCAGGATAAATTTCGGGCCATTTGATCTTTACATTAACATCCTCTGAGGGGGCTAGTTGTTCTAGAATAATTGTTTTAGATTACAACTTCAGGCACTGTTGTCTTCATGGGACATTTTCTTCGTGTTTTCGGTCGGGACATGATTAAGCCTTTTATCATTTCTAACCCACTATTTGATTATGACAGATCCGGAGGAAACAGAGCCTTCAATAATCACTGCTATCAGACTAGCGAGAATGAGGGATGGTAATATGGGTCAAGCAGAAGAAACCAAGGCATTAATGGATATTCTAAAAGGATCACAAAATATCATGGCCATTACAAATGATGTAGTATGGTCAACTATTACAAAAGAAGGGAATGCCTCAAGAGCACAAACGACTAATGTTTGAAGAGTCCTTTGTAACTTTAACAGATGCGTTAGAAAGATTTGTGGATGCAAAAACTAAACGAATTACAAAATTCATCAATTATTTCCAAATAATGAAACAGGGTATCTCAGAAGAATCAAAAAAAACTTGAAGATTTTGAGAAGGATTGGGACAAGATTAAAAGAGAACTGAGGGATTTCAATTTAGATTCTTTTCTCAATACTCCTAGGACTGATTCTTTTGACAAGACAAATCAATTCAGAAAATGTGAAAAAAATAAAAATTATTTTAGGAACTGAATTTGAACATTTAGCAGTTGAAGAATTTATAAATAAATTTTACAGTAATGGCTTGAAACAGATAAATGATGATTTCTTTGAATCAGAAACAACATTTGCAACACTTACACTATCTAACCGTTTAGAACAAGATCATGACTTGCAAATTAAAATTACTCCGTCTATTACTGACCCACGTGAGAATTTAAAGTTAGAATTTTCTTTGGCTACAACTAGATATTCCACTTTTTTTCAACGCATAAGTCAATTTGAAAAAGACATTTTAATGAATTTTATTGAGACAATTAACAGATACAGTTTGGAATAAATAGGAAAGATTTTCCTCTTGCTTATTTTTCATATTAGACAAATGGATTTGATGAAATCATACTGCTGAAAAAGTAGTAAGGTTTAATTCATCAAATTCAAGGATCATAACGTTGAGTGATACAAGCAATTCTGATACGCAGAACTTGGAAAAATCTAAAACTGAAAAACCAGTATCTCGCTTTTGGGCTTGTTTTTTTTCAATGAGTATTTTTGCATTATTGTGGACTGGGAAAATGCAAAAGACAAGAAAATGGATTTTGCTTTTTAGTCTGTTTGTTTTTATTGTTTTTTTTGCAGATCCTACAATGTATCCAGATGGATATGATGAAAACTCTAATTTTTGGCATGTTTTGCCCAATCCTAGTTTAGAGATGTTTCTAGATAACACAGTTAAAGAGCATTTGCCTGATTATTATTCTACGGATCTAGTTTTTGGTCTATCGTATCTTTTTTTGAGTCTCTATGAGTGGATTGTCTTTATTGGTGCATTTTTTATCATCATTTATTTCATGCACAAATGGACATCGCAATACAACTTTGATAATTTTGGATACAAATCAAAAAGAGAGTGGAAAAAAGCAAATTCTCAAAAAAGAAATGTAAAAGACGATTTGAAAAATGCAGGAGATAAAATATTTGATCAAAGTAAAAAGGCAGCCTCAAAAATAAATGAGAAAATTCCATCATCTAAGATCAAAGAATCAAGCAAGTTTACAGTTGAGAAAATCACAGATGTCATCAACGATATCAAATCTCAAAAATTCGGCAATGAGGATATTGCCAAAAAACTCAAAGAGTATTACGATCTAATGTTACTAGGAGTAATTACAGAGTCTGATTATGAAAAGATAAAAGAAGAATTACTAAAGTCAAAAAAATAATCAATCTTGATACTGCTCTTATTATAGAACCATTTAGGTGGCTTATTCAGACATAAAATGATAAATAATATTTGCAACAAGAGAGGGAATTGAGTAATTTTATTTGGGGATTACTAGATGATCCAATTCTTTTAGGTAAAAATGATCCTCCAACACAAGTGAAGAATTTTGTTTTTATTGCAAAGAA
The DNA here is from genome assembly GCA_016125975.1 of Candidatus Nitrosopumilus sp. Taxonomy (GTDB): domain Archaea; phylum Thermoproteota; class Nitrososphaeria; order Nitrososphaerales; family Nitrosopumilaceae; genus Nitrosopumilus. The sequence goes on from JAEFCZ010000064.1 coordinate 17,344, forward strand.
CAAGAA
>JAEFCZ010000058.1 GCA_016125975.1 Candidatus Nitrosopumilus sp.
AAATTCAACTCCGGATTTAAATAAAATTTTACATGCAGTAGAAAAAAATCTTAGAGTGCAAAAAACTACTCAAAATGAATATTATAATTTAGTGAATTGGACAAGGAAATATCTTGACTTCAATGTAAACAGATATCAAAATCTTGCAAATTTTTCATTAATTAATTTGAAAGATGTTGATACCATGTTTGAACTTTGGATTTTGTTTGAATTTGTTATTTATATGAAAAAAATATATCACGCAAAAATCATTCCAATAATAGAATCATCAAAAGAAAATAAGTTAAGAGGATTTAAAATCATCACAGATAAAGAATTTAATTTAATGTATGAGCGTCGATATTGGAAAGTTCCAATAGGACAAAGTGGATTTGAACATGATGAAAATATGCTAAAACCTGATTTTACCTTTGAATTTGGTGAAAACTGCTTATGTGGACATAGTGAATCTGAACATTTGAAGAAAAGAAAAAAGATCTTAGAGTGCGCCCATAAAGATGAATCAACCCAGGCTCAATGCTCCTGTAAAATATTTCGAAAATATGTACCAATTGTGCTAGATGCTAAAAACTGGAAAAATCATAACAGAATGGAAGCTGTTCAAAAAATAGCTTGGTATTTAATGAATCTAAATCAGTGGGGAGCAAAAATTGGAATTTTATTATTTTCTAATTATGATAAAAAATCTGAAGATGAACCACGCACCGATTATTGGGGACCTTTAGAAATTAATCATGGAAAATGGGAAATAATGAATTTTGTAGTAAAAGCATCAAGAAAAACAAAATTTGATGGCCAACTTTACCAAGTCTTTGATTACATATTATCTCAACTTCACGCACAATATGAAAATAGGTGATAAAAATACGCTGTAAAATCTGCTCAAAAACATTTAGAACCCCACCTAGTAAAATGAGAGATACTCAAATTTGTAGTGAATGTCGTAAACTCACTACAAATGAACAAATTGAAAAAATTAGAAGTCTGAAACATCAAAACCAAAAAAATTTAGTACAAAAAAAGAAAACAATAAAACAAAAATCTTCTAGGCAAAAGAAATCAAATCAATTACACTCAAATTTTTCTAGAGAAAAAATAGATAACAAATATGAAATTTCTGATAATTTGGAAAAAGTTGAAAAATCCCTTCAAGAATTAAAATCAAAAATAGAATTTGAAATAAAAGATTATTCTGACTCGTTAAATAAATTCAAACAATCTGATTCTTATTTAGAATTATTATCAATTCAAGATATTGAAAAAATTAAAAAATTAATTTGACAGTTCTTGTAATTTTTGCTTATATGATAAATATTTTAAAATTATATGGTGTTTATCTTTTGGGAGATCCAGTGAAATAACTTCATAATTTTCCATTATTGTTTGAGTAAGCATTTTTTGAATTGCCCAATTGATTTCGTTATATCCCCATGTTTCATTCAAAAAATCTCCTTCTCTTACTATCAAATCTAGGCACGAAATCAAGTGTATACATAATTCTGAAGAATTTTCTTGCCAATTAAAACAATCACAACTAAAAATATCCTTTTTAGTTTCTCCATACAAATTAATTGAAGTTTTATTATTTTTGGTAGTAAAGTTCCATTTATTTCCAGTTTTTCGTTTGTAATCAATTATATTCATATCAAAAATTCCTTTTAGAAAATTTTCTTTTTGGGTAATATTTGTTAACAATTCTAGAAATGAAAAATAATTTTTTGCATATAACAAATATTTTTCAACTGAAGTTTTTAATTGAATTTCTTGAAGAGATCTTATGTAGATGTTAGTTTCAGTAAAATCTGGCAAAATGGTTACAGATGCCATACCGCTTTCATAATTTATTGAATCTACTCTTGCAATTTTTCCACGTAAATTATTAATTGGATCAAATTGAACTTTTGTTAGTGAGTTGACTCTTGCTGGGATAGTATCTGAGATTGATACCCATAATTTTATTCCATCCTCGTTGATTAATTGAATGGATTTATCATTTTCCAGGTTTTGTAATACTTCATCAGAAGGTTTTTTGAAAGAAAAAATCACTCCTTGATGATTTTCAGGTAATGTTTTTTTTAATTTATTTAAAAAATTCATTGTTAGAGTTTCATGGATCATAACTTTACAGTGTTGAATATTTGATTTAATTTCAAAGTTTAATTGTTTCATCGTTTCTAATTGTTCTTCCCTGAAATGATAATTCTCTAAATTTATTGCAAAATCAAAAAATTTTATGTCCTCATGGGGGGCCATTAATTTTGCAGATTCTGCTAAAACTAATCCTGCCAATCTAGTAACCTGGTCATCTGCATCATCAAAATCGCCTTTTTCAAGTTCCTCTAATTCCATAATGAAACTAGCAGGTAAGATTTTTCTCCCAAAAAATTTTGTAGGTCCATGTTTTGCTCGATTTTTTTCTTCTTCTTGGATTAATTCTAACAAATTATCAAGATTTTTCTTTGAAAATAACTGATCTCGTGCAGGTCTGTATTTCCAAAATGCTTGAATACGCACAATTTTGTTTGATTTTTCAAATTCAGTTAGCATATTTTCCCATATTCCTATCATTGGAAATAATATGAGAAATAGGAATTTTCTCCTTAATGTTCGCTGAAAACTATCAAAATACATTCCTGCCTTTTCATTTTCCAGTATTTCTAAAATTGTATTTGAAAGATCTTTTTTAGAAAAATTTAGATAAATCCTGTTTTCCCTAGGCATCGAAAGTATACCCATTTTATTAAGATGGTTTAAAATTTTTGAGATTTTTTTATCTAGTTGAGAATCATTTTTTATAAAATCTAAAAACGAGTTACGTATACGTACTACTTCTAACGTATGAATCAAATTAAAATTTGAAAGAATGAATTCAATGAATTCTTTTTTTTCAATGGAATTTGAATTTGTTTTAAATAAGTCAATGTTTAAAAAACTATTTTGATGACGTTTATCGTCTCCTATTTAAGAACTATTTTTTCGGTCCGGTACCGTAGTAAACAAGAAAGTTCACTACTTACAATACAAACTACAAACTTGTTTATATCTTATAGAGTTGACAAAAAAACTGCATAGTTGTGCATAGTTATGAAATAATTTGAAGAATTAGTTTTTTGATTCTTTAACCAGATTTACAAAATACTTGTGAACTGCCAAGTCATCAGTTAGTTCCGGATGGAACGATGTTCCGATAATGTTTCCTTTTTTGATTGCAACAATTTTTTCATTATACTTTGCCAATACTTCGACATCACCAGCTGAAGAAATTGCAGGTGCACGAATAAAGACACCATTGTAATTTGAAATTCCAATCGGATCCATTGAGATGTTAGCTTCAAATGATTCGCGCTGTCTACCAAAAGAGTTTCTTTCAAGCTCAATATCTAGAAAATCAAACAGTGGTTGCTCTGTTTTGCCTACAACCTTATCACTTGCATTGCTTGCCAGTAACACCATTCCAGCACAAATTCCTAAAACAGGCATTCCTGATTCTACCTTTTGCTTGATTACTTTTTGGGAGCCATTTACTAGAGACATTTGTCCAATTGTAGTACTTTCACCACCAGGAATGACTAGTCCATCCATTTGAGATATCTCCTCAGGGGTTTTTACAACATGAACAGTTGCATCTTGATTCAAATCAGCAATAGATGCTACCAAAGAAGATACATTTTCTGCAACATCACCTTGGACAGATAAAACACCAATTTTGGCACTCATGCTGAGCCGCCTCTGTCTTGCATACGTAACTCTAGTGTTTTAACGTCTAATCCTAACATTGATTGTCTTTCATCAATCATCTTTTGTGCCTCTTTTACCTTGTCAGTTTCATCCCAGAAGGTAGTAGCCAATACAATTGCTCTTGCACGCTCTGCTGCATCATTTGCATTGAAAATTCCAGAACCAACAAAGATTCCATCACAACCTAACGACATTAGATATGCTGCATCAGCTGGAGTTGCAATTCCACCTGCTGCAAAGTTCACAACAGGTAATCTTCCAAGTTTTGCAGTTTGCTCTACAATATCATAAGATACTTTGAACTCTCTTGCCATTCTAACTAAATCTTGGTTGTCCCCTGAATCATACATTGATTTGATTGTTCTTAGTTCATCATTTACTTTTTTGATATGAGTGATAGCTTCTGCAACATTGCCAGTCCCTGGTTCGCCTTTTGTTCTGATCATTGCAGCTCCTTCTTCAATTCTTCTCAAAGCTTCTGCCAAGGAACGTGCACCATTAACAACAGGTGTGGTCATGTCCCATTTCCAAATGTGACGAAGCTCATCAGCTGGAGTCAACACTTCGGATTCATCAATCATGTCAACGTCTGTCTCTTGCAAGACTAGTGCTTCGTTAACATGACCAATTCTACATTTTGCCATTACAGGAATTGTAACTGAATCCATAATTTCTTCAATAATTCTAATACTTGCAGTTCTTGCAACACCGCCTGCCTTTCTAACATCAGATGGAAGTTTGTCTAGTACCATAACAGATACTGCGCCTGCTTCTTCAGCTATCTGTGCTTGCTCTACATTTGTGACATCCATTACGACACCGTTCTTTAGCATATGGGCAAAGCCGCGTTTCAAAGTAGAGGAACCGCGAATTACATCAGCAGATTCTGATTTTTCAGAAATTATTCCTTTAGCGTCTTTGCGTTCTCCAGATAGTGGAAGCATGTTCTAATTTTTCCCCAAGAGGCTATTTGTACCTATTCACTAATCTCTGAAATAATCTGGTCTAGTTCAGCTTCGACCATGGTAATGATTGGAGGAATAAAACCATCAGTTGCATTTTGCTCTGGCCAATGTATTTGCTGGTCACGACCATTCAAAGTAATTTTTACATTAGATTTTTGAAACTCAGTTGCATTCTCTAAAATCGGAAAAGATTCAGAAGGAATTGCCATGAACCCTGTTTCTTTTATCATTGCCTTGATTTTGTTTAATTTTTTTTCATCTAGTTTTGATTTAATGTCTGGCTGAAGATACCCTTGTTCAGTTACAGAATATTTTAGCTCACCGTCATTTTTGATTGTTAGGATTTCTGTCTTTTGTGCACCAACACGTTCAGTTACTCCATAATCAATTTTCTTTAGTTGATGTTTTGTGTATTCAATGTCAATTTTATCAAAAGAGTTTGCAGCTGAAATTGGAATTTCATTTTTTGTTAATAGTGGAACTGAAATTAGTAATGCAACAATTACAGGAATTGCTCCTAATGCCAAGTAAAATTTTCTCACCATAATTTATGAACAAATACAGTTTCTCATCATTCTCAAATAAATCTTGATTAAAAATAAGTTAAAATTCAAGTCTATTTCTTCTCTGTTTGTGGGGTCGTAGCCTAGCCTGGTAGGGCGACAGTGTCTACGAACAGATCACCGCTAAGGGCTCCAGAGGTTAACTAAGCTAAACTGACTCACGGATGATGTAAGTTTGGAGCTGTAGTGACCCGTAGGTCGCCGGTTCGATTCCGGTC
>JAEFCZ010000053.1 GCA_016125975.1 Candidatus Nitrosopumilus sp.
CTGTTTGTCAAGTTACAAGGGCGCATATTCAAATGAACAGTCATTAAATTTTGTAATTCCAATAGTTGTAATTTTGTTCTTAGGAATAATCTATATCATGACCCAAAGAGCAGATTCAGGATTTGTTAGCTTCTTTCTAATTGGAGCAGCAGCAATTACAATGTTTTACTGGGTAAGGGTTTTGAAAAAGATGACAAAAGACCAAAAGCCACTATACACGCAATCAAGAGAACAAGAACAAAAGAACTGGGTGTATGATCTTATCAAAGGTGAAGGAGAATTTGTCTTTGTTGCAGAAGTTCCAGGCCCTGAAGATAAAATTGCAGTAAGATTAGTAGATGGAATATTATACATTAGAGGTACAGCAGGATTTTCAAAAGAAGTTCCAATAGAAGGAGCAAATGATATGCAGATATTTGATTTCAAATATCGTAACGGTGTTCTAACACTTAGAATAAAATAACTAGAGACTTTTTGCTAATTCTAATTTTTGTGGCAGATACTTGTCAGTAATGTTGGTAAGACCATACTTTGCAAATGCCTCCAGTTCAGCTTTTCTTTTTAATCTCAAGAATACTTCGAGTTCTTTTTTCCATATTCCTGACTCATATCTTGGATCTTTTTGCAAATCATAGCATCTCTTAATATCTGATTCAGTCATTGGGATTGTTGGCAGTTTGTATTTTTCAATATCAGTAGCCCAAACTCCTACCCACTTTGCATCAGGTACTGTTAATTCTCTGAGGTGTGCAGCATTTGCAGAACCGGATTTGATTACCATAGCAATATGTTCTCCATACACATCACCATCAGTCAAAATAATTACTGGTAGTCCCATTTCATCATGAAGACGCTTTAGTAGAGTTCTAGTAGAACGTGGAGCTTGTCCGCCAGTGTTAATAATAATTGATTTGAATTTTTTATCGACTTGTTCTTCTACAAATCTTGTGAACAGTCCACCTTTCTCAATTGCAATTACAATTTCTGCACTAGTATCAATTAGTTCTGCAGTAGTCAGACTAGGTCCAATGGAATAACCATCAGGATGGTTTGATAGATTCATTGTTTTGCCCTCATATCCAGGAATTGTATATTCAATATTCAAATCACCAAAGATAGAGCTTCTCTCCTCAGGGAAGATGTGAAAGTCTTCTCTAGGTCTTGAAGTTACTGCCTCTAAATCCACAATAATATTATCAGATTCAGATTGGTCATCAAATTCAATAGCGAACGCCTGTGAGGAATAGTACACATCTCTTAAAGTGGAGGATTTTTTCTCTTGTGTCAGACGATTTGCAAAAAATGCAAGCCACATTAGTTGGGTAAAGGAGCGAAGTTGTGCAGAATTCTTTGCACTTCTTAGTGCAGATGAATTTCCCAAAATATATTGTCTTAGTTTTTTATCATAAACAATATTGCTTACAGATCTACTCGGGATTGAGAATTTTGGGAATTGCCCATTTTCTAAATCTTCATAGATTTTTGCACCATGATTTTTTAGAGATTCTAAAATAGTCTTTTGTTTTTCTTTAGCTTTTTTACTGATCTCTTTTGCTTTTTTCTCACTTGCTTTCAATTGGTTTTTCCTCCTCTACTTGTTTTGTCTCAGTTTTAACTTCAACAGGTTCTAGTTCCTCTAAAATTTTCTTGTAATTAGGTTCTTTTTTCTTTCCAGCTAGTTCTGTACAAAATTCTGCGATCATTGGGATGTATTTTGCATAAAGATTTGCTCTCTTTTTTGCCATCTCTGCTTGTCCTCTCTTTGACATGAATGCAGCTAATTTTCTTGATAAGAACTGTAATGCTAATCTTAATTCACGTTCAATTTCTTGTCTGTCTGCAACATTTTCTTTTCCTGCAGTCTTGTAAGGAATTCTAGTTGAACAAATATGAGATACTATGATAAATGGAGGATCGCCTTTTACTTTGTACCGTCCCCAGTCAGTGTCATTGACAACTTTGAGAACTACATCACTGCCTTCATCATAGAGTAATGGAATTCTGTTTGCATATCTGTACACATGTGGACCACCTGACTTGATATCTCCACCATATGCGATTCCCATCTCAACGATAAACGGAAATCCCGAATATGCGGATGCTAGGCGTTGAACGACAGCTTTAAAATCAGGATTAAAAAATTTCTGAATTCCTTTTTCAAGAGGGGATTCACCTAATGGGGCCAAGCAGCTTGAATCAGGAGTCATGAAATCTTCGAATTTCTGAAGAGAATCACTCAAGTTTACTAGTTCTTGGTTTGTTAGAGTACCCATACGTTTTTCAGGCTTGAATCCTGCAAACTCTGCAAATTTGACTGCAGTTGTAGGACCTATACGCTGGAATCTTTTGGTAAGAAAAGTTGTTAGCGGTTCACCTTGAACAGTATTTGTGAGTTGTTTGTAGTATTGACTTTCAGGATCCATATCAACTGTCTTTGATTGTGAATCTCCAAAGTCCCAATAGTGTAATTTTTTGTTTGGAACATCAAGATCTTCAATTCTAATCTTACTTAGTTTTTCAAAATCCATTTTCAAAAATGATAACAAAGCTATGACAACACGAACTTGACGAGAAAGATTTTTCCATTTCTTTTTTGCTTTTGTCATTATTGCAGTAAAGCTAAGATTTTGTTTTGATAATCCCAAATCTTTTCTCACCTTTTCAATCATTGTATCATCAATTGCTGGAATTTCAAATTGAGATTCAACAATCATTCTTCTGATTCTCTCAACATCAACACCATGAGGATGTGGTCTAACTATTGTTGGAGGAGAGGGCATGTCTTTAACAAATCTAGGGTGATGAAATTTTTGTCCTTTAGGATCATCAAAAGTAATTGTGGCATACGGAGTGATTAATGATGTTTCATAGACATAATCACGAATTTTGTTTCCGGCTTTGGAGTAATCTCCTTCTAAACAAATACTAACAGAAAGTCCTTTCTTGGATGCTTCTTTTGTATTGTGTTTTACAATTACAGGTTTGTTTTTTTGAATATCTAATAATATTTCAAACTGATTTTGAGTTTGTCCATCAGCACAACTTTTTACAAGTACAGGCTTGTTTGTTGTAATCTGACCATATAAGATTGCCATTGTTGCACCAAGTCCAAACACACCTCTTGCTTGCTTTAGACCAAATTTTGAACCATAAAGAACAGTTCCAAATGCTAGTGGGATGTGTTTGGCATCGACTCCAGGGCCGTTGTCTTTTACAGTCAAAATGTATGGTTTTGGGTCTGGTTTGTCAGGCTCTACAGCCTTGATTGTTAGGTATACATCAGGCAGGATACCTTTCTGATCACATGCATCAAGGGAGTTTTCAACAAATTCCCTGACAGCAGTGTATAGCGAACGGGTAGGATTACTAAATCCAGCCAAGTCACGATTACTATAGAAAAACTCACTAGGAGAAATTTGATTAAATTTTTCTTTAATCGAAGACATTTTGATCTTCCCACAACTTCATTTTTTCTTGTTTTTCTTTTCTGTTTGCAGCTTCTAATTTATCATAGACTGCACCATGCATACTTCCACTAGAAATAGAAGATATTGCATCAGCTGCTAATCGTAATTTACTTGCATCACCAATAATTGAAACTGTTTTTCCATAAACTGAGATATGAGTACTACTAAGATTTTCCATATTCCTTCTTGCTCTACCACCTTCTCCAATAATTCTCCCTTTTATCCTTTCAACATTTGCGTTAGATTTTCCAGCAAATTCTCTAAGATCTATAACGTGCAATGTGTTTTCTCCTTTTAACAAGGTCATAGCGTTTTCAGGAGAAAACCCTCTACCAATTGCTGTAACAATTTCCATTGCTTTGAATGGTTGAATCTTTTCAACATCACCATCTGATTTTATGAGAACCTCACCTGTTTCACCATCAATATCCAAAGTGACATGACATGCTTTTTCAATCTTAGATTTGATATTACCTGATTTGCCAATCAGTACTGCTATCCTGTCATTTGGTATTCGAAGTAATTTTTCAAAGCTCATTTCACAATATCCTCAAATAATTCATCTGGATCTTTTACAGAAATCCCTCTTTTTTTGAAGAACCTTGTAATGTTATTAATGTCTCTCTTAAGAAATTCTTGAGTATTAGGGTGTCTCAAATCAACTGCAGACCCCAGATCAAAAACCACCAATCCTTTTTGGGTCTTGAAGATATTATATTCTGAAAAATCTCCATGGACCAATTTTGCTTTGTGATACATATCTGAAATGATTCCGATTGCCTGATTATAGTCATCCTCATCTACTTGGGAATCTAGTAGTTGTTTTGCAGGAGCACCATTTTCACCCACAAACTCCATTGCAAGTACATTATTTGTCACATAGAGTGGTTTTGGAACTGGAATTCCAGCCTCAGAGCATTGAGTGAGATTTTTGTATTCCTTTTTTGCCCAGAGATAAACTAGATTTTTTGTTCCCTTTTTTACACTTGAGAATCGAGGGTCGCCTAGAATGTATGGCTCTCGTTTTTTAAAATTCGAAGTACTAACAAGATAAATTTTCAAGGCAATACTAGAGTCATTTTCATCAACGCCCCAAAACAATACAGACTCTTTTCCAGCACTTACTGCACCATTAACATAAGCAATGACATGATCTGTGATCATTTTGTACAAAGTCATGACAGTTGGTTTATCTAAAACTTCGTTGACTACTTTTCCTTTCTTAAAACCATCATCCAAAGTTCTTTTTTTAGATTTTGAAATTAGTTTCTTGTCTAATTTTGATTCTAGTTTTTTGCTTAGAATATCAGTCATTAGTTAGCAATACCTCTACTAGATAAAATGAATTTCTTTTTTTGAAATGACATTTTACATTTTAAAAACAATAAGAAAAGGAACTCCAGAAATTTTTTTAACACCATTTTCAGAACCAACTCCCAATTCAATTGAAAGAGAGATTGTTTCTTCTCCGACCATATTGATTATGGCAGAAGTTTTTAGCAGATTTTCAGCTTCGTCTTTTTCTACAAATCTTTCGCCGTAATAGCTTTCACTAATGTGTATGTTTAATTCTCCTTCAACAATAGTTTTTCCCAATAATTCAGAATCACAAATGTTTAACATTGGATTTTTTTGATAATCAGTTTGTCTTACTGCAAATGGCATTATGCATATTTACCTTTTAGAGTAGACTTTGCACCACATGCTTCACAAACTAAAAATGAAATACGATTTTCTTTTAGTATTTTTGTATCAGGACTTTTACAAGTTGGGCATTCAAGATAATCTTTAACGTAAATTTGAAACAGTCTGGTAAAGTCATCAGGAGCACGTCTTCCAATAAACATGGCCTTATCACCTAGTCTCTCAGCAGGAACTGCAAATTCCTTTGACAAATATTGTAATACCTTATCAGGATCTCGTCTGAGAATCTTTGGGAATTCTGAGAAATTACGCAAGAAAGTTTTCTGGCCTTCCCACATTACATCCACTACAGGAAGCTCAAATCTGGCAGTAGTTTCTTTTTCAGTGTCGCCTAGCTTATCCTGTATCCTTTTGAGTAAACTTTCGTATTCTGCTTTGGTCACTAAAAAATGGTGTAGACTAGACCCTATATGGGTTTTGAAAAAGAAGAGTCGTGTGGATTGTTTCTAAATTATTCCATTTTTCCTATTCGGAAAACCTTAGTTCCACATTCAGGACATGTACCTTTTACGGCAGGACGTCCATTCTTTAGTTTAGTTTCTTTGGGATCTTTGATGTCCCTTTTTTCGCGGCATTTTACGCAATATGCTGTAACCATTCTAAAAATTGTCAAGCACGCTGGTATTTAGGAAGAGGCTGTGAAAAATATTTCACTACAGGCTAGATGTAGGTAAATTTTTTGTGCCTCAAAAAAACCAATCTTTAAAAATTTTAACGAATGTGGACATATTTTAGAAAATAATGGTCAAGATTATGCCAAAAATAAATTTTTCTAACATTTATTTAAAAATTGAAAATTTCTTCAAAGATTACCAATTATAAACTACCAGTAAATAGAGAAGAAAAATGGCATCAAAAAAAGGAATTGCAATAACTGCTATCATTTTAGCTGCAATTACTGGAGCCAGTTTTTTTGTATGGATAATACCCCAACAAAACGATACTACATTCATTGTTACAGATTATGAAAATTATCTAGACGGAGCAAAAGGAATTCATGAAATTCTACAAGAGTCTACTGAGATTGAATATCAAAAACTAGTCAATGATGAAATCACACCTGAAGAATACATCGAATCAGCTGATGTTACATCAACTCAAGCAACTGCTCAAATCAGTGAGTTTGTCACATCAAAACCTCCTGAAGAATGGCAAGACAGCTACATTAGTTACATGGATGCTATGAAGAAGTTCAATTCATACCTTGGTGAAACCAAAGTTTTGGCAAACCTGATTAAAAATGAAAGTTCTCAAGAAGAAATAGATGAAACAATACAAAAAATTGAATCACTAAAAGCAGAGTCAGCAGAACTAATCAAAATTTCTGATGACTCTAGACCAGGCTAGCCTCAAAACCGAATTTTAATAATCATAATTGTTGGAAATCGTTAAAAAGCAATTCTACGGTACAAGATGAGTGTCTCAGCGCTCAGATAAGGTTCAAAAGGACGTTAATGCATCTACTGCAAATAAATTACTTGTAATTTGTGTTGATAGAGACAATGATGTCGGTGAGAAAGCAGGTATCGTTACACCAGTAGTTGGTAGAGATGCATGTATTGAGGCAGCACAGAGATTAGCATTAGAAGATCCTGAAGATGCAGATTCAAACTCTATCTTTTCTGCAATTAAGACATATGAGGACTTGATTAGTAAAGGGTATCAAGTCGAAGTAGTTACCATTGCAGGAGTCAAAGACAGAGGAGTGCAAGCAGATGAGAAAATTCTTAGTGAAACAAGAAAAGTTTTAGAAAAATTTTCTGCAAATGGTGCAGTTATAGTTTCAGATGGTGAAGATGATGAAAGTGTTATTCCAGTTATTCAAAATGTTTTGCCAGTAGTTTCAGTTCAACGTGTTGTAATGAAAGTAAGCAGAAGTGTAGAGTATTCCTATGCTGTTTTCGGTAAATATCTAAAGATGATTGCATATGATTCAAGATATTCTAAATTTTTCTTGGGAGTTCCGGGAATACTTTTACTAATTGGAGGAATTGCTACCGTCTTCGATTATACTGCAGAGATATTTGCAGTTCTTGTTAGTATTTTAGGCGGAGCATTTTTGATTAGAGCATTTGATATTGATAAGGTTTGGTCAAGTTGGTCAAAGCCTACACCGATGGGTTTTATCAGAATGTTTACAATGGTTGCAGGAGTATTGTTAATTCTTTCATCAGCGCCAGCTGGAATTGCATCAATTGATCCGAAACTAATTGAAGCAGACACTGGATTTGTTGGAAAGATTACTGATCAAGTAATTATTGGTCAGTTTGTTGCAGGTGTATTACCAATATTGTGGACAGGACTTGGTGCAATATTTGCAGGAACGCTACTTAGTAATTGGATTGGCGGGGTTCCAAGACAAATCAGCGATATTTTGAGAATAATCGTCTTGGTTGCTTTGTATCCAACAATATACCAATTTACTAACATCATGATTTCAGATGTGAGTTCATTTACACTCATCCCACCACTACTTGGAGGATTGGCAGCTACTTTAGTCTCAGCCACTATTCTGTTCAAAAAATACAGAAAACACAAAGACCAAGAAATGGTCTCAGATTAACCTATAGATACGGTCATTTATAGCCTAATTTTTCAAAAACACTGATATCTTTAATCGTGTAGTAATCATCAAAAGGTGAACTGGTATTAGCAAGATTAAAGATGTGATTTTTCAGCTGTCAGGTCTTTACAAAATTTACGGAAAGAGACTAGAAAGTGAAATTCAAAATGGAGATATTCCAAATCATGTAGCATTAATTTTAGATGGAAATAGAAGATGGGCTAAAAGACATCTAACAATTCCAAAAGCAGGGCACTGGAAAGGAGCGGATGCAGTAGAAAATCTTCTTGATTGGTGTGAAGAGTTTAACATCAAGATAGTAACATTGTATGCTTTGTCAGCTGAGAATCTCAATAGAAATGACGAAGAGTTAGAACATCTGTATGAACTGATTCGTATGAGATTAGAGAAATTGTATAACGACCCACGAATTCACAGATGTAAGATGAGAGTAAAGGGAATAGGAAGAATTGAATCATTACCTGAATCTATCAAAGAGGTTCTAAAGCGATTAGATGATGCAACAAAAGACTATGACAATCATTTTCTAAATATTGCACTAGCATATGGAGGACAGTATGAACTAGTTGATGCCGTAAAGAAGATAGGTGAAAAAATTAAAGATGGACAACTAAACGTAGATGAAATCACCAAAAAGGAGATAGAGTCAAATCTTTACACATCTCATTTGCCACAATCATCACCAGATATGATTTTACGTACGTCTGGAGAGAAGAGATTAAGTGGATTTTTAATGTGGCAAAGTGCGTATAGTGAATTAGTTTTTATGGATATATTTTGGCCAGAGTTTAGGAAGATAGATTTGATGAGAGCCATTAGAACATTTCAGGAAAGAAAAAGAAGATTAGGAAGATAGATTTGATGAGAGCCATTAGAACATTTCAGGAAAGAAAAAGAAGATTAGGAAAATGATAGAAGAAACATCAGCAGGTATAGTATTGTTTAGAAAAGAAAATTCTAAAAACTTGTTTTTACTTTTGCATTATCCATCAGGACATTGGGATTTTGTCAAAGGGAAGATGGAAAAAGGAGAATCCACACATGAAACTGCAATTAGAGAAACAAAAGAGGAAACTGGAATAACTGATGTAACTTTTTTAGAGGATTTTGAAGAATGGATAGAATATAATTTTCAATATCAAAAAGAACTAGTTCATAAAAAAGTTGTTTTCTTTTTGGCTGAAACTACAACTAAAGAAGTAAACATTTCACACGAACATCTTGATTACACTTGGATGGACTACAATACTGCAATGGAGAAGACTACATTTGATAATGCAAAAACAGTTCTAACAAAAGCTCAAGCGTTACTTACCAAGACTGTCTAGTTGTAAATTTTTTGCCACATCAATTGGTTTTTTGGCATTTAGAATTGTTCTTCCAACAATTAGATATTTTGTTCCAGAAGAAATCACTTCACTGGCATCTCCACCTTGAGTTCCAACACCAGGTGATAAGATATCGAGTTTCTTTCCAGCCTTTTTAGAACAGTATTGAATAATTTTTGGAAATGTAGCTCCCACTACAATTCCATCAACTTTTGCAGCAAGGGCCCAATCTAAGAATAATTGGTAGAGTTGCTGCTTTTTGCGCATTTTTATCGCCATATCATATGATAATTTAGCCTCAGGGGCACTCATATGGCACAAAGTAATCACACCTTTTCCATTTTTGTGGGCAGATTTTACTAGATTTTTCAAACTGTCTAACCCCATTATCGGATTGGCAATTACTGCATCAAATCCTAAATTCCACAAATGCTCAGTAGTTACTCGATTTGTATTTCCAATATCATTTAGTTTGATATCTGCAATTGTTTGCAGACCATACTTGTGAGCTGTTTTGTTTATCTTGAGAATTTGTTTTGCACCTAGTGGAAGTAACAAATGAAAATTTAATTTTACTGCACAAAGGTGTGGATGTAGTTTTTTGATATTGGAGATGGTTTTATTCTCTAAATTCTTGCCAGAAGAGTCATAATCATTGGCAAGAATGACTTTGCCATTAGTTTTTGCGATCTTTGCTAATCTAGTTTTGAAGGTGAGCATAATCAACTAATGGATGAGTGTCTTTTAATTTTATAATTTTGATATACGAATAACCGTGCTCAGATGGGCTATCAACAAAGGTTGGTTCAATTACATTACTAGTAGAGAACTTCATGAATGGTTTTTCTGGATCTTTATCAAGTAATACATGACAAAAGTATGATGTTCCCTCTTCATGGAAATTCATGAAAACTCCAATAAGCCACTTGTTATTGTGAGGGAATAAGAACAACGGGAAAGGTATCTCTTCAAACCCCCAAGTTAGTTTTGCAAGACTAGACATGTCTTCTAATTCAATTGGTTGATATCTATCAAGAGTTCCATTTCCAGGTTTCAAAGTTTTTGGAAGTGATTTAATTCGAACTATTGGGGAATACAGTTTACTTGAATCAGAAGTAGTATCTACAATTTCAGATTCTTCTTTTCCTCCCTTTAGTCCATAGCGAAGATAATGTCCGTTGTGTTCAAGGGGTGTAAAGTATACAATTGGTTTTTCTTTTAGAACATCCATTTGAACAGAGAGAATTTTTCTGCCATCATGATCATGTAAGAAAGATACACGTGGTGCACGTTCTAGTGCGCAAACGAGCCTAATAAATTCTAAAGTAGAATGAACTTGGATATAACGAGGTTGTTTGTCAACAGGAGAAGAAGAAGGTTGTTCCACGAAGATTTACGATCGATTAACAAATTAAACTTATCCAAAAACTTGGAGCCTAGTTTCTTCTATCAATTACATCATTAACAGTTGGACCTGTTCCAATAATTGTAACAGGCGTATTTAATTCGTCTTCAATATTTTTTATGAATGCTTTTGCATCATCTGATAATTCATCATACAAAGTTTTGCCTGCACAGTCTGTAAACAACACATCTAATTTTGTAATTGAGATTTGTGTTGCACCGTTAAGCATGATTGCACGCCTAGCTAAATCAAAATCAAAATCAGCTGCACGACGTTGACGTCCTGTAACAGTTCCAAACTCAGACCAGCCTTTCTTTTCTGCTTCTTCTAAAGATAGTTCTTTGTCAAGTGGGCCTGTGCCTACACGTGTAACATATGACTTGAAGACAACTATTACTTCATCTACTTTAGTCGGGCCTAGTCCAATATCAGCACAAATTCCGGATGCAGTTACATCCTTTGAAGTAACAAATGGATAGGTTCCATGCCATAATGAAAGAAAAGTTCCCTGAGTTCCTTCAACTAGTACATTCTCACCATTATCTAAAGCAGAATTAATCTCTGCAGGCACATCAGTAATTAGTGAAGATAATGAATCAAAGTCTTTTGCCAAGTTCAATACTCTCATTGCTCTATCAGCATTAGCAGGCCCTGTTCCTGAACCAGTACTGCCAATCTTCTCTTTTAATTCACCTTTAGAATCGCGAGTAAGATGAGTCTCCTCAATAACCCCACAGTGTTTATCAACAAATGAGCGGCCAGAAACTCCAAAGTCATCAATCTCTTTTTGCAGTACTTCAGGATTAATCACCACACCGGGGCCAATCATGACTTTGGTATCTTTGTTTAGGAATCCACTTGGAAGCATTCGAACTTTGTAGACTTTATCACCATCTTTTATGGTGTGTCCAGCGTTTGGTCCTGCACCACCACGAACTATAATTTTTGGATTATCTTTAATTGCCAAATATGAAATGATCTTTCCTTTTCCTTCATCTCCAAAAAATCCACCAACTACAACAGTAGATGTCATGTTGTTGAACTTGAACTTGGTTTATTTAAGCTAAAGTGGTCTTGCATCATTTTATAACCAAGATTAAATTTTCTAGATCGATGGTCGGAGAGAATTTTGCAGGAAATATCATTGTTAATCTAGCAAACCTTCCAGACTTTCTGAGAAATCCGATTTTGAAAAAACGTATGATGGAGTTTTTTTCATTAGCAAAGCCAGATCAAGACGAGGTAATTAATAATGCATTAGAGGCAGGTCCAACAATTCCGTTTCCAAACTTTGCAAAACTTTTCAAGACATGGCTCAAGATTTTGGCCACACTTTCAGAAGAACAAAGAGAAGGACTATTCTCAGCATACATTACTGAAGTATCACAAAATCCACAGAAACTAATCACTTTCAATTTGGATGGAATTTTAGAGATTTACCTCACATTAGATGACGGTGAAAGAGATACTCTAGCAAATACAGTAAAAAGAATAATCAGTAATCTAGATGAAGACAAAAAGAGAAGAATAATGTTAGTTATTCCAGAAAATGCAAAAAAGCATTTGAAATTTTAAGTACCTGTTGGTTCGTCAGGTTTTCTGTTATCTTCATTGGTATAATCAATGACTTCTCCTTCAGGAGACATTACGCCTACAAAGATTTTTTCATGTTTTTTTAATAATTTCCTGTGATCTGCCACAGACATGTCAAGTTTCATTTCATTCATTACCATTATCTGATATTCTTTCCATTCAGCCCAACATTTGTTGCAAGTAGGATATTTCTCTGCAACTGGACCTAATTGTTCAGTATCAGGAATAGCATTCTTACATTTTGTACAAGTACGACTCATAGAAAATAGCAATTTGAAACTCCTTTTATCTTTTGTTGAATACCGATACCGTCATTTGTTTTATCATATGAATGAAAATGCCCATAAAAAGTTGTTATGTCAATAGTTTATCAAATTAAGACTGAATTCTAATTTTTACAAAATATGTCTGACCAAGGTAATTTTTGTCCTAAGAGTTTTTCAAGTTTCTGTGTGTCTGAAGAATAAATTTTTTTTAAAAACGATTCATCTCCTTCAGAAATTTTAGGTTTTTGTCCTTTTGTCTGTAATAGTTTACGTATTAATTTCCAGTTGATTGTTTGAGGTAATGTCATTTTTGCAATTTTTCGAATTACTCTATTTCGAATTATAAATAAGGCTACCTGATTTTTTGGTTTACGAAATACGTTGTTTATATGATTGAAAATTTAGGAAATCAAGAAAAATCACAATATACTCCAACTAGTATCAAATTAGGATATGCTCTACACACTCTAATTCTGAAAACAGTTAATATTACTCAACTTATTG
This sequence comes from Candidatus Nitrosopumilus sp., assembly GCA_016125975.1. Lineage (GTDB taxonomy): Archaea > Thermoproteota > Nitrososphaeria > Nitrososphaerales > Nitrosopumilaceae > Nitrosopumilus. The sequence goes on from JAEFCZ010000053.1 coordinate 12,852, forward strand.
GATGTAAAGCAATAATAGTTAACAAAGCCCAAATCATTCATGAAGATAAAGTGTCCTAAATGCAAAGAGGGTGCAGAATTGGCACCAGACTTTTCTTTTGTAAAATGTGGATCTTGTGATTTGGACATGAGTTATGGAGAATACATCAAATATGTAGCACACAACGAAGTGACATATTCAGATATACTTGGAGATTATGCAGGCAGTACAGAAGGACAAACTGCAGGGTCACTAGATGAATGGGATTAACAATATAGTAAAATCATTCATCAGATTAAAATAATTAGTTTGGCAAGTCTCTAAACATCATTGGAATTTTTATTAGAAAACATACTTAATCTCATAGGATTTTTGGTAGGACTTGGAATTGGAATAATGTCCTTAATTGGATTTAGAAATACAGGTAGTCCAACATTATTTAGATTAACAATTGCATTTTTTTCAATTAGTTTAGGATTCTTTGTGATTTGGTCAGGATACATGGCAGAAGACTTTGTCATACAATCAGGAAACATAGAAAGATGGGTACAGACTTTGGGAATTGCAATTCAGACAGTTGGATACTTTTTCATTGCATTTTCACATAGCATAAAAGCATTTTTTCCAAAATCAAGTTACTTTAGATCAGTTGGAATTTTACCATTGTTTCTAGTTTCATCAGTACAACTAGAGCACCTCTTCAGGTCAGTCTCATTCATCTTGTTAGTATATGGGGCAATTGAGACAATGTTATCTTACATTGATAATAAAAACAAAGGAGCAATATCAGTTTCAATTGGATTGGCGCTGTTGGCGTTAGGTGAATTTTTAGGATGGTATTCATTTGTATTCCCAGAATCAATTCTGTATTCAATATCAATGGTAATCAAGATTGGAGGTCTGATTGCATTATTCATTCCAGTAAGTAAGGTGCCTCTAACTAAGATAAAATTTGATGAAGGATTGGAGTAATTTTTCCATCTAGGCTCAAAAATTATCAAAATTCAAAATTTGTCAAATTCTTTTATCTTTTTGGTATATTGGAAAATATCAACGTCCTATCATAGAAATTATCAAAATAATACAATAGGAAATGGCAGAGTATAGAACACATATGAAAATTATTGGCGATATTCTATCTACTACCAGAGACGATCTTCAAGACGAAGATGGGGCAACAGTAACTTATCTGATTAGAAAAGCAAACATTTCTCATTCTAGAATTTCCAGAATTTTAAAGACATTAGTTTCCCAAGGTCTTTTAGAACAAGTTGAGACTCAGGGTTCTAACAAATACAAAATCAGTCAAACCGGCAGAGAATTTCTTCAAGCATATTACAAGTTTACAAGTTTTGCAGACAACTTTGGACTAAGCATTTAGTCTTCTTCATCTAAATCTTCTAATTCATCTTCAAAATCATCTTCAAAATCCGTATCCTGATAGTCGGAACTAGACATACTGTATCATAGAAAAAATTTGATGTTAAAAACTTTTTAAAAGAAAATGGTAATTAAACAAAAAAAACAAGAGATTTCATTGAAAGTAAGTTGTGATAAAGAAGGAATTCAAAAAGCAGCTAAAATAATTGAGCAAGGTGGAATAGTTGTATTCCCAACAGATACCGTATACGGTATAGGGTGTAATCCTTACAATAAAGAATCTGTGAAAAAAGTTTATGATATCAAGTCAAGGGATTTTGCAAAACTGTTTCCAGTTTTGGTTTCTTCAAAAGAGATAGCTAGCAAAATTGCTCATTTTGATGATGTATCAAAAAAACTTGCTGAAAAGTTTTGGCCAGGCCAATTAACAATTATTTTAAAACTGACTGATGAGAAATTAAAAGAATCACTAAATCTAACAAACAAAATTGCGCTACGAGTTCCAAATCATAAATGTACATTAGAATTGTTAGAAAAATGCAATTACTTGATTGGAACTAGCGCAAATGTTTCAGGACAATCATCCTTTTTTGATCCTCTAGAATGTATCAAAAATGTAGAAAACTATGATATTTTTGTTGATGGAGGAACAATTACAAGCAAAGGTGAATCAACAATTATCGAAGTAGAAAATGGCAAGATCAAAATTATCAGAGAAGGCTCTTTGAGCAAAGAGGAGATTTCAGATACATGAATTTGATAATAACATGTGCAAGACATTTGGAGCCTGAAACAAAAGAAGAACTAAGAGAGTTTTTAGAGGAGTATGGTGATTCTGATCCCAAAGTTACAATCACTAGCATGTCAGGTATCTTGACTGCTGAGACAATGTTAGATCCAGTTGAAGTTGTAGGAAAAATCAAGGAGACACTTCTTGATGAGCCATGGAGTGTAAGATATTGTTTGAGAATAATTCCGATTCAAAGAATTGTTGAATCAAAAATTGAAGAGATACAAAAGGTAGTTGAGGAATTATCTAAAGAAATTTCAAAAGATGAAAAATATAGAATTTCAATTGAAAAAAGAAACTCTGATTTGTCTAGTCAGGAAATAATTAAACAAATTGCAAGCAAGATAGAAAATAAAGTTTCATTAGAATTTCCCGACAAAGTTGTTTTAATTGAAATTCTAGGCAACAAAACTGGAATTTCTGTACTAAAAAAATCAGATATTTTGAGTACAGAAAAGACTAAGCGCAGTATGTCAGAGTAGGACTGCTGCCTTTTCCACTAGAATATCTTCAAGCGGAGTTTTTGAATAAACAGAATCAATTTGTTTTTTTGAAATCTTGAATGATTTTTTCAAAAACGACTCGTTATTTTTTGAAAACAATGGAATAGTCATTTGAGATAGTTCTTTGGCTAGTGAGTCCAGTGTGGTTTTGTTTCCAATTGCAATTAAAATGAAATTGGCTTTAGGTTTTATTCCAGCAGAAGTAATTGCAACTGAGATTTGTTTTGTCAATGCAAAACGCATCAAAATATCAGTTTCAAGCTTGTTTGAGAGCAGAATGTCATTTTTTTGAGACTCTAATGAAAGAGACAATATTTTTTTCATGTGATAGCTATTCAAAACAAATTGGCTTGATACTGCTTGAAGTTGAATTTTAGGATATTTTTTTCTAAGATCATCAAGGAACTTTACATCAATTCCATTTTGTCCTTTTATTTGGATAACTTGTATCTGTTTTGAGGATATTTTGTAAAAGAGTTTCTTTGAGGCACCGCCATGGATTACAGGAATAATGCTAACTACGTCATTGTTTTTTATCATAGTTGATTTCCCATCCATTGCAGAAGAGTCAGCGCCATTTATGGCAACTAAAACATTTTCAGTATCTAACTTTGGAGAATCATCTGGTTTTAGTTGTAATAGCAAGTCAAGTAATTCTTGAATAGAGATATCAGATTTTTCAATTTCTAGTTCTTCTTTTGGAAAAGATTTCTTGGCACCGCCAACAAGTTTTACAGTAATCATAATGTATTGTTAAAATTTTGAAATTAATATTTGATTTTATTCAGATTTTTCTTCTGCAGTTTCAGGAGTTGTTTCTGCAGCAGGTGCTTCTGTGGTTTCAGTTGTTTCTGCAGCAGGTGCTTCTGTGGTTTCAG
>JAEFCZ010000029.1 GCA_016125975.1 Candidatus Nitrosopumilus sp.
ATCTCTAACATGAGTCTTGATTGGATTTTTTAATTTACCTGCTTTTGCGGCTTTGATTTCTTCAATTAGTTTTCTTTTACCATCGTTAATTCCTCTGGTAAGAGATCTTCTTTGTCTTGCGTTGAATAATTGGAATAATTTTTCTAATGACATATTTTCAAGTTCTTCTTTTGGGATTCCTCTGTATGAAAATTCTTTAACCATTTTTGTTCTTCACCTTCTAGCTCCCTATTATAGCATTCCTATCTTTGTTGCGAGGTCTCTTGCTTTTTCTGTATTTTCAAACTGAACGAATGCTTTCTTACCGTAAATTGTTCTAGCTGTGTTGACGTTAGTGACTTTTTCTTTGTATAGTGTGTTAACTGCATCAGCAATTTCTGGTTTGCTTGCTGATCTGTCTACTATGAAACAAATTTTACTTTCATTTTCTACCATTGCAAATGTCTTTTCAGTAATGTATGGTTTGAGTATGATTTTACTTGCTTGATCTACATTCATTGCACTTTCGCCATTACCTCTAGATGTGTTGATTTTATTTTTCCAATTTCTTCAATTGCAGATTTGGAATAAACGGTTAATCTAATTGGGTCTGAACCTGGAGCTAAATCTAACACGCTCAAATCTTTGACACTTGTTGCTTCTACCCCTGGTAGTGAGCCAATTGCTTTTGAAATATTTGATGAATCTTTAGTTACAAACAATACGCTCTTTCCAACTTTCTTGCTTCTTCCTCTAAGTCTTGATTGACCAGAACGTACCTTTCTTGTTTCAAGTCTTTGTAGATCTTGTGTTAGTTTTAATGAATCTAGTATTTTTGAGACTTCACTTGTTTTAGATACTGATTCGATATCATCTGCGACTACAATTGGGAATGATTCGATTCCTTCTACTTTGTGTCCTCTTGATTCGATTCTGTCTTTTGAAGCAGTTGCAGCAATTGCTGAACACAATGCTAGTTTCTTTTCTTTTTTGTTTAGTTTCTTGTAAATGACTTTCTCAACAATAGGTGGATGTGCTTGTCTTCCTCCTCTAGTTGATGCAACCTCTGCACCTTGTCCTTGTCTTCCACCGCCACCACCTTGTGCTCTTGCAACACGAGATACACCTTGACCTGTTGGTGGATCATTTGAATCTGCAACTACGTCTTGACCTGCAGTTGGGTGTCTTCCTTGTGGTTGGAATTTGTGTGATGTAAGATTAGTGAAAGCTTTGTGAATCAATTCTCTTCTAAATGGGGTAGAAAATACTGCTGGTAGTTCTACTTCTCCATCTTTTGTTCCAGTTGTTGTGTAAACTGCTGTCTTGGTCATACTACGACCTCTAAGATATTTGGTTTGTTAACTTTGGCTGGAACATTTCTGATCTGACTTCTCAGTTTGATTAGTCTTCTATATGTTCCAGGAACTGAACCTTTTAGAATAATGAAATCCCCTTTGACTAAGCCAAAGTGTTTGTATCCTCCATCTGGATTAATTTTTAATTTATCTTCTTCAGTGTTACCCATAATCATGATTCTTTTATCGTACTCGACTCTTTGATGGAATCCAAATTGTCCTGCTCTTGGAACTGTATACATGACACTTTGTGGAGAAATTGGACCTAATGAACCGACTTCTCTTACTGTCTTTCTTGATTTGTGTTGTTTCTTTTTTACGTTCCATCTTTTCAAAACACCTTGCCATCCTTTGCCTTTTGTAATTGCTGCAACATCAACACTTGCACCTGTTTCAAAAATTTGATCAATCTTAATTTCTTTTCCAAGTAATTCTTTAACATGTGTAAATTGTTTTGGTATGTCTCCTCCACTTACTGAAGCTTCAAAGATGTATGGTTTCTTTTGTTCTAATCCTGCAGCACTTGGTGATACTGCAACAATTGCAAAAATTTCTTTAATTTTTTTCAAACCTTTTTCTGCATTCTCTAATGCATTTTCTTGTTTGTTCTTTAGTGTAATTTCTTTAGCGATACTTTTTGGGATGTCTTCTGCATAAACATCAAACTCTGCATGTCTTCCATCATGATCTTTCGAATAACCTCTAATTCCTAAAATCAAAACTGGTGGTGTAACTAGAACTGTTCCAAGACTTACTAGTTGTTTTCCTGCATTAGGCACTTTTTCACGATCATCAATACTGACAATTTGAACACACCCTGCTTTGAAACCACAGTGAGCTAAAATTTTTGGCTCTTCAGAATATAATTTTGGCCATGCTCTGATTCTTGCCTCCATGCTTTTAGCACGTACTCTAGGTGAATACGCAAGGCTTCCTCTACGTGGTGAATGTCTTTTTCTAGCACCCATGACTAAAACGCATCATCGATTGCCCTCTATTAAACCATGTGAGATATCGTTAACCGCTAAAAAAATATTGGTTAACCAACTGTGCCTAAAAATTATGGACTGAGAAGATCATTTACCATATTCCAAATTGTTATTCCACCAATGATAATTCCTGCAGCTCCAACACCAATTGCCAATAACAAAAAGTTTTTTCTTTCTGCCATGGTTATGGTGTACTTTGTGCATTAATTATTGATAATGTTCCAAGTAATGCTTCTTCTAGACGTACTGTTTGTGTAGCTTGATTGGGGAAAAAGTTTAGAGACTTTGCATTTTGCACATTTTTCATTTTTCCACCTAGGATCTCATGAATTCCTTTCTCAGGTGAGCCAAATACAACAAGTGTTGGTTGATCTGATTTTACATATTTTGCAATTTGCTCTTTTGTTGCAGTTTTGCCCTTTCTTGATGTAAGGATTATACTTCCTTTCCATTCTGATAATAATGAAAATAGGTTTGCTCTTTCTTTAACTGAATATCCCCAATACTCTGGTGCTTCGTTTCTGTTAATTTCTTTGACTGAAAAGTTTGGATGTCCTTCTTTGAATTGTACTGTTACTCTCTTACCCATTGAAGTCTTTCCAAAAAATGGAATTAGTTGATTTACTCCAACATCTACGAATCTTTTTCCCTTTACACTAACTACTATTCCTTCTCTTACATCTCCTCTATTGATCTTTTTTGGATTTGCAGGTGTAGCGTGACTTGGAATTCTTAGTGGTTGTAAGACTCCTGCAAATTTCAAGTCATTCATTTTTGGAAATAGTCTTCTTCGCAAAAACTGTGGTGTCTCTAGATATTTTAGAATCATAACCATAAGACTTCCGTCTTGTTTATTGTTTCCTTCTTGGTAAACATAGATGGTATCTGTTTTAAAAATAGCACAAGCTCTTGCTAAAACAGAAATTTTTCTAGTTTTATCTATCTTCAATGATTCATCAGATAGAGCAGATTCAGGAATTGCAACAGATAATTTCAATATAATTGAGTCTCACAAACAGATAAAATAATTAATTTTTGTCGTGTGGGTATTTTTCTTTAGCAGTTTTTGCATAATTTGCAATCTGCTCATCTGAAACTATTTCATACAAACCGCTGTCTGCTTTGATATGTGCCATTCTGATATGATTAGTTCCTTCTTTGTCTTCACTTGATAGATAAATTCCTGCAGAAGCTAATGCAGCTGCATCATCTAATGAAAGATCACTCTTGTATGTTTTTTCTAAGAAATCTGTTACTTGATCAGAACCAGAACCAATTGCAATTGCATCATAAGAAATGTATGTTCCGCTAGGATCTGTCAAATACAATTGTGGTTTACTGTTAACTACCCCCCCAAGAATTAATGCAACACCAAATGGTCTTACACCTGCATATTGGGTATATTGTTGAGATTGATCAGCTAAATGTTTGGCAATGGTTTCAATTTCTACTGGTTCATCGTAAATCATTTTGTTGCTTTGAGAAAAGAATCTTGCATTGTCTACTTGACTTCTTGCATCTGGTATGTAACCTGCTGCGGCAACTCCGACATGATCATCAATTTGGAAAATCTTTTGAGCGGTATTGGAAATTTGTAATTTTCTTGGTTTTTCTTCTACTGCAATTACGATGCCATCTTTACATTTTACACCTACTGCAATTGTTCCTCTTCTTACTGTCTCAATTGCATATTCGACTTGGTATAATCTGCCGTCTGGTGAGAATACTGTGATTGCTCTATCGTAACCTTGTTGTGCAGGAAGCATTTGATTCCAATGCTCTGAAAGTTTAATTTAAGTCTAGCCTATCTAATTTGCCGTGAGATTCGAAATTGAATTTTCAGGACATGAAAATATTAGATCAAATCATCAAAAGACTATAGAGATTACAAAAGAGTCTCATTTGACACCTCAAGGTGATTGTATAGTTGGTGTTAGTGCAAATCATGCGTGTGCTGATTTACCTCAAGATCTAAAAGACAAACTAAAACAATCTGATTCAAACATTACATTTTCTATTGATGTTGGAGAGTACAACTTTACCGTACAAGGAAAAGGTCATCCTGATCTAATACTAACTCATGATGAAGATATTGTGATTAGAAAAAGTGATTTTGTATGTCCTAGAACTTTAGCTGTAAAATGTGACAAGGCATCTGATTTGTTACCTAGAGAAATGGTCACACTATTACAAGATCCTAAAACTAAAGGTACCTTTACTATTACTGTTGATTAAAACTGTGACAATTTTATAGTCATTAATTTCATTTTGATTATGGGTCTGAAAACTAATTTGTTTATTTTAGTACCATTGGCAGCATTTGCTGCAATTATTCTTGGTGCAGGAATGTATCTGACATTGTGTAAAAACGCTCTTGTCCCATTACCTTGTTGACTCAATAATTTCCATCTTTAGTTAATTCTGATTTATCATGATTTTCTTAAGACATGACTCTTTAGATGGTTCATGGCAAAACCTATTGTGGAGTTACCACTTTCAAAAAAACCTACAGATGCTGAACTGAAAAAACTCAAAGATTATTTCAAAGAAATGCCTGTTGATGAAATTCTTACTGGTTTGAAATTTGCTAAAAACAGATGGTCAGCAAAAGATGCGGGAACTCTAAAGGTTGGAAGAAAAAGCATTATTCAAAAAGAGGTTCATTCTGTAACTACAGAACAAGCTCAATGGAGATTGAAAAATTGGAAGATGATGATTGCAAACTATAGAAGACGTGGATACAGCTATCCGACAATTTCTAGAATAAAGAAAATTCTTGTTCAGAAAAGTAAAAAGAAATCTAAATGAAAATATCTGATTTTCTTTCAACAATTTGTTGTTTAAGAGAATCAGGAACATCTGGAATTATAGCCTTTGTTTGACCTGCAATAACACCTTGTGCTTCTTCTAATATTGCCAGTGTATCTGTATTAGCTTCTGCGCCTACATTCATGGTATCTCCTACTTCCACTGATGAGCCAGACATTACATCTCCAAGTATGGATGACAAGTCTTGCATTGATGCATTTGCCTCTGGCATGATTCCGTTAAGTGATGGGGCTAACCCTTTGATTATTGACATGCATGGGCTGAGTGTAACTACTACATCTCCTAATTCAGATACTGTATCTAGTCTAAGTTTTACTTGTTCCATTGAAAGTTTGGCACCACTTACCATGTTTTTCATCTTTCTTACTTGTGCCAATTCATTTGCATATACTTGTGCATAGGCGCCTTTGTTATTTTTATGAGCGGTAACTATTTTTTCAAAAATTTTATCATGTTTTACCTTTAGTTTTTCATTAATTCCTTCTAATTTTGAGATTTGAAATTGTAATTTTTTCTGTGCAAAGTCAATTTTGTTCTTTAGTGGTTCAGCAGGCTTTACTTTTCCCATTACTTTTTGGGAAATACTTTCTCCTTCTGTTTTGTTCCAAGAGTTGCTTAGCATGTTTGATTCTCGATATTGGTCAAATTTTTTGTTTTAAAGAGATTTGTCACTCTAGCTAGTGTCACTGGAGTGACAGATGTTGCAGTTACACTATCCAAAGGTAAATGTGAATATTTGAAAGCCTGCACCCTTAATTTTAATCTCTAAGATATGAGATGCACTCTCTTCACTAGTTATGATGTTGTATAATCCTGGTTCTGAAACGCTTAGGATATTTTCTGATGTAATGTCATTTCCTGAATATTGTTTAGGTAATGCTTCTCCATCAAGATAGATTTCTAGTTCTGCATTATTTGCAGTTACAATGTTTACTTCTTTTGCATTGTATAGTAATTTGATTTCTCCTGTTTCTGAAATCAACTCCATACTATCTTCAAGATTCTTCCATGTTCCTGTTGGGTAGAATTTATGCAATTCTATTTTCTTTGATTCTTTGTACACTACTGTTTTTTCTGGTTGGAACCCTTCATCACTGCCTAATTGATTTCTATTTTGTGCAAAGTAATATCCAAAGTATAATTCTGGAGTTCTAAATAATGTGTGTTCAAATTCTTCAATGTCAACTAGAGTTGAAGCTGATGTCATTTGAATTCCTAGAGCATCTGATCTTTCTTTTAGTAACTGCTGAATAATTTTTTCAGTTTCTTGGTATCCTCCTTCTCCAATATGATCATATCTTATGTAACCTTCATGATCTGCAATGTATTTTCTTGGCCAATACCTATTCTCAAATGCTTGCCAAGTTTCCATGTCATTATCCATTACCACAGGATAATTGATTCCATGTTTGTCAATTGACATTTTTACATTTTCAGGATCTTTTTCAAATTCAAATTCAGGAGAATGAACTCCAACAATTAACAATCCTTGATCTGCATATTTGTTATCCCATGCTGTAATGTATGGTAGAGTTCTGATACAGTTTATGCAACTATATGTCCAAATATCATACAGCACAACTTTTCCTTCAATTTCTTGAGATAATTTTTCAGGAGTTGTGTTGAGATAATGTGCAATTCCTACTAAATCAGGTGCCATTTTGAATCCTGATTTGTCTATTTGACTAGATGAAACATTTGACACACTAGCCTGATCAAGTACTGAAAATGAGGCACTTATTGCCGCAATTCCTACGCCTATTGCCACTGCTAGAATGATTGCTGTTTTAATTTCTGATTTCATATTGTCACCCTAAAAGTAATAATTCATTGAGAAGTGGGAAGTTGGCAATATATGCTAGTTTATTTGTATATACTAGAATTCCTAAAATCACAATGAATCCTCCTAAAACTATGTTGTAATATTTTAGATGTTTGCTCATTGAACGAATAATCTTGTTTGCTCTGGAATAGAACACTCCAATCAAAATAAATGGAATTCCAAGTCCTAATGAATATACTAAAAGTAAATTAAATGCAACTGATGGCGTTGTAGCTGCAAGTGTAAGTATAGTTCCTAATATTGGTCCAACACAAGGAGTCCATCCTGCGGCAAATGCTAAACCAAAAACAAATGACATTGGATAACTTGCATTTGATCTTTTTGGAAAGAACTTTTTTTCTAAATTTAATTTGTTTATCTTCATTGATAGAAGTAAGAAGATTCCAAACCCAACTATGATTACACCGCCAACTTGATTCAGTCCTTGTGTTATTTCCCATGATGCTGATGAGAGGGTACTGTTAATGATGACTCCTAATGTTGAAAATACTGCTGAAAATCCTAGCACAAAAAATACAGAATTTAAAATAATATTTGCTCTATTCACTGAAACTATTTTTGTTCCATCTTTTTGATTTAATTCTGAAAGTGTTGTTCCTGAAATGTATGCAAGAAATGCTGGGATCATCGGCAAAATACAAGGCGCAACAAACGAGCTTAACCCTGCTAGTGCTGCAACTGCTAGAGTTATTTCTGCCACACACTAAAGTTGTAATTTTTACTTTAAAGTATTCTTCCAGATTTTTACCAAGTCTCAATACAATCCGTTTTTAACTGGGTTCGGAATAATTTTGGTATGAACAAGCGATTCATTCTAGTGGGCATTGCTCTAGGCATAATTGTTGTAGCAGCTGTTCTAATCGGGTCTCCAATGTTTGGTGGCTTTGATGCTATGAGATAATTAGCAGAATTTCACGTACGCCTTTTTGAATATTTCAAGTGCTTTTTCGATATCTCTCTCATTTAGCCATGATGTGACTGAAATTCTCAGTCGAGCTTGATTTTTTGGGACTGTTGGGTATCTGATTGGTTGAGCAAATACGCCATTATCTAATAGGAATTTTCCAAAACTTATTGCTGATTTTTCATTCCCAATAATGATTGGAATGATTTGTGATTTTGAATTTATGTCAAAACCCATCTCTTTGAGCCCTGTTGATAATTTTTTTATATTTTTTTCTAGTTTCTTCTTTTGTTTTTCCCTGTTTGACTCAAATCTTTTTAGTGAATGTTCTACAAGAAATGAAGGAAGAGCAGATGTATAGATAAATGATTTTGATTTGTTTATGCATAAATCAATAACATTATTTTTTGCAGCAACATATCCTCCAAATGATCCTAATCCTTTACTCAGACTACTAATGTACAAATCAATTTTCTTTGAGACATTAAAATGACTAGGTGTTCCTTTTCCATCTTTACCAACTACAAAATCTCCATGAGCATCATCTACAATTGTTATTGAATTTGTTTTTTCTGCAATTTCTGTAATTTGTTTGAGATGTGACATATCTCCATCCATGCTAAATATTCCTTCAGTAATTACAAACTTGTTTTTTCCTTTTTGTTTTAGTTTTGTTTGTAAATCTTGCATGTCATTATGTTTGTAAATTGAAATTTTGGCATCAGTTAATTTACATGATTCAATTATACTTGCATGATTTAGTTCATCACTTAGAATCAAATCACCTTTCTTTGCAATTGCTGAAATTGATCCTAAATTTGCCATATATCCTGTAGGGTATATCAAACTGCTTTGTTGTGATTTGTGTTTTGCAAGTGCTTTTTCTAATTTTTTGTACACCTCGTCATTTCCTGAAACTAGTCTAGAACTTGATTGGAGTTGATTAACCTGAATCTTTGTTATGGGAATTCCTAGATAGTCGTTTGAGCACAAATTGAGCAATTTTTTTCCATTGATTGTGATGTAGGCCCCTTGGGCTTTTCCATAACGTAGTTTTCTGTAGAGATTGTTTTGTTTTATTGCCTGTAACTCTGCATCAACAAAGTCTAGTTTATGCCTGGAGACCAATTTTTTCAATCATTTTACGGTCTTTATCAGCCTCATTACCGCCCATTGTGAGATATCCTGAAGTGATGATTCCATTTGCTCCACTTTGTAGTAATTCTTCTCCAGAATCATCAAGGTTTGTTTCTCTTCCGCCAGATATCTTGATAACTGATTCAGGTAACAAAAATCTGATCACAGAAAACATTCTAACGATTTCAGAGTTTGGTAAATCTGTTTGTAGTTCTAGTGGGGTTCCTGGTACTGGTACTAGTATGTTAATTGTAACTTCTTCAGGAAATAGTCTTGCAAGTTCTAGTGTTAATTCTAATCTCTGTTCACGTGTTTCTCCTAAACCGATAATTCCGCCAGTACATAACTCCAATCCCGCATCTCGTGCAATTCCTAATGTTTCTAGTCTATCTTCATATGTGTGAGTAGTACATATCTCTGGAAATTTTGATTTTGCTGTTTCTAAATTATGATTATATCTTTTTACTTTAAGTTCTTTGAGTTTTTTAGCTTGTTCTTCTGTAAGAAATCCCAAACTACACTCTACACTAATTCCAACTTTATCATTTATCTCAGTAATTATTTTACAAACTTTTTCAAAGTCTGTTTTTGATGGTTCACGCCATGCTGCAACAAGACAATAAGATTCTGCGCCTTCTTCTTTTGCCTTTTGAGCTTTTGTTACAACTTCTTCTGGAGTTGATAATTGGTATGTTTCTATCCCTGTATCAAAAAATGCTGATTGTCCACAAAATGTGCAATCTTCACTACATGCATTTTTTTTAATATTGTTTAGTTGTTCAACATCTACTTTTTCTCCATTAAAATCTCTAGTAATCTCATTTGCACATCTTGCCAAATCTTTGAGGTTTTCTTCTGGAATGTTTAGTAGTTTTTCAGCATCCTCTGCTGTGATATGATTTCCTGAGAATACTTTTTCCTGGCACTCTTTTATGAAATTCACGACACTCATGATCTTTTGTTTATGTTTTCCATTTATAACAATGAAGGTAGTCAAAAATTTCCCTTTATTGCTATGAACTTAGAAAAGCGTTAACCTCCATGCTATAGGGGGTTAACACAGGTTTTAAAAAAGTTATTTTCAATAATTTTATCCAATATGCCCAACTATATTTTGGGAAAAAATGGATGTAGATTGGCTTGCACGCCAAATACTGTTTAGCGAGAATTGACCACGCATGAATTCTAGTTATTCAACAAAAATTCTAATTTTGATTTTGTATTTTTTTCATACAAATGGATTTTACCCATTATGATATGATGATTTATTCAATGATTCTCTTCTTTTCTAAATTCATTTAGATAATCACTAAATCCCATCATGAAATTATTTTCAGTTGTAAGAGTCAAATCAAATTACAAGGGCTAGAGGTGACTTGTCAAGATATCTCATGTCCCTCATTATTTTACACGTAAAAATTACATTAAAGATATTCATTTGTAAAGAATAACTAATGAATTTCAAGACTAAATTCTGAAAATATTTTATTTTGAAAAATCAGTACATCTCTTACAAGATCATTACTTTCAGCCTTGTATCTTTTGCAGAATCCATCACACATTACATGTTTACTAACAAAATTACTGCAGAGCATACACCCATCAAAGCATACATGTATTTTCTATACTTAGGATCACGTGTTCGCATAGCAGAATGTAAGTTAAAAAAGCATTTAAAAATTAATAGAATCTCAATAGAGTTATTCTACACCTTTTTCTTGGCTGTAATGTCAACAATTTTATCTATTTTCACAATGAAGAATTGTACATTACCAGTTAGTCTGTGGGTAATACAATAATTACAGAAACAACCTAATCTACTTTAGAGTCATCAACTAGTAAATTTAATAAATTACTTTATGATCATCATAGGCACTTTGGATTTGTGCATTACATGATTTGATACGCTTCCAAGAAATACTTCTTTAAGACCACCTCGTCCTCTAGAACCCATTACTATCAGATCAACTTTGTTTCTACTTTGATTTGCAAAATTAGAGATTAATTCTCCAGGATTCCCCTCCAATATTTTTTCTTGTAAGGTCACACCTTTTTTCTCTGCATTTTTCTTAGCTTTTGCAAGATTCTTTTTTGATTCAATAAACATTGTCTCTTTTGCAATTCTAATCTCACGATATGATAGTGGTGAAAAAGGAACTATGGACAATCCAACTATTTTTGCATCACATTGTTTTGCAAGAGTTACTGCTTCAGCAAACGCTCGCTCTGAGTACTTTGAGCCATCTAACGGAACAAGTATTTTTTTGTATAATCTATTTACCATTATCTTAATTCCTCAGTTGTAAGTTGTGAATTTTTGCCTAAGATCATGTTTCTAACCTTCACCATCTTTCTTGCCAGCATAAACCCTGCACCAGACATACAACTACCAATAATTACATGAAGTATGCTAGATTCTTGCTGTGGTGCAACTAACATCACATATGCAAATCCACCAATCATTAGCATAATGCCAAAAGCTGCAAAGATCGCCATCATTACTGGGATTCTTGAAGGAACAGAGGGCAACAATGCAGTTTTTGATGATGACTCTATACTATCAAGGTCTTTACAAACATCACAACATCTATGTCGTTGTTTGTTTTGCCAGGTGGTAGTTAAAAAGAAAAATTCTTGGTGACAAGAATCACAGGTTCTTTTTGGAAGAGTAATCTTTCCATGTTCATCAAAGTCATGTCCAATCTTTTTCATGCAATCTTTACAAAAGTATCCTGGAATTCTCCATTGCTTTTGAAAGTTGTATTTCTTCCAACCCAATGTAACATTACATCCAGAACATGAAGTCAATTCTTGTCGCCTCTTGAAGTTTCTGAAACTGACTTTTGTCCGCTAAATACTTGTGCGATTCCTTTTCTTGCCTCAATGATGGGCAGAAATATGATGAAGAATGAAGCAAAACTTACCCAAATTATGGAGATTCCTACCCAAATACTATAAGCCATTATATCAAATACTACGCCGGCAGCAATCAAGGGCATTGGCCATGCAATGATTAAGACCAGAGTCATGATACCGCCACCAGTAAGACTAAACTTGAAGGCTTTCTTCAAAGTCTCTTCGTTTTCAGTGATTTCTGTAGACTCTGCTTCAGATAATTCGACAAGAGTGATTTTCTTTTTGAGATCAGCCCAATCAAACTCAGTTTTAGCTGCAAGACTTCCAAAGATGGTAATTGCTCCACCAGTTAAGATTCCAGCAATGTTTCCAAATAACATAGAGTAATTATGACCAAGACTTGCCAGATTGATTTCCCCACCAAATTCTGGCAATGATGCTGCAACAGATACCCAGGTAGTTACTGCAACCATCAAACCGATAATAGCTCCAAGCGTGGCAGCTACTCGGTTTGTTCTTCTCCAAAGTATTGTTAATGCAATTGGAATTACTGCTGCACCAATTATGATGCCCATTGCCAGATAGACAAAGCCAAGACTTAATCCCATGTATAAGAGTATGACTGCTAAACCCCCCATACCAAGCCCAAATCCAACAATCGTTATTCTAGATACTTTGACTAGTTGTTTACCTGAGGCATTTGGATTCTTGTACGTTCGGTAAATATCATAAGTTATCAAAGAAGAGACTGCAATTAGTTCTGCAGAACCGGCAGAAGTTACTGCCATAAATAACATAGTTAATACCATGATAGCACCGACTTCCCCCATTAGCGCTGTAGCTGCTGCTGGAACTACCAATCCTAATTGAACTTGTGCAGGGGTCAAGTCAACATCAAGTGCCACTGCAGTCAGCCCCATAGTAGTTGCAAGTGTAAATGGAATTGCAAACCAACATGCACCACCAAGTAAGAAGCCCTTGACAGTGGATGATGGTTTTGCTGCAATTGCTCGCTGCCAATATGCTTGGTCAACAAAGACAGTTCCAAAGTTTCCTACAATGTTAATGATACCAAACATCAGACCGCCAATTGATGCCATTGTCAAGAATGCACCTGCTGCATTTCCTTCAATTGGTCTTAGATCTGCAGCTGCAACTAATTTTTCATACATTCCTTCAACACCACCAGTGATGTCAGTATTGAAATATACTGCTGCAACAAAGGTTAGAATTACAACAAATATGATTATTGTATGCATATAATCTGCAACAAAAGTTGCTTTTAGCCCTCCAACTAGAGTGTAGATCATCACACCTACTGGAATCAAGAAGGCAGCAAGAGAAATATCCATTCCAGTAAGACCATTGACTACGGCTGAACCGCCTAGCAATAACATGGCTGTTACAATCATGTTAGTCATTAATGCAAATACCAAGAAGACTTTATGAGAACCATCACCGAATCTTGCACGAATGATTTCTAGGAATGTATGTGCGTTTGGGGCTTTACGTTTCAATTCAATAGCTAAAATTCCGAACAACAACACTTGGATTGATGCTCCTGCTGCATACCAAAATGGACCACTTATTCCATACTGATATGCTACAGTTGAGGATTGAAGTAAAGTTGCAGCCCATGTCCAAGCAGAAACAATAGCAGCAGCAGTTAGACCCGTTTTGATTGTTCGTCCAGCAGTATTAAACATCTCAGAGGTCTGGTTAACTCCAAGGTATCTTTCTTCAATTTTTACTTCAATGGAAATTATTACAGCAAAAACTGCACCTAAACCAACAACAATAGCCCAACCAATCCATTCAGGCAATGCTTCACCAATTGCAAATCCTTCTGAAATGGGACCTGCTGCAAAAACGGTTTGTGGAGATCCGACAAGGAACACTACAATAGCAAAAAATGTAGTTAATACAAAGGGTAAAGATTTTGCCGTGTACACAAAAATGAATATTCTGAGATTTACTTATTGATTGAACAAACTAGGACCTTTATGTACTCAATTTTTAAGACAAAATAAAACCCTACAATCAAAAATAATTCTAGTCGACGTCGGCTTAAATGAAAATTTACATGAAGAAAATAAAAATTAAAAAGTATTAAAACAAGTTGTAAAGTCGTGCCATAGAAATTTTTTCAGCTGGATCAATTGTTGCAAGTTTACCATCAACTTTTACTTCATAGGTTTCAGAATTGATTTCAATTTTGGGGGTTTGATCATTATACAACATATCTTTTTTTCTAATATTACGACAATTTTTTACAGGAACCAATTTCTTTTGGGATCTAATTTCAGATTCAATTCCTTTGTCTAGTGCAAGTTGTGATGTAAAAGTTATAGAAGTAGAATGTTTTGTTTGGCCATATGCTCCAAACATAGGACGATACAATATGGGTTCAGTTGTAGGGATTGAGGCATTAGGATCACCCATTAGAGAATAGGTGATAAAGCCGCCCTTGATGATCATTTTAGGTTTGATGCCAAAGAATTGAGGAGACCAAATAACGATATCAGCTAGTCTTCCAGGCTGAATAGAGCCTACATAATCAGAGATTCCATGAGTTAGGGCAGGATTGATTGTGATTTTTGCAAGATATCGCTTTGCTCTGAAATTATCATTTCCAGAATTATCCTCCGGTAATGATCCGGTCATCTTTTTCATTTTATCGGCAGTCTGCCAGTTTCTAGTTGTCACTTCACCGACTCTACCCATTGCTTGACTATCTGATGACATCATACTTAGCACTCCAAGATCATGTAAAACATCTTCCGCTGCAATTGTTTCACCTCTAATTCTAGATTCTGCAAATGATACATCTTCAGGAACTGCAGAATTAAGATGATGACAGACCATCATCATATCAAGATGTTCAGCAAGTGTGTTTACGGTAAATGGTCTTGTTGGATTGGTAGAAGAAGGAAGAATATTTTGTTCACTTGCAACTTTCATAATGTCCGGAGCATGACCACCTCCAGCACCTTCTGTGTGATAAGTATGGATTGTTCTTCCTGCAATTGCTTCTATAGTATCATCAACAAATCCACATTCATTTAGAGTATCGGTATGTATTGCAACTTGAGTGTCAGTTTTATCTGCAACGTTTAGAGCAGAATCAATAGCAGCAGGTGTTGATCCCCAATCTTCGTGTAATTTTAATCCGCATGCTCCTGCTTCAATTTGTTCAAGTAATGCCGTCTCAAGGGAATCATTTCCCTTTGCCAAGAATCCAAAGTTAAGTGGAAAATCATCAACTGATTCAATCATTCTATGGATATTCCATTTTCCCGGAGTACATGTAGTGGCGTTTGTGCCATCTGCAGGACCAGTTCCCCCACCAATCATTGTAGTTGTTCCATTACAGATTGCATGGATTGCTTGTTGAGGAGAAATAAAATGAATATGAGAATCAATTGTTCCAGGGGTACAAATTGTATGCTCACCAGCAATAATCTCAGTGTTTGAAGAAATTATCATGTCAACATCATCCATAATGTTTGGATTTCCTGCATTTCCTACACATACAACTTTTCCATCTTTTACTCCAATGTCTGCTTTGATGATTCCCAAAATAGGATCCATAACTATTGCATTAGTAATTACCAGATCGAGTGATTCTGCACGAAGCACTCCACTTGCTTGACCAAGTCCATCTCGTATACTTTTTCCTCCACCAAAAACAGCCTCATCACCATACTTGATCAAGTCTTTTTCAATTTCAATAATTAAATCGGTATCAGCAAGTCTAACTTTATCACCTGTAGTTGGACCAAACAAATCAACATAGTTTTTTCTCGGAATGGTTAGTGTCATTTTGCCACTCCCTTGAATCCTTTTTCTGCTGCTTTTTTGATAGCATCTTCTTGTTTTTCTTCTAAGCTTCCACTTACTAAACCGCTAAATCCATAAACAATTTTCTTTCCTCCAAATTCTGTTAATTCAATTTCTTTTGTTTCACCTGGTTCAAATCTTACAGAAGTTCCTGCAGGAATATTAAGATGATAACCATAGGACTGCTTTCTTGGAAAATCAAGTGCTTTATTTGTTTCAAAAAAGTGAGTATGCGAACCGACTTGGATTGGTCTATCTCCCGTATTTCTAACACTAACAAAAACTGTTTCCTTACCCACATTGGCAATTATTGGTTCATCTGAAGGGAAATATTCGCCAGGAATCATTTACATCACACAATCGGGTCATGGATAGTTACTAGTTTAGTTCCATCTTCAAAAGTTGCTTCTACTTGGATGGAATGGATTAGATCAGCAACGCCAGGAAGAACATCATCTTTTGTTAGAACTTTTTTGCCAGAACTCATTAGTTCTGGAACAGATCTTCCATCTCTTGCACCTTCTAAGATATGATCAGCTAAAATAGAAACTGCTTCAGGATGATTTAGTTTAAGTCCTCTAGTCTGTCTTCTGCGAGCAAGTTCCGATGTAACAAAAACATTGAGTTTCTCTAATTCTCTAGGAGTAAGCATCATTGAATGAGATTATGTTTTAATGTATTTAATAATTAAAAAATGTAAAAACAATCTAAGAAAGTATAACTTTATCAAAATACAAAGTTTGTTGTGTTAGAGGTCAATGTACCGATCGGAAATATTTTTCTAGATGAAGGATTTGATAATCTTAAAGATGGTAATTTTGAGAGATTAAAGATTTCCAGAATAGAATTAGACAAAAAAATTCTCAGGAGAAAGACTGATCGTGGAACTGATATTGGTTTGAATTTAAATTCTGGAATTAAACTACGTAATGGAGATGTTCTGGTTAATGGAAAAAATCCAATTGTTATAGAGCAGTTATCTGAAAAAGTCATTAGAGTGAGACTAAAAACTAGCAACAACAAAAAGGTGATGATACTTTTGGGCCACATCATTGGAAATAGGCATAGACCAATCTCTATTCAGGGAGAAGAGATAATCTTTCCAATACAGGCTGATTCTGAAAAAGAAGTCTTTGAGAAACTATTTCATAGTATTATCAACTATATTGAGTTGACAGTAGAAGAACGGGTATTTTCTCCGCATTCAGGGGCAGATGTACATGAACATTGATGAGATTGAACAAGAACTAGGAGTAATGCAGTTATCAGATTCTTTTTTTCCTACAGGAATATTTGCTACTTCAAATGGATTGGAATATCTTTTCTCTCAAAATAAGATTCATGAGATGACAGATCTAGCTGAGATGATTAAAATCAATATTATTCAGCAGATAGGACCAACTGATTGCATTGCACTTGCAGACATATTTGAGAATTCAAATGAAGGTAATTTTGATAGAATTATTCAAGCAGATAATACATTATTTGCAACAAAATCAATTAAAGAAATTAGGGATGCATCAGTAAGATCAGGGATTCAATTAGTAAAGTGTGTGGCAGAATTTGTTAAAAATGACAAAATGCTAAAGCAGTATCAAGATAGTATTTTAGAGAAAAAAGCAAATGGAATTTTTCCTGTTGCCTTTGCTATATGTTGTAATGCTATGAAGATAAAAAAAGAGAAAAGCATGATGATGATGCTTTACGGTTTTAGTGTTGCAGTAGTAGGAGCGGCATTACGATTAGGACTAATTCAACACTTTGAAGGACAAAAAATCATTCATAAAATTAAACCTGTAATTGCTCAGACAATTAAAGAAAATTCAAACAAATCCCTTTCAGAAATGTGGCAGTTTGCACCTCAAATGGATGTCATTCAGATGTCACATGAGAAAATGGATTCTAAAATGTTTATTACATAAAAATTAGATTTTTTTATCATGACACATATTCCTAGAATTGGAATAGGAGGGCCTGTAGGCTCTGGAAAGAGTATGCTTATTGAGAGACTAGTTCCAATGCTTGCCCAAAAAGGATACAGTGTAAGTATCATCTCAAATGATGTCATATCAAAAGAAGATGCCGATAGGATGCGAAATAACCTTGCAACTAAGAGGGGGTTACTCCCTGAGAATTTAGTGATTGGTCTTGCAACAGGTGGATGTCCTCATACTGCGGTCCGAGAAGACCCTTCAATGAATCTTTCAGTAATTGAAGAGATGGAGGCAAAGCATCCTGATTTGGATCTCATAATAATTGAAAGTGGTGGAGACAACATTACAACTACATTTAGTCCAATCCTGGCTGATTATTTCATTTACATTATTGACGTTGCAGGAGGAGACAAGTATCCAAGAAAGGGAGGACTCGGAATTGAGAGTTGTGATCTTTTGATAATTAACAAGATCGATCTTGCACCATTAGTTGGGGCAGATCTAGAAATAATGAAAAGAGATGCACTAAAAATTAGAAAAGAAAAGCCATTTGAATTTGTAAACTGTAAAATGGATAAAGGGATAATGAAAGTTACAGAACATATTATTCATGATGTATTATTTGATGCACAACCAAAATCAATAATTGCCCAAAAGGTGTAATTCTTGAATAAACTAGAATACTATACTCCTGATGACACTCCAAAAGAGATTCAGGCATATGATGCCAGTGTAAAACAGTTAGGGGTGGGCAAATCAGGAAAGGTAGGAATTTTAGATGTAGAACTCCAAGTAAATGAAAGCGGAAAGACTGTTGTTACAAAGCAATTTTCACAAGTTCCTCTACAAATTCAAAAAGCACTATACACTGAAAGTTTCCTTCCCCAAATGGCATTTCTTTATGTAATTTCATCATCAGGGGGAATTCTACAAGGTGATCGATATAGAACAGACATCCTACTAAAAAATAAGGCAATTTCTCATATTACAACGCAAGGGGCCACTAGAATCTATAGCATGAACGCAAATTCTGCATCACAGATTCTAAACATTACAGTTGAGGAGAACTGTTATCTTGAATATATTCCGGATCAGATAATCCCTTACAAAAACTCTAGATATTATCAAAAGGTGAATCTCAATGTTCATGACAATTCTACTTTGATTTATTCAGAAATCTTAACTCCGGGAAGAGTTGCAATGGATGAGTCATTTGAGTATGATATTTGTTATCTTAGAACACATTGCAAAAATCAAGACAATAAGATTAGATTTTTAGAAAATACGAAGATTGAACCAAAAAAACAACGAGTAAGAGATTTTGGAATATTAGGTGAATATGAAATTGTTGGAACAGTTTACATCCTTACAAAAAAAGAAGAAATCATTGCACTAGAAAATCTTATTGAAAAAGAACTAAAAAAATTTGAGAAAATAACAATTGGAACATCTATCTTGTCTGACGAATCAGGAGTCATTATCAGAATTTTAGGAAACAAAACAGATATGATTTTTGAAGGAATTTTTAAAATTGTAGAGATCGTAAGGAAAAAAACTCTTGATGCGCCATTTAGTAAAATTAGGAAAAATTAGAAGTTATTGAGAATTCCAACCGACACATCCAATCCTAGGAATAGTGAATAGATGAAATTTCTAATTGAACAAATCAGATCTTAAACAAGTCTAAACATCACTTTGAAAAACAATTGAAAATTATTAGAAATTTTAAAAAATATTAGATTATTTTTTTGATTTTCTCTCCTTTGCAATCCACTCAGGAATAATTGCTGCACGAATAAATTCTTGAGTTGTAATTCCTCGTTTTGAGGCAAGTTTTTTTATTTTTTGATAAACTGAATTATCTATTGTCATTAAAAATGGAGTTGTTTTTTTTGAGGTATTTACCACAGAGATACTTGTAAAACAATTTTAAAATATTTTTCAATATAAAAAAATAGTAATAGATATTGATATGTTGTTTTAGGTATATAGTCGACGTCGACTAGACATGTTTTGTGTTATTTAACCAGCAAAATCTGTTTCAAACATAACTAACAAATTTTTCTAATTACCTTCAATGACATATAACAAAATCAAAATCAGCATGTTCATAGCTATACTATCAGTATCTTTTACATCTATTGAATTTACACAATCATTTGCTCAAGAAACTCTTAGTCAAGAAGACATACGTCAAAAGGCAATTAAAGAGCAAACAAGTTTATTCTCAAGTAATGCCCAACTAGGAGAAAAAATTCCTGTTGAGGGGTTTGATAGAATTATTTCAGAAAGAGATCCAGGTATAGGACATGAAAATCATCAACTAGCAGTAATCATTCCCATTAGCGAAAAAGAGTATACAGGGACTTTATACTATTCTGCATCTGAACCTGTACAATTAGTCTCACTTAGAGGTCCACTAGAACCAGGAGAAGATAAAGGTAAATTCATTTGGACAACAGATGGAGAAACACATTATGAAATAACTCTAGTAAACGAGTACACTACAACTGGCCAGGGAGTTTTGTCGGTAATGCTTTGGCACTACACACTTTCAAAAACAGTCCATTTGTTGTAGATTACAAAGTAGACTATGAGGAGGTCAAATCTACAAGAATGATGCCACGAAACAGTCTAAATGATATCAATATCATAACCGAATTTAGCTTTGATTCAGAAACTATACAAATCAATAGTTTTGATGTGTATCAACACGTATCTGGATTTAACAGAGAAACACCAGTTGTAAATCTACAAGGAATGGTAGGAATTGACAAAAGTATTCTATATAGAGCTGCAGATGAAGAGTTTAATCGAGGAACAGGTCCATTTGGTGCAGAACATAAATTCTCATAATTTGGAATGTCCACATACCTAGAACAAGGAGATCTTCCAATTAGAAAGATGACATACAGAGAGTGTGACATCACAAACTATACAATAGATACTCTAAATGACAAAGACTATAGTTATAATAAAGCATCAGTCTTTGTACTGGTCGATAATTTTGAGATAACAGTACGGGAATGCAACCATATCACTATGAATATCAAAAATACATTGACGAATACGGAGTGGAGGCAGTCATGAAGATGCACAATATGAAGATGAGTCCAAAAACATACAAAGATTATGGTATAGATTAATGAGTTAGTCTAGGTCAAAAAATTTTTCTTTTTAATAAATTTTTTTATGCAATAAAAGAGTATTTTTATAATATCACATTTTAATTATTGATTCAAATTTATTTTAACATTGAAATTAATAATTTCAAACAAACAAAAAAAATTCAGTTTTGTAAAAGTCATGAGAAAGATTTTGATATATTGTATAAAATTGCTAAAGACTCTATCATACAAAGAAAAAAACAAGGTTTAGACCAATTGATAATAGTATGTGGTTTTCATGTAGTAAATGAGATTAGAAAAAAATCCCCTGTAGAAAAAATTAAAAACAATCTAACCAAGGAATTCTCAAGACATTACAGTATTATTCATATGCTCAAAGATACCAAGAAGTTTTCAATTGAGGCAAAGATAGATGATTTTCCAAAAAAATTCTTAGCTTTTCATCAAAAGACAGAGATTTTATTCCTATTCCGATAGAACAACAGATTTGGAAGTTAACTTGAGTACCTTTTGTGTAACATGACCCAAATCTGAAGTGGACTTTCCTATTCCCTTTTTGCCCATAATTATCACATCAATTTTGAGTTTGTCAGCAAGTTCGGAAATCTTTTGGGCAGGATCCCCCAGTTTTACAATTCTCTTATAGTCACTAATATTTTTGGGGACAACAACACTTCTTAGAATCAGTCGGCCTTCTTCTTGAATTTGCTCTGATAATGCTTCATCAATATTTTCTTCATTTTCATCAGTCCATTCTATCACATGAAGTAGGTATATCCTAACCTTTGCTGCACCTCTAAACAAATAATTTGCTTGATACAATGCCTTAAGTGATCTTGCAGAACCGTCAACTGGGACTAGGATTTTCATTATTGGTAGATCATATTTAGAGTCTTGAGAATCATTAAACTCTTCATTTTGATTCATTTGTGCTTTATGGAAAATCTCAGTAATGTTTCTTCTAGCCTCAATTAATGGTAAAAAGATGATTATTCCTGCTGCCGAAAATGCCCAAGTTATAGCAAGCCAAACCCATAGGTGGAATGACTGTTCTTCAAAAACAAACTCTGTTAGATAAAAAGAGGTAGGCCAAACAATAACAAGAAATACTGAAATTGAGAATCCAATTCTTTTACAAAATCTCAAAGAACGTTGAAGGAATTCTTCATCAGTATCTCGTCTTAGCATAGAACGAACCTTATCATCTACAACCAGAATTTTTTGTTTCATTATTTGGAAATCAAAGTTTTCAGATTTTATCAAACTACCAACAATTGTGATTCCCAAACTGACAAGGATTGAAACAACATTTCCAATCAAAAGTGGAATTAAATTCCCTGTTGAAGCAAGTGTGATTTCTCCATAGATAGAATTTGCTACAAAGATCCATGAGAAAACACCACATGCCAATCCAATTACTGCAGCAGATGTAGCAGCAAATTTGTTGGTCTTTTTCCACAATAATGCAAAGGAGATCGGAGCAACTGCAGACCCTATCAGAACACCCATCATCAGATAGACATATTGTAAACTAAATCCAGAATGAAATAGGAGAGATGCTAAAACACCCATTCCAATCCCAAATCCTAAGATGGTAAATCGAGATATTCTAATCAATTCTCTACCGGTAGCAGAAGGTTTCAGATAGGTACGAAATACATCATACGTGATAAGAGATGACACACTTACTAATTGAGAAGACCCAGCAGCAGTAACTGCTGTAAATATTATTGTAAGAATTAGAACGGCTCCAAGATCACCCATTAGATTTGTGGCTGTAGTGGGGGCAACAAGACCCAACTCTATCTCATTTTCATTTAGAACGACTCCAGTAGCAATTGCCGCTAGACCAAGAGTAGTGGCCAGTGTAAATGGGATGGCAAACCAGGCCAAACCACCTATAATGAATCCGCCAGTAGCAGCCCGTGGTCGTGATGCAATTGCTCGTTGCCAATATGATTGATCAACAAAAACAGTTCCAAAGTTTCCAACAATGTTGATGATGCCAAATATCAGAGCACCAATTGATGCCAATGTCAGATATGTTCCAAATACATTACCTTCTACAGGATTTAAAATAGATGCTTGACGGAGTTTTTCATACATTCCAGAAATTCCCCCAATTTCAGGTGTAGCAAAATAGATAACAGTTACAAAAATCAAAACCACAACAAAGATGAATGCTGCATTAAGATATTCTGCAAAAAATGTTGCTTTAAGACCTCCCCCAATAGTGTATAGGATTATTCCAACAGGAATTAGAAATGCGGCTATAGTAATATCTACTCCAGTAAGTGAGTGGATTACTGCAGCACCGCCTAAAACAAGCATCGCAGTAACAATTGTGTTAGTCATTAATGCAAAAGATAAGAAAATCTTGTGAGAATGTTTTCCATATCTAACATAGATCATCTCAGGAAAAGTGTGAGTCATTGGCGCCTTTCTTTTTAGTTCAATTGCAAGAATTGAAAACAAAATAACCTGAATACTGGCACCTGCTGCATACCAAAACGACCCTCCCAATCCAAACTCATAGGTCACAGTAGAAGATTGAAGTAAAGTTGCAGCCCATGTCCATGCAGATACTATAGATGATGCAATTAATCCCGTTTTGATTGTTCGTCCAGCAGTATAGAACCACTCAGAGGTTTTTCTAGTTCCAAGCCATTTTGTTTCGGCCTTGACCATCAGTATGACTGATAATGCCATTATCAATCCAACTCCTATCAGTACAACATATCCTACGTTTTCAGGTAATATAGAGACCAGTAGAATAGTATCAAAAAAACAGGTATTAAAATAGAATTAAAACAGTCAAAAAATTTCTTCCCTAAAATACAGATTTAGAAAATTTGTTAAATAGTTGATTTGTGGGATTATGCATAATGGTGGATAGGGTTGATGAACTTATAATTTCAGCGCTTTCCCAAAACTCAAAACAAGATGTATTTGAGATATGGGATTATCTAAAAGGGTTCAACTATGATTTAGCAGAAGAAGAGATCGAATCTAGAATAACAAAACTTGAGGAAGATGAAATTATTAAGGGATATACAATCAAAGTAGATGTAAAGAAAATTCCACATAGAGTTGTTCGAGTAGATCTTGTTACATTTAGAACATCACAAGCACTTCCAAAACGTCTAGTAGGTTTGAAAAAATATCTTACTGATGCGCCATTTGTATTATTTTCAGGTAGGACACGTGGTGGATATGATTGGATCACAGTAAAATCATTTTTGTCAAATGAGATGGCAGATGAGGAAAATGACATCTATAGAAATCTATTTGGAGATATTATTCAAACTTATGAGGTCTATGACTTTGTTCCACAGACAGAAGCATCAATTTATGCTCTGATATACACTGAAGATGAATACAAAAAATTCCTCAAAGAATGGGCGCCGCCATTTATTGGATCATAAAATAACAAAATTATTTTGAAAATTTCTTTTTAAATTTAATAGTTTCATCTATCATTGAATGAGTTTTCAATCTGAGACCCATCAAAAATTTGATCATCTCTACTCTTTGTTTTGGATCAATACCATGTGCATCTTCAATCAAATCATCAATTCTTGAAAGAGTGATTTTAAGTGTAAGGTTACTTTTATTTACCAGATTAAGGGTTTTAGAATTCTTGTTAGGACTTGGTTTGTAAAGTTCGGTTTCTTCTTTGGTCTTCTTTTTCATGATTCTGATCTGTTTTACTGTAAGCTTATTACCTACAATTTCATCTACAAACTCGCTTTTCATAGACGCATCAACGTTTGTGAGTTCTAATGCTTGACTGACACTCAAATCATTGTGAACAATCTTTTCTCTCACATCACCAGGGAGTTTTAGAAGTTGCATTCTATGAGATACATATTCTTCACTTTTTCCAATTTTTTTCCCTAGTTCGCTTACGCCCCCCCAGCCATACTCATTTACGTATTTTTGGTATGCCTCGGCTTCCTCAATTGGGTCCATTGATTTTCTTTGAATATTTTCAGTTAGTTGGATTTCATATGCCTGTTTGTCAGACAAATCTCTAATTTTACTAGGAATAAATCTCCAACGCATTGATTTACATGCAGAAAACCTTCTATGACCTGCAACAATCTCAAATCCATGATCAAGAGGTCTGATCACAATTGGCTGAAGTAATCCATGTTCTTTAATGCTAGATTTGAGGTTTACAAGTTCTGAGGAATTTGATGGGAGTTTGTATCTAACTGGGAATTTAGATGGTCTGATCATTCGAATTTCAATAGGTTCTACAAGAGAATTATCAATTACTTCCATTTACAACCCCCACCATACCCAATAAGATAGAGGAAATATAGTATTTAGGCATTAATAGAAAACATAGATAATAAAATTCATTTTTTTTAGATTGATTTGTAAGAAATTTGATATAATTCAAAAGTATATTAAAAAAATTGTAATTCAATTAATTTATTTTTTTATCAGCAATAGATTCACAAAACAATACGTTTGCAAGTATTAGTTTGTATCTGTAAAGGTCAGTATCTCAAAAAAGTAAAAATAGTTTTGTTATGAAAATCAGGTATGAAACATGTGATAATTTTTGTAATTGTATCGATTCTCTTAATCCCTGGAATTATTTCAATAGTAGAAGCACACCCACATGCTACAGTTGAACTAACAGATTCTCATTCACATATTTTGGCAGATGAGAAATTCCATGATGATTTCTGGATTCATACATTTGATCAAGTCATATTTTCAATGACTGATTTTTTCAATAGTTTGTTTAGATAGAATCTTAAAAGATTTGAAACGATCTAGGGGGTTAGCAGTCAGATTACTTGAGACCTTGCACTCAGAATAGTCTTAATTGTACACTTTAGGAGTAAATCAAGTTCTTTTTCAGATATTGCCAGGGGTGGAACAAGCATGACTATATTCCCAAGGGTTCTTAGATAGATTCCGTTCTTTTTGCCTTCTTCATAGAATATTTTATTGATTGATTTTTTGGGATGAATTGGGATCTTTTTCTTTTTATCAGTGACTAGTTCTATTCCCATTAACATTCCCTTGTGTCTGATATCTTCAACAATATCAATTTCAGAAATTTCCTTGTAGTATTTTTCAAATATTTTGGATGTTTTCTGAATTTTTTTAATCAATTTGTTTTTGTGATACATTTTGATATTTTCATTTGCAACTGATGCTGCAAGTGGGTTTCCAGTGTATGTGTGACCATGAAAGAGATGCTTCCAATCATTGAATTCTCCTGAGAATGAATCATAGACTTTTTTGTTTGCAAGTGTTGCAGCCATGGTAAGATAACCCCCTGTTAACATTTTTCCATATGCTACAATATCTGGAGTGGATTTTTGCTCTTCATACTGAGTCATAGAACCTAATCTGCCAAATCCTGTTGCAATCTCATCTAAGACCAACAATACATCATATTTTTTACATAATTGACTAATCTTTTTTTGAAATCCTTTTGGATAAATTATGACTCCCCCAGCTACCTGTGCACCACTTTCCATTACAAATGCTGCAATGTTTTTATTTTTTGAAAACTTTTTTTCAATTTTTTCAAGACATTCATTTTGATAATCAGAAAACGTATATTCTTTTGGCAGTCGATATTTGTTTGGAACTGGAAATTGTATTGTTTTGAATAATTGTTTTTTGAATTTCCCAAAAAATTCTGGCACATATCCTACTGCCATCGCGCCAAAGGTATCTCCATGGTATCCGTTTTCTAGTGTTGCAATCTCTGTTCTTTTCTCTCCAATGTTTTTCCAATACTGTAACGCCATTTTGATTGAAATTTCCATTGCTGATGATCCATTATCTGAAAAAAACACTTTGTGCATTCCATGGGAGATTTTGACTAGATTGTCTGCTAATTTCTCTGCAGGCTCATTTGTGATGTTGAACATTGATGAATGCTGCAGTTTTTTGCTCTGATTTGTGATTGCCTTGACTAGTTGAGGGTTTGAATGTCCCCAAACATTACACCACATAGAGGCTACGGCATCTATCATTTTGTTGCCTTTGGAATCTATTAGCCACATTCCTTTGGCTTTGGTAATTTTATTAAAAGAATCCCATTCAGTCATCTGGGTATTTGGGTGCCAAACAGAACTTTTCATTTGATTTTCTATGATGTCAGATCTTAATAATTAACCGATGAATTAATCAATGGATACATCTGAAAATATTTTGTTGAAATCTCTCTTTATTGCAGGAACTGATACAGATGTTGGAAAAACCTACATCACAGCAGGGCTTGCTGTAGTGCTGCGCAAAATGGGTGTGGATGTTGGTGTGATGAAACCATTTGCGGCAGGAGATGCTCAAAAAAAAGGCTACAAATCCGAAGATGTTGAAATTTTATCTAGTGCTGCCCAAACATGTGATCCTGAAAATTTGGTAAACCCTCAATTCTTTTCAATTCCTGCATCCCCCTATACTGCTTGGAAGAAACTAAAAACAAAACCCAAAGTTTCTACAGTTTTATCTAGTTTCAAAAAATTATCAAAACTTCACAAAGTGATTCTAGTTGAAGGTATGGGGGGTATCATGACTCCTATTCTCAAAGACTATTACATTACAAATTTGATAAAAGAGATGAAGATTCCAACAGTAATTGTCACACGTAGTAAAATTGGAACTGTTAATCACACTGTAATGACAGTAAAGATGTGTGAAAAGTACAAAATCCCAATCAAGGGAATAATCATTAATGACTTTGAAAGTGGCTATCCAATCAAAGACTTGACAAGTGATTTGCAAAATCTTACAGGAATCAAAGTATTGGGTTCTATTCCATTTATCAAAGACATGAGTGATGTGTCACTAAATAGAATATTTAAGAAAAATATTGATTTGAAATCTTTGTTAAAATAATTTTATACTTTTGGTATTGTAAAGAAGAATGTAGTTCCTTTACCTGCTTCACTTTCAACCCAAATTTTTCCTCCCATATCCTCAATGTATCCTTTACAAATTGATAATCCTAAACCTGAACCTCCATGTTTTCTGGTGTGTGATGTATCTACTTGATAGAATTTCTGGAATAATCCTTCTTGTTTATCTTTTGGCATACCAATTCCGTTATCTGAAATAGATACTTCAATTTCCTTTTCTTTTGATTCTACATTCATTATAATTTTTCCTCCATCGTCAGGAACAAAATCAACTGTTTTTTGCACAATATTTGTGAAAATCTCAATTAGTTTTGATTTATCAACTTTAATTGTGATTTTTTCTGGAACTGTTTTTGTAAACTCTATTTTTTTATCTGTCATAACGGTGAAAGTGTTTTATAGATTTGTTCCATGAATTCTTCTAGGCTTTCATCTGCAATTTTGTATTTCATACCTTTCGCAGATAATTTTTGAGCATTGAGAACATTTTGAATTAATTCTTGAAGTTGATTTGCATTTTGTAGTATTTCTTCAACTGATTCTTTTTGATCTTGACTCAATTCGCCAAATTTGGGATTAAGTAGCATCTCACAATATCCTTTGATTGGAACTAGAGGGGTTTTCAACTCATGAGTGATCATTGCAGTAAATTGATCTTGTTGTATGTTTGCTTGTTTTAATTTTTCAGCCATGTCGTTTAATGATTTTCCTAATATTCCAATCTTGTCTGATTTTGATGCCGGAGCCTCAATATCATAATTTCCTTTTTCAATTTCTAATGTTGCGTCCATTAATTTCTCTGTTCTATGTCCTATTTTGTTTGAATAAACAAATCCACTAACCAATCATGATGATAAATATGACTACTAATGAAATCAATATCATATCGATTGTTTCGCTAGTTTTTTCTTGACCTTCTAGAACTTTTTGAATTGCAATTGCTTGTATTTCATCATCTAGAACTTTGTCAATTTGTAAACGTGCACTATCAAATTCAATTAATAATGCTAATCTTCTATCTTCTAATTTGATAATCTCCTCAGTTAATATGATTAATCTCTCAATGTCAGGTTTTAGTAAATCAAACAAGTCTCTTTGGTTTTCAGCCAAATCTGAATTATCAAATTGTGTGGTAAAAAATCGTAATTCCGAGATAGCCTCAGTAATGATATCTTTCAAGAATGATTCCTGTGTGAGTTGATACCCTCTAGATGCAGAGATCCCCTCGTGTATGTTGATATCTATCTTATTTAGTGCTTGAGCTTTAATGTCATATTGTGATTCAGTAGGCTGTAATCCTGGGTTCAATTTTTTTAAGAGAATGTCTCTGATATTTCCATCAAAAATATCAATTCTCTCTGAACTCTTTTTTTGTTTTTCAGTGTGTGTTTTTAGTAATTGATTACTAACAATTTCAAATTTCTTAGTTGCAATATCTAATTTTTTTAATGATTCTTTCTCAGAATCACTTAGAGGAAAAGTTTCATATTGATTTCTAAATCTATCAAAATCTCCTATGTTTTTTCAACTTCTGATAATTCTGGTCGTTGTTCCATTACCCCAAAAATAGAGTTTGTAATTTGATTTAACTCCACTTCCATCTCTATAGCAGCTTTTAATTTTGGATTTTCAACATATCCAATTTCACTACCTTGTTCTTTGATTAAATTAGTTCCAGCAATTGCGGTAATTGCAATACCTGTTGAAATAACTGCTAATAAAATTAAAAAACTATATCGGATTTTCATTTAATTTCAGCATCCGTGATATATTGCAAGTTAAGACTTGCTGATTGCTTCTAAGGTACTTACAAGTGTGTCTAATTGTAATGGTTTTTTGAGAACTTCTCTAACTCCTTTTTCTTTTAATTGTTCTAACACGTCATCAGTTCCAGTGGACGCAGTCAGAATCACAATATTTGCAGTAGATACTCTTTCACTAACTGCACTTGAAACAGTTGCAAGACACGAAATGGGACATGCATTAGGTTTGGCACACTCTACTGCTCCTGAAGATTTGATGTTCCCAACAATTGAAACAAACTTCCCATACATTTCAGATTGTGATATTGATGCAATCGAAGCATTGTATGATGGTGGAAACACTAGCGAAGTAGTCTGTGAAAGTTAAGAATAGTATTCTTTGAAGCCTTTGTCAGTAGAATAAAGTTCAATTTTTGGTCCAAACATACCTTGTTTATTTACAACTTTGATTAGATTTCTTTTCTCCAAGTTTTGTAATATTGAATCTAGTTCTTTGTTTTCCATTTTTACTGATCTTTGAATTTTATCAAAGGTGTTTGCGCCTTGATGCATGATTCCCAAAACTTGCATGTCTTTAGTTTGAGATTTTGTTGGTGATTCTCGTTCTAGTCTGACTACATCTACATTTTCTTGAGTTGGTTTTTCAAAAGTTGAATAATTACCACTTGCTTGTCTTCTTTTTGCAAGTATTCTTGGTATGATTCTTGATAATGGAATTGCTAGAAAAATTATTAGATAAATCCAAGAAAAGTTTGGGTCTGCCATGGTATCACTAGAGTTTCTTGGGATAAATTTGTTCATTTCAAGCATATTTTATGCCTAGAATGTGATTTTGCAGATAGTATAATAATAGTAAATGCATACTGTTTGCATTGTCAAAATATCAATCTCCTAGCATGAATGTGAATATAAGTGCCGCAAAAGGAGTTGCAGTAGCAATTGTAATTTTAATTATAGTTGGAGTAGTGGTGACTGCTTCAGTAAAAATTGTAGATTCTGGTCACAGAGGTGTATTACTCCACTGGAATGCAGTTGATCTAACATCCCCTCCGCTTGATGAAGGACTGCATTTTGTAGTTCCATTCCAAGATGAAGTAGTAAACATTGAAGTTCGTACACTAAAATACGCAAATGATGCCAGAAGTGCATCTAAAGACTTGCAAACAGTTGAGACTACTGTCACTGTAAACTATCATCCTGACAAAGAATCAGTACATAGATTGTACAAAAATCTGGGCTTAGACTATGAAAATAGAGTAATTCAGCCAGCAATTGAAGAAACAGTAAAACAAGTAACTGCAAATTATAACGCTGAAGAACTAATTACAAAAAGACCTCTAGTAAAAGCTGACATTGAATCATCAATTAGAGATAGATTAAACCAATTTGATGTAGTAACTGAAGTAATTTCAATTACAGATTTTGAGTTTTCACCATTATTTGCTCAAGCAATTGAATCCAAAGTAGAAGCAGAACAAAAAGCACTCAAAGCAGAAAATGATTTGAGAAGAATTGAAGTCGAAGCTCTACAACGTGAAGCAAATGCAATTGGTCTTGCCAATGCAAACATTGCAGAGGCAAAAGGTGAAGCAGAAGCAATTGCAATTATCAATAAAGCACTTGCTGAGAATCCAAATTATCTAGAATGGCTAAAGACTCAAGCATGGGATGGAAAATTGCCTCTAGTAGTTGGTGAAGGTGGAACTCCATTTATCCAAATCCCAACAACTCCTTAATCCGTAGTCTAGAAGAGCATACTTTATCAATACTGATTTTAAATTATTCTTATTGACTCATGAAGAAATAGAGAATTTCAAAGAGGATTTTTCAGATTGGGATGATTACTATAGAGATAATGATGTTGAAACTATGCCTTAGTATAGAAAAAATTTAGATCATGATGTTGAAAATGAAATTAAATCAAATAATTACAATGCTGGAAACTTTTTGGATTTAGGTACGGGACCTGGTACACAGGCATTAGAATTATCAAAAATTGGTTTTAAGGTAACTGGAACTGATATCTCTCAAAGTGCAATAGAAAAAGCAAAAAAAATTATCAAATGAAATTGATTTTGTAGTAGATGATGTTTTAAATTCAAAACTCTCTGATGAGCAATTTGATTTTATTTTTGATAGGGGCATTTTTCATGTATTTGATATCTCACAAAGACCACAATATGTTAAGCAAATCAAACGAATCTTAAAGAAAAATGGATTTTTGTTTCTAAAATGCATGAGTGCTGAGGAAACAAACATTCCAGACAATGACATGCCTCACAAACTATCTGAATCAGAAATAAGAGAACATTTTGAGGGTGATTTTGAGATTCAAAAAATTAAAAATAGTATTTTTAGTGGCACTCTTGAATTAGAACTCAAAGCATTGTTTGTAGTTTTAAAGAAAAAATAAAAATTCTATGAATAGCAATCATAATTAATCATCATATTTTCATAAAATTATGCCTGCAAAAGGAAAAGTTAGTTTGCCTATTCAAACTATTTTTTGCATAATTCCGATTCTTGACATGTATGCAGCATACCGTGTCAAAAAATTAAGAAAGTATCTGCTCATAATGATCCTTGTAATTGCAGTACCCGTAAGTATTGCATCATCTGTCTTTCTACCTACGGATGATGAAGACTTGGTGGAAGGATTCACAAATCTTATGATCTATTATTATGGTGTAGATGATGACCAGTTTATCTTCTCTGTAGGTGTTCAGATTGGAACCATTTTGTTTGCAATGTTTTTAATCAGACGTTGGTCAAAACAATGGAATTTACAATTTGATTAGAAAATGAAAACTGTCATTTATGGAATAGTAATAGCAATCATACTCTTTTTTCCATTACAAATGATATTGCCATTCCCATTTGGATTGGTTTTATGGATGGTATCTGTTGTGCTGATAATTTTGTATGTAAAAAAACATCCATCCGTAGAAAAAGACTCTGTATTAAATTACAGACGTATAGACCCAATTAATGAAAAAGAAAAGAATCAAAATGATGAGGCATTAAGGATTTTAGAGAAAAAATACATTGAAGAAAAAATCTCAAAAGAAGAATATCTAAAAAGAAAAAAAGAATTTGAAGATATTGAATATAATACGCGTAAATGCAAAGTCTGCGGTTCTGAAGAATTTGAATTTATTTCAGAAGAAAGAATAGAAGATCTTGGTGAATACACCTCTGATATTGGGTATTACAAATGTAAGAAATGTGGTGCAAAATGAAAACTATGACTCAACCTTGAAAAGAAATAGTTATTTTCACATTTGATTTTATGATTTACCAATAAATATCCAAAAAAATATTATATTTTATTGGAAAAAATTTTGATTCCTTTTGATGGTTCAGGATATTCTCAAAAAGCATTTGATAAGGCCCTAGAGATTGCAGAAAAGTTTGCATCAAAACTCCTAGTTCTTACAGTATTGCAATCTAAATTATCTGATTCTGCAGGGGTTTCACTTGAAAGAATGCAAGAAATCCAAGATGAAGAAAAAGATACTGCTACTATTATGTTAAAAAAACTAGAATCTCAAGCAAATGCCAAAAACGTATCATTTCACATGGAAATTATTCATAACCCTTCATCTTCTGATGGAATAGTAACTCTTGCAGATAATAACAATGTAGATTTGATTGTAATTGGTTCTCATGGAAGAACTGGTTTTAGAAAAATTGTATTGGGAAGTGTTGCAAATGGAGTACTTGAGCATGCCAAATGTCCTGTCCTAATTACCAAAGGAACAGATGCTGAAAACTAAATTTTGTATTCAAAAAAGTTTGAACTTATGAAATTATTCCTGTAAATTATCTTCAGAAATCTTTTTTCTCATACACTGAAAATGGTTTTTCTAAAATTATGTATCTACGACTAGAAAGAACAGTATCCATTTGGGCATCATTTAGTTTTGATGCATTGTAACAACACATTATTGTCGATTCATCAAAGACCTTTTCATCCATTTCACTTCCCATTTTTTGATGCTCATCAAACATTCCATTTTCTGCAAGCCAAGAAGTCTCTTCACACACAATTCTTGCCTGATCTTTTTGATAAGACTCTGATAGAACGTTTAGTAGAAGATCACTAATCACAATTGGTTGAAGTTTTTGCTCTTGGACTAATTTATCGTATGTAATTTGATGATTGCAGTCATATTTTTCTGGTTTTGTAGAAAAGCAAGCAGTAAGTATGTTTTTTGCAGTTTTTAGATTGATAAATTCATTGACCACTTTATCTCTAATTTGTTCATCTTCGAAAACAAAGATACAATGATCTTTGTGTTTGAGATTGTGGATAAATTCGGTTACTTCATTTTCAGAAGAGCAAATTTGCTCAAAACCCATTGTATTTAGCTTACTTGGAATTGAGCTTTCCATAATGAAAATTATTTATCTACGTTATAATCACTTATCCAACAAAACTATTCCCAGAATCTTAATTTTGTTTTTCTCTAATTACATCATACATTGCTAGGAATTTATCTGGCTCTTTTTGCCTGTACTGTTTTTCCAAGTTTTGAATTTCCTTATGAGATTTGTTCTCACCTTTTTCTTCATAATACTCTTTGATTATTTGAGAAGGTGTTTTTTGGATGTTGTATTTTTGCAGAGTTTGATTTACTCTTCTTTTACACATAAAATCATACATTCCATATCTGTACACCAAATATCCTGTCAATCCAACTATTGCCACTATAACTATTGGAATTATGATAATTGATGCCATGATTTAGTTATATGCTTTTTTGATATTTATTCCCTTTTTTTGTGTCATATTCGTAAAATTTTGAACTTGTTTGCACCGCCAACGTTACTAAACTGTGCAATCTCAAAGATAATTTTAGAAAATGATGAATTTTCTTTAGATAAAACGAATGTTTTTCTCTCCAAGGGAACATTCTCAGATAAAACCACCCAGATGTTTTCTTTAGTTGGTTGAATTTTTTCTAGTTGTGTTATTTTTTCCTCAATGATGTTTTTCTCAGAAGACTTTGGAATACAAATTACTAGGCTCATCTTGGAGTCTTTTTCTAGTGTTTTGATGTCAGGAATTACGATATCTAACTCCATCTCATTATACTCTATTTTTCTTTGAGCATTCAATAGTGCATTAGTTAGCAAATAGTGTAAAATTCCAGTAGCTAGCACACCTAATGCTTCATCTTTTTGCCCCATTGTTACTACTTTATCATAACAATTCTGAATAATCTCATCAATTACTATATCAAATTTTTTCTGAGCGATTAATTCAGGTATTGTTTGTGAACTTTTAATGTAATCAAATAGGTAATCTTTGATTGGATTTGCTTCCTCATCCATGAATCACGTCTCCTTGTTACCTTATATGAAGAATCCATACCATTCAAGACTCTTAAACCCAATAACATGAACAAAAAGCATGGGCAAATCCTTGATGGATTACAATATTGAACAGTCTTCATCAACTGATATCAAAAATATCAAGTGGACAAAAAAGAATCCAACAGATCCTGATAAACCAAAAAAGAAAAAGAAAAAACAAACTTCCCCAACAAACATTATTCCTGCTAAAAATACAAAACCTACATCTGATACTCAAAAAGTCTTCAAAATAGAAGATAATCCTACCAATTCAAAAAAGAAAAAGACTAGTAAAAGAGCTCAGAGTTCTTCATTAGATAATTGTAAAATAGAACAAGGTTACAAACGCAGAGCTAGATGATCATTCATTATACACGTAACGTCTTTCGCCTCTAGATTCCGTTTCAGTTTTTACATCTACCAAACTAAATTCTTTCTTTGAATGAAGCATTGAATCCTCAGGAGATAGTTTGTTCTCATGTAATTCTTCATATTCTTCCCAAGTTAGTCTTCTTCTCTCACCGATTTCTGCTTCCAAATTCATATTCTTCACAACTTCCTCAAATTCTGGTTGAACCACGCCACTGAATACCATTGCACTACTACCACTACCATAGGAACCAAACCCGATTCTTTTTCCTTCCAAGTGAATTCCTTTTTGATATTCAAATTCTAAACTACTTCTAAAGCCCAGATATAATGATGCAGTATACAAATTACCAATCATACTTGATGCAATAAGTGAACTTGCAAGTTTTGATTCATAGACTTCCTGGTATTCTGGAGTTTTTGTAAATAGTTTGGTAAATTCGTGGTCTTTTGCCATAAATTCTTCATCTCCTAGTACTGATTCTATGGTTCCACGAGGATCTTTTGGGATTGGCTCTTCTATTCCAATTTCTCCTAGAATCTTTTTCCATCTTGGGAGTTGACGCCACTCATGTCTTACCAAATATGCTAATGCTTTCTTTCCCATGTTGCTGTATGGCAAGTGCATGTTGATGTAATCCATATGATCTAAAATCGTCTCTCCAGGCTCTATGTTGATTAGACCTGATGAAATTACTTTTTTCTTGTATGCTTCAAGTGCTTTTCTTACTTGAATCATGTATAGCATGTTAGAGTATTGACCATGAACAATTGGGGTTTCTTTTCCAAATGGTCGATAAAAGTCGTATTCATCTTTGATTGATGTTGATGTTACTTTGGGATCAAATGCCAATAATCTTGGTTCATCATTGAGAAGCATTACTACAGCTCCTGCCCCTTGGGTCATCTCTCCACTAGAACCCATGTCATATTTTGCAATATCTGATACTACAACAAGAGCATGCTTTCCTTCAGCTTCTCCTGCTCTAATCCAGTTTGTATTGTCATATAACGCATAAGAGCCACTAACACATGCAAATTTGGTTTCTACTCCGCCACAGTGTTCAAATGCACCCTGACCGTAAACCTGTTCTAGCATTCCAATAACATAAGAGTTCATTGCTTTTGATTCATCAAATGATGATTCAGTTGAGACGTATAATCTACCAATATCTTCAGGAGACAATTTGTTTTTTTGCATAATTTTCAAACATGCATTTGCTGCCAAAATTGCTGGGTCTTGATTCGCATCCACTATTGCCATTTGTGATACTCCTAGACCTTTTTGTAATTTTACTGGGTCTAACCCTCTAGCATTTGCAAAATCTGCAGCATCAATGTATAATCTAGGGATGTAAATTGCAATGTCATCAATTCCAGCTGCCATAAGCTTGCCTCCGATATTTCATTAATAAGGTTAGCGGGTAAACTCTAAATAACTAGGAATGAAATTTTGACAATTTTTTTGACTTGTTACGCCTAAATTGATCGCTAATTTTATTTTCTTAACTCACTTTCAAAAACATTCTCAAATGTAGAATATGGTTGTGCTCCAAACAATTTTGTAATTTTACCATCAGGTCCTATTACAAAAAATGCAGGAGTTCCAGTAAGTTCTAGTATCCTTGCATCATCATTACTTGCAACAATAGTTTGCGAATGATCCCCATTTATCATGCATTCAGACCATATATTCACATCTAACTCAATTTCTTGTGCAAACATTAGCAAGTTTTCTGATGATGCCCATCCGTTATTTTCACCAGTCCAATTATTGTATAAAATATCATGATACTCCCAAAAGAATCCTTGATCATTTGCACAATGTGCCCCATGAGAAGCATTAATAGAATCTGGACCTATAATGTTGTAATCTTTGAATATCATCTTGACTTTACCTGTCTCAACATAATTCTTTAAAACATCTCCTTCAGTTGAATGAAAAAAGACATTACAGTAATGACATTGATAATCTCCAAATTCTACTAGTGTTATTGGTGCATTAGAATCTCCTAGTATTGGAGAACCATTATCCAAAAATGTGCTCATTGTAACTTTTGCAGGTCCTTCTGGTTGAACTGTAGGAGTTGGTTGTATTACAAGTTCAGGTTCATCTGAAATTCCATCAAAACCTAAAAAAACAATCACTAAAACAACTGCAGATATTGTTGCACCTATTCCTAAAGAAGGCCCATGTATCAATAATTTTAAGATTTTTTTAGATCATTTAGTCTTTTGGGTTAAGGAGGCGGAGATGTATTATTATTAGGTACTTCACCTAATGTAAAAATTTGTAAAATTTTTGATGATTTTGAATTCTCATTTTCAGCATTAATGATCACAGTCAAAGATTCTCTAGGATATCTTTCTGGAATGTAAAATTTTGTTTCTACAAATCCTTTGTCATTGGTAATTTCTACAGCAGAATAAAATTCTTCATTATTTGCATCTAAAATTATAATTTCTACATTTGTGTTTGTTAGGAATCCATAGTTTTGATTAAAATCTTTTAATTTATTTTGGATTGGATCATATATTTTGACATCTATCTGTGCAAATTCTTTTGAATATACTCTTTGTGTATATTGAACTAAAATCTGTAAATCATCATTTTTTCCAATTTTTGTTACAGTTAATACAGATTTTATTATTATATGTGGATTCATCATCAAAATTCTTTTTTGTGTCTATTTTTTGACATCCAGAAATCCACAAATAACTATATGTCTAATGTGGATTATTGCATGAAAGTTTCTATCAGGCAACTTTGATTGAATTTACAATTTGGAACAATAATACTGAAAAATCTATTGCGATTTTCAATAGTTTTCAAGATTTACCCCCTCATCTGCACGATGAACTAGAAAAAAATTCCTCCGAAATAACTCTCAAAGGAAAAAAATGGAATATTGTGGAGATTGGCAGGGATCTATGTCAACATGGGGATGGAACTCATGTCAAAGTAAGATTAGAACCCCGAGACTAACTAATCTAAATAAATGGGACACGAATAGAAATTTTATGAAAAATGTCTTTGTTAATGGATATGGCTCCATTGGCAGCAGAATTACAGCATTTCTCAAAGATGATCCAGAAATATCTATAATTGGGGTTGGAAAATATTCTCCGGATAATGATGTTAATGTTGCAATTTCTAGAGGTTTGAATGTCTATGTTCCTGAAAGCAAACTAGATGGTTTCAAAGATTTCAAAGTATCAGGTTCTATTGAATCTGCATTAGATGAGTGTGATCTAGTAATTGATGCAGCTCCTGGAGGTCATGGTTTCAAAAATAAGAAAAATCTCTACGAACCACGTAATTTACCTGCAATATACCAAGGAGGAGAATCAACAATGGGTGATAGTGCAGTTTCTGATTTATTGTTTAACTCTAGGGCAAATTATGATCTTGCAGTAGGCAAATCTCATGTAATGCAAGGAAGCTGTAATGTAACTGGTATGGGAAGAATTCTAGAACCATTACGAGAAAAGTTTGGTGAGGATTTGATCCGTTTTGATGTAACACTTGTTAGAAGATGGGCAGACCTTGAACAAACAGAAAAAAAACTTTCTGACACTATTGAGATGACTGAATCTCCTCATCACGGTGATGATGTAAAATTATACTTTGGAAAAGATGCACCACTTTATGTTAGAGCAATTAAGGTGCCAACACGACAGATGCACTTGCATATTATGGATATTAGATTCAAAGGAACTGCTCCAAAACCTTCAGAAATTCATGAGATATTTGTAAATGAATTTGGTGTTGCTACATTATGGACTGCAAAAGGTACCAAAGATGTTAGAGATTATGCTCAAAACATGGGCTTTAATTTTACAGATACTAACATGATTCACATTCATGCAAACATGACTACCTCGATAGGAGATACTGTACAAATGATGTATTCCGATGATCAAACAGGAATTGTCATTCCTGAAAATCATATGTTAATGCAAGCAATGCTCTTTGAAAAATCATACTCTGAAGCATTTGCACATACAGAATCAATTTTCAACATGGCAAAAAAGAAGCAAAAACTAGAAGAACATTTTGCTAAAACAGACTAGGTTCTAATTCGCTCAATTCTGATTTTTTGAGGAATGTTTTTTGAGACTTTTTCTACTACTATTCTAAGATCCTCAACCTCTATTTTGTCACCTTCTTGTGGAATATCTTGCAGTCTTTCATGTAACAATCCACTTAATGATGCATAATCATCTCCTTCAGGAACTCTAGTTTTGAAAATTTCATTTACAACATCAATTTCAATATCTCCATTTGTGACGATTGTGTCTTGATCAATTCTTTCATAACCTGTAGTTCTAGTAAGGTCTGTTTCATCTTCAATCTCTCCAACAATTTCTTCTAACAAATCTTCTAGTGTAACTAATCCTTCAACTCCTCCATGTTCATCAACAACAATTGCCATGTGTGTTTTTCTTCCTTTCATCTCTTTTAGTAA
The DNA here is from genome assembly GCA_016125975.1 of Candidatus Nitrosopumilus sp. GTDB lineage: Archaea > Thermoproteota > Nitrososphaeria > Nitrososphaerales > Nitrosopumilaceae > Nitrosopumilus. Next base: position 39,650 of record JAEFCZ010000029.1, read on the forward strand.
TGAACTAACCATTTTTTCCTGAGACGCAAAGACAGGTTTTCTTGCAATTTGTTCTAAACTAACAACCTCGTTGTCTTTTTCTAATTCTTTTAGAACGTCTCTAGCATGAATGAAACCTACAATATCATCACTTGTCTCTCCATAAATCGGGATTCTAGAATGACCGCTTTGATTAATTTGTGGTAATGCTTCAAAAAGTAACATCTTTGAATTTAGTGTAAACATCTTTGTTCTAGGAGTCATAACTGACCGAATTACAGTGTCATCAAATTTCAATGCACCATGAACTAATTCCATTTCTTCTTTTTCAAGAGCTTTTTCTTCTAAACCCTGATCAATAACTCCTTTGATTTCTTCTTCTGTAATCGGAGGAGGCGCATAACTACTACCTGTCATCTTTACAACACCTTTTGTAATGATTTCAAAGAATTTTACAACTGGATAAAATACATAACTAAATGCCAGTAATACTGGAGCATATCTTAGTGCAATCTTTGTTGAATTTGCATTACAGTATGTTTTTGGTGTGATTTCTCCAAAAACTAGAATCAAAAATGTCATTATACCTACAGCAATTCCTAATCCTTCATCTCCAAACATCCTAATTGCAATACTTGTTGCCAATGCAGATGCTCCAACATTTACCAAATTATTGCCTAGATTAACACTAGACATCATCCAACTTGGGTTGGTTTTTAGTTTGTGTAATGCTTTTGCACCTTTCTTTTCTTCATTGAATAATTGAACAACTTTGGATTTTCTTACACCTACTAATGCAACTTCTAATCCGCTGAAGAATCCAGATAATCCAATAAGTACAGCTAAGGCTCCAATTTCAACCCATAAATCTACCATGATCTAATCCTCCAGAAAATTTTCTTTGAACAACTACGTTGTTTTTTCATTTAGTATTTTTGCACCATCTCTTTGGTATACTCAATTCACAAAACGGGAATTTAACCTTTAAGATGTCAAAAATATTCAAAACAATACCGAGCCTAAAAAATGAGGCTAATTTTTTGGAGGTTTTGCAAATTTGTTTTGAGGATTGTTGTGATAATCAACAGGAAGCATTGCATCTTTTTGTCTACCTGTAAGAATTCCTACTACTGTATCGTCTTTCTTTATTATTCCCTCATTCATTAATTTTTTAACTCCAACTACTGACGCACCGGATGCCATCTCACAATCAAATCCATTAAGACCTATTACTGACATTCCATCTAGCATTTCTGAATCAGATACGGTTGTAGCTACTCCATTTGTAAATTCAAGTGCGCGTAAGCCTTTCATAATGTTTGCTGGTCTTCCAATTTGAATTGCAGTGGCTTTTGTTTTTGGTCTGATTCCTTCTTTATCTAAATGATCATAATATCTTGTAATTAACTCAGCATTTGGTTTTCCTTTATTCCATCGTAATTCCTCACCTTCAAATTTTCCATTATACAAATCAGATAATGTACTTGCACCTTCAGAATTAATCACTGCAATTCTTGGAATTTTTTTAATCCAACCCCACTCGTATAATTCCATTAATGCTTTTCCACAACTAGATGTATTACCTAATGCTCCTCCTGGATAAACAATCCAATCAGGAACTTCCCAATTCAAATATTCTAATGCTCTAAAAGGAATTGTTTTTTGTCCTTCTATTCTAAATGGGTTAACGGAATTTACTGTATACCCATCATGATTTTGTGCATCATCTAATGATTGTTTTAATGCATCATCAAAGTTTCCATCAATTTCTAAAATTTGAGCTCCAAATTGATATGCTTGACTTAGTTTTCCTGGAGCAATCTGTCCTGCAGGAATATACACGTCACAGTTTATTCCCTCATTTGCTGCAAACATGCCTGCTGATGCTGAAGTGTTTCCAGTTGATGCGCAAACAATTTTTTTTGCACCTACCATCTTTGCGTGAGTTACAGCAGTTGCCATACCATTATCTTTGAATGAACCACTTGGATTGTATCCCTCAGGTTGTAACCATAAATTATCGGTTGAAATTCCTACAAATTCTGCAGCTTTTGACATTTGGTAAGGTTTGGATAATCGCCCTTCAGCACCATCAAGTGAAACCAAATATTTTGAACATTCTTCAATATCTTCAGTATCAATTTGACAAAAGTTTAGTAATTCTCTAAATCTCCACACCCCACTTTCATTGAAGATACTTCCTTGAGGATTTCTTCTTTTGTAAAATACTTCTTTGAGATTGTCAGATGGAGTGTTTTTGTATTTTACATCAAGTAAATGACCTTTTTCACATTGTACATTTGTACTTTCAATAGGATATTCTAAACCACATTGCGGATCAATACATTTGAGATATGCGTCTCCCTGCATAGTCATTACGGAAAATTAATGATAATTTAAAGCAAATGTGTAATTTTTACGCGGCTCGAGCTATTTTTCCTAAACTTTAGATTGGATGTATTTACAAAATGACTGTGGTCACGTATAATGAATATTTGAAAAGTATTTTGTCACAAATTCTCGAATCATATGAAAATCTAAACAAAATCCAGGATAAACCTGGAGATCTGGATAATATCAAAAAAGAATTACTCAAAATTAGTGGATTTCTTAAGGTGATCTCAAATAAAGTTGATGAAAGTAAAATCAGTCATTCTGATTTCAAGTCTTTAAAATCAAAATTTAAAAATTATTTGATAAATTATTCGTTTGAACAAGAAATTGAGACCATGTCCACTCTCTATCAAGATGATATTCATAGAGTAAAAAATATGAGATTAAAAATCTTAGAATCCCTTGAGGAAAATAAGATGTTAGAGGATGCAAGGGAGTTAATCGATAAAATATGAGCGAAAAAAAATGCGTCTTGTGTGGCTGTAGAGACCATAAATTATTTGGATGTAATAGACATGTCTCAAAGAAATGTGGTTGTTACAAAGAAGAAAATTAATTTTGAAGTTACTTTCGTTTAGGTCCAGATCTTTCATGAAAATTTAGGCAACATTTGCATTCTTTTTCAAGACATTCTGATTCATAATGATGACCACAAATACCACATTCACAACTTCCAGACATGCTAGTTATTGTATTTTTAAGAATATAATTCATCCCCCAATTTTTTTTATGAGTTTAAGGTCAAATGAGATTATTTTTTAGATTTTGATTTTTTCTTAGGAGTTTCTTTTCCTTCCAATTCTTTCTCAATTTCTTCTGCTTTGGTATCTACTGCCTTGATTACTTCTTGAATTAACCCATCAAGATCACTATCTTCTACTTCTGGTTCGACTGTAGCAGCAATTTCGTTTATAGTATTTGAAATTTCTGCACTAACATCTTCAAAACTCTCAGGATCCTCATATGTTGAATTGTATAGGTTTTTGAGGTTGTTTACATGTCCTACTACTTGATCTGTTATTACAATTCTATAATCAGTACCATTTACATCGAATTCTTTTGAACTCATACCATTTTTCGAATTCTTATCTTTATAATGTTTTTCAGAGAAAAATGATGAACCTTTAGAATACTATGTAATCTAATGCTGAGGCATCACTAATTAATCGTGTATGTTTTGAACCTACAACATATCCATTTTTGATATCTTCTGCAGGGATCCATCTGTTAGTAGAGGTGTAATGTCTTTTTTCTTGTAATTCTCGCTCTATTGCTTCAACATCAAACTCTCCTTCTTCTACTTCTTGGGTTGTAAGGTGTTTGATGGTGATGAGAATTTTAGTTACTTTTACTCTATCTCCAAATTTCCATTTCATGGGAGGGGTTTCATCAGATACCTCTAATACTTTGATTTTCATTTGCTTATTTCCAAACGCATCATGGCTGATCAGAGTCTTTTCATCTGTGAATTCTTCAAAACTTATTCTAGAATTTACTTCTGCATCAGAAGCAGTCTCTAAAAGTGCTGCTGAATTAATCTCTGTAGATGGTTTTTCATCATAACTTGTATTGATGTTGATTTCTGGTAATTCTGATTCTGCTGATTCAGGTATGGATTCTATAATCTGCTCGGAAATTTCATGAGATTCTGCAGGATTTTTAATTTCTTGAATCCTTTTTGCTTCTAATTCCCATTGTGATTGGGCTTCTTCATCTTTGTTAACTTCAGACAATATTTTTGATTCTTGTTTATTCTTTAAAAACGATTTGCAGATTTTGTAAAATTAGGCACTATTTACGCTGTTTTGTTTTAAATGGCATATTGCATTCTTTGAGATGGATCTCTCTTCGAGAACCGTCTACTTTTGCATAGATTTTCCCATCATAGGTACACACACAATCAGTAATATCTAATTCTTCATCCCAAATTTTGTAATATTCTCTTAGTTCTCGGCTTTCGTATTTATCTACTCCGATTCTTTTCTTTGATAAAAATTTGAATGCCAATAACACGTGCCTTTTTTTGTAGATATCAAATGTCTTTACCCAATCCAAGCATCTTTCAATCTGATCAAATGGAACTGGGAGTGAAGTACTTGTTCCAGATTTTGCTTCAATGGTGTAAAGCGTACTGTTATCAGTGTTTACTGCCAATACGTCTGGCAATGCAATGCTGGGGGATCCTAGTCGAAATGCCTTCCAATTTGGAGATGCATTAAATCGTTTAACTAACGTGTCTTCCCATTGGTATCCTCGCTGTCTTCGTGTTTTGGCAGCTTTTTGATTATTGGTTTTAGCTTTTTTAGATAATTTTGATATGGTTAATGTTCTTGAGCGCATAATCTTGTTCCTCTTTTTAGATATAGTAAGGTTGGTAATTCCATAATAACAGGCTATTTTTTAAAAAGTATTGATTACTGGCATTTTTGCTATATATTTCAGCATTTTTGTCATCATGGATCATTAAATACATGTTTGGTAACGTATAAGATCTTTATGATATATCCTATTTAAAAAAGAACCCAAACACTTTCTTTAATCCTGATCTAGTACCAAAGGATATTGTAGGAGTTGGCTTTTCAACAAATATTCCTTGTGGCCTATACAATAGTACGACAAGCAAGATTACACCAAGTAACAAAAAGTCAAGCCACACTACATCAAATGGTACAAAGCCTTCAAAGTAATCCTTGAAAAATATGATAACCTTGCGCAGTACCACAAAGATTAGTGTTCCAACTAGTACTCCCTTGTTGTTTGCAAGGCCACCAATTAATATCATCAAAAATGGCCAAAAAGTCCAGCTTGCCCTGTCATATGCAAATGCAATTGTTCCGCCAACATAAAATGCGTATAGAGCACCACCAATGGCAGCCAGTGCAGCTGAGACCATAATTACCTTAATTCGCACCCTTGTGACGTCTTTTCCCAAAGCTTCTGCTGCTATTTCATTATCCCTAACTGCCCTGAGCAGTCTTCCAAGCGGTGAGCGCAGCATCTTTTCGCTGTACATATACACTGCTGCTGCAATTAGTACAAGTCCTACAGTAGCTGCTGGGAACCTCATCTCATCAGGCAGAAATGACAGTGGATCTGGAACCTGCACCCCCAGTGTTCCGCCAACTAGTGGTGTAAAGTTATTTCCTATAATTCTAATACTCTCACCAAATGCCAGCAGTGTTATTGCCAGATAGTCGCCCCTTAATCGTATTGCAGGATAAGACGTAATTATTCCAAGAGTACCGCCAACTAATGCTGCAATACCTAGTGTTAAAAAAAACACTGCAAAGCCTATACCTATATTGTCTGCAAGCCACAAGTTTACCTGCGATACAATTGCCAGATTGTTTGCAATGTAATCACCTTCAATTCCAGCCATTTCTGCAAAGATTCTTCCTGGAACAGATGCTGCAACAAAAGCACCAGCCCCCACTGCTAGAACCTTGCCAAAGTTTGGAATTCCAGTATATCCAAACTCCATGTTTAAGCTTAGATTTACTATAACATAGACTGCAAAGATTGCAAGTAGGTCTACTAGAAATATTGTCTCAGCCTCTAGTGCCATGTCTCCTCAACTTTGACCAGTTAATTCCTGCAATGCCTTTGGGTGCCAAAAGCAGGGTAACTACAATGAATATCAGAGGTATTAATGGACGATAAGCAATTAGCCAGGAACCAAACTCTCCTGCAAGAAATCTTGTCCCTAAAACTTCAGCTAGTCCCACCAGTATTGCTCCTGCAATTGCGCCATATATGCTAAAAAATCCACCAACGATACTTGCAGCAAAAACAGATGGGATTAGTTGTGGTCCAAGATTTGGATCCCCTAAAAACCACAGTGACATCAAAGTACCTGCAATGCCTGCTAGTCCACCACCTAGCATCCAAGATACTCTGTATACTAGCTTTACATTAATTCCAACAGTTCCTGCCAGATCAGGGTTTTCAGTTGATGCTCGCATGGCAATGCCAAACTTTGTCTTTTTTAAAATAATGTGCAGTATTATTGCAATGGTTACAATTGTAACTGGCGCAACAAATACCAACAACGGTAAATCCATAAAATGCGCATCATAGCTTCGCAGTGTAAACTCTCTTGATGTTATCTGATATGTTCTGATTATGTAATCAGCTGAAATGTTTAGCATTGCAATTACCACTAGATCAAAGGCCAGTGTTGCGATCATCTGAATTGCCTGCGATGCTCCTTTTCTGATTAGGGGTTTTAGGATAAACGTGTAAAGAGATACTGCAACGATTCCTGATATGACAAATGCAATAGGGATGGCAATGTATGGGGTACTATCCCATATGTGAGTAGCTATTAATGCAATGTATACGCCAATTGTTGCAAAAGATGCATGGGCAAAGTTTGGCACCCGTGTTGTAAGATATGTTAGTGTCAGGCCAACTGATAGCAATCCCAAGAGACTGGCAAAAATTATCGCATCTGAAAAGATGGGATCAATTATCAAGGCTATATGAGTTCGATGGCAAATCCTTATTTTATGTTACCCCTTTTTCCCCTTGATGGGCATTCTATCAGTAACTAAAATAACAAAGAGTTTTGGAGGAAATACGATACTTGATGGGATAGATATAGAATTAGAGAAAGGCAAGATATACCAGATGATCGGTCCTAATGGATGCGGAAAGACTACACTAATCAACATAATATCAGGACTGCTAAAACCAGATAGTGGCAAAATATTCTTTGATGGAGTAGACATTACAAAAAAGGGATTATACGACACATACAGTCTGGGGCTTGTTAGGACATGGCAGATTCCACAACCATTTGCAAGCTTGACAGTACTTGAGAACTTTATGATATCAGGAATGGAAAATATTGGCGAGTCATTTTTGTACGCTCCACTAAAAAACAAGTGGAGTCAAGATGAACAGAGAATTTATGATAGGGCCCTGAAGGTAATGGAGATGGTAAACTTGACTGAAAAAAAAGATATACAAAGTCAGCATCTAAGCGGAGGCCAGCAAAAGTTACTTGAGCTAGGACGCGCAATGATGTCAGATGCAAATATAATTCTAATGGATGAGCCAATAGCTGGAGTAAACCCGACACTTGCCAAAAACATCTTTGAGAAAATTTCCAACATCTGCAAAGAGCAAAAGATTACATTTTTGATTGTAGAGCACAGGCTGGACATATCTCTCCACTATGTAGAGCATGTATTTGCAATGGATGGCGGGAAAATAATAACACAGGGAGCACCTGAAGA
>JAEFCZ010000068.1 GCA_016125975.1 Candidatus Nitrosopumilus sp.
TTCCTCAAACTCTTCTATCACATGTTCTATCTCTTTTGCAAAGTCTTCTTCATGTGCATCATGACCTTGATCAGGTTTTATCAATTCAACTCCTTCAGATACTTTAACAAACATAACATTGTCAAATTCACCTGAATCAATCATGTTCTCAACATAAGGCTCCATTCCTAATCCATTATACACAAAAACATCTGCATCTTTCAGGGATTGAATTTCTTGAGGTCTTGGTTCCCAATCATGTGCTTCTATTCCTGATGGCATGTATTGGAGAACGGTTGCAGAATCTCCTGCTACATTTCTTGTAAATTCATAATATGGATAAAAGGAAGCTAGAACATGAATTTTATTTTCTTGTAAAGATTCACTGGAATCAATTGTCTCGCCCATGTAGTTTTCGGAAAGGTCTTGACTATCAGAGACTCCTGACATCGTAAGAGCAATTCCTATAATTATAGCAGCAGCAATTCCACCACCTATTGCAATAATTGATGAGCTTTTCATATTAATTCAGATATCAAACCTGTTATTAACAATACAATATAAACTTAATAAAAAATGAGAGATAATATTTTGATCATAATAATTTAGTAGGCTCAATTTTTGTTAAAATTATTAAGAAATGCTACTAGATTTAAATAACAATTAATAACAATTGAATCTATGACAATTATTTCAATATCTCTTAATGAAGAAATTTTGAAAGAACTTGACAAGCTACAGGGTTCTATGGGATTTACTGGAAGATCTGAGATTATTCGTGCAGGAATCAGGACTTTTGTGCAAGAAGAAAAACAAAAAAGAGAATTAAAAGGAAAATATAATGCCGTATTAATTGTGGTTCATGCAGATGAGTTTGATGATCAAGTTGCAGGAATAAAACATGATTATGAGGATTTGATCAAAACCCACCTTCACAACAAGCTAGATGGAGAAAGATGCATGGAGATGTTTTTCCTAGATGGAGATTCTAAAAAGATCCAAGCAATCACGAAAGGATTTCTTACTGATAAAAAAATGGATACAGTAAAGTTAGTTGCTTTGTAAGTTTCTTTGATCAATTTGAATCAAATCATCTATCAAATCAGTTTTAAATTTTGAGAATGTGTATCGTATTTTGTTTGAATGATCTGTAAATATTATTTTTTGAATTGAATTCATATCTACAAATAGTATATCATTTTCAACTGTAATCTCAAAATCACCTTCATGATCAAAATATAATGTATTAGTTTTATCAGGCATGATTCTATTCTTTATTCTGTAATAGCAATTTGTCTAATTCTAATACCTCTTTGATAGTCTTCATCCAGTTTGTAAATTTCTTGAACCTCTTTGGATGATGTAAATGTAATTCTGAGAATAAACAGCCAAGCATAGATTTCTTTTAGTTCACCTTGATAAGATTCCCATTCTCCAGTTCCTGGTTCAAATTTTATTAGATTTCCCTGTTCTGCAATTATTTTTTGTAATTTTTTACTTCTCACATAGTATAGATTAACATCAGAAAGATTTCCATCAGAAAAATAATATGCAGAATAAAAAAAATCAGAATCTTCAATTTGAAAAATATTTGCAGATCCCGTTCCACTATAGCTTAGTGCACTACAAAAGAGATCATTTTCTCTTTCTAATTTGTAAACCCGATATCTTGATTTCTCTTCCATTTTATTTCACATATTGTAAATAATGCTATGCCAATCAAAAATTGCGTATCAGAACAGTTTGTGGCTTCAGCATAACATTACTAATTTTATAATTCAAGAACTATTTATTTCTTATTAAGAATTAGTTTAATTTTAATAATTGTTAATATTAATTATACATTATTTTAATATACTCAGGCATAAAGTAGACGTATGACAAAAGAATGGATAGCCTATGATGTCAAAGCAAGAAAAAAAGTCAAAATGGTAAACCCAGAACTAGTGACACTGAAAAATGGAAGAAACGCATTGAAAGGCACAAGTAAAGAAACTGGAATTTCTCTTTTCAGGATAATCGGTCCTGAAGATGCAAAAGAATTTGCATCGGAATAAAAATATTCTAAAAAGTAGAAATTTGTCTCTTATTCTTTTTTAAATTCAAAAATTAAAATTATTTTTCAAGCCAGGTCTTTTGTTTGTGTTCTATGACCCACTCTTTCGCCATAGGAAGTAACTCATCTACATCTACTTTTTTTGATTTTAGAGTTATTGCAAAATTATTGTTATGAGTTGATGATGAATCATTTATTTCAATTACAATTTCATTGGTATGGGTTTGATTTTGATCTTTTAGTTTGTTTAATTTATTAGATTTCATAGTTTCACCATTTAGTTAAACTGCCATGCTTCCAGATAATGAAAGGTTGGTAGAAAGCATGTCGTAAAAGCATGACATTATGCTTTGTACAGACGTTTATTTAAAAGTTATTAAAAATATAATAGTTATTAATAATGATTAATAAAACATAAAAAAAATTTAATATTATTAAATATCAATATGGTTGTGAAAAAAGTATGGAGAGCGTATGATGAAGATGCTAAAAAGGTGGTTAATCTGATTGAGCCAGAACTCATCACTTTAGCAAATGGACAAAAAGCAATACTAGAAGAAAGTGACGAAACAGGCAAAATGCTATCCAAAATTATCAGTTCTGAAGAAGCAAAAAAACTAGTGGGGAGAGAATTGTAAGTTGATAGGTTCATTTGTTTTATTAAATTGCAAAAAAAATCGTGAAAAAGAAGTAATGATGCAGCTCAAAAAAATACCAGAAATTAAAGAAATTCAATGCCTTACCGGGCCATATGATATTCTTATAAAAGTAGAATCACCTACAATTGAAGAACTTAATGAAACAATTACATGGAAAATTAGAAAGATAAGCGATGTCAGAACCACTTACACTCTCAAGATAAACGAGGAAGCTACGGACTGTAAAGATGACAATTAATGAAAAACTCTATGTCGGAACAGCTGCTGAGGAACATGTTGAAATGTATCTTAAAGCAATGTGGTTGATAAAAGAAAACAACAAACCAATCAGAGTAAGTACAATTGCTAATCTGTTAAGAATCAGACAACCAAGTGTGGTGCAGATGATGAAAAAAATAAACGATATGGAGTATGTAAAATACAGAAAACAGGATATTCAGCTAACTGATAAAGGTGAAAAAATTGGTGCAAACATTATAAGAAAAAGTAGATTGCTGGAGGTACTAATGGTAAATTATCTCAAGATAAATCCAGATGAGAAGATTGTATGTGGAATGGAACATCATATGAGTGATGAGTTTACAAATTCACTTTCTTCAATTCTTGGAAATCCTACAAAATCGCCAAATGGAAAACTGATTCCATCTAATCCAAACCAGATTACAACTACGGAAGAGTTTGAATAAAAGACTGATAGATTTTATCATTTAGCGCTTTTACAAAATGAACGTCTTGGTAAATTTTTTCCTTTAATGGCATGTGTTTTTTGTCGTGGTCATGATCGTGGTCATGATCGTGGTCATGATCGTGAGTTCTTTCTTTTTTTGCCATCTTACGAAGTAAAGATATCGCTTGTTTGTGTTTGCCAATTTCTGCAAGGCTTTGTGATTTATGATACATCGCATCAACATTTTGCTTATCAATTTTCAATGCTTTGTTAAAAGAGAAAACAGAATGTTTGAACTTTTTTAGTGAAATGTAAGCAATTCCTTTGTTTATCAATGCATCAGTATGTGAAGGATCTTTTTTTAGAACCTTGTTAAAACATTGTATTGCTTCTTTTGGTCTATTTGTATTGGCATATGCAACCCCCAATCTAAAACATGCATCATAATCTTTAGAATTAATTTCAAGTGCAGACTCAAAGCATGTTGCTGCATTTTTAAAATCTTCTAGTTCTGCTAAAGAGTTTCCTTTGTTGCATAAGGTATCCAAATCAACAGGATTAATCTTTAATGCTGCATCAAAACATTTTATCGCTTCTTTATGTTTTGATTTTCCAGCAAATACTATTCCTTTGTTGTTAAGAATAACTATATCTCCTGGAATAATTTTTAGTGCTTTGTCATAGTCTGACATTGCTTGGTTGTGTTTGCCAAGGGCCACGAGTGTATTGGCCTTGTTACAAATAGCATCAATATTTTTTGGTTGTTTCTTTATTACTTTATCAAATATTTGAATTGCCTCATCATACCTATCTAAGTCATACAAAGTTGTTGCAAGATTAAACAAAACAAAAGGCTCATCTGGAATAATTTTTAGTGCTTTGTAATAATATGACAAGGATTTTTTATGAGAACCAATTTCTGCTAGAAGATTTGCCTTGTTTACATTTGCATCAAAATTATTTTTGTTTGCTTTTAATATGAAATCACATGTTTTGATTGCTTGTTTGAATTTATTTTGTTGAATTAGAGTTTGAATTTTTTTAAGAATAATTTCAGAGTTTTTCATTAAGCAGTTAAACTGGAATCATAATAAAAAGTAGAGGGAATCAACATTTTGTTATGATACAGGCATTAGATCCCAGTCTCAGTACATAGAACCTTTTCTTTTTTTTATTGAATTCAATGTGGAATTATCATTTTTAACTAATTTTGTATCCATAAATCAAAAAGCATTTTGATTCTTTTTTTTGCATCAGCGAGTTTTCCAGTCTTTAAACTTTGGTTAAGTTTCTTATCATCCATTAGACTATACATGAATTCTTTTCGTTCACCAGGAGTTTGAATTTTAGTTTTTGCCAGATTCCTAGCAAATTCATGGACTCTGATGTAGTTTAGATATTCTTTTTTTATTACTTTCTTGAAAATCTCTTCTGCTTCTATTCTAATCTTTTTGGACATTATCGGGCTTTTGCCCTTTGTAGATATTGCAATCTGTACTATATTTTCTATGTCGATTAGTGATGGATGTGAAAAATCACTTATCATAGGATCATCTACTGCATATCCATAACAATTCATGCTTTTTGCTTTTTGGTAAATTTTTCGATTTAGTTCCTTGTCGTCAGTTGTAGCCATTATCATTATTGGTTTGTATTTTCTCAAGAACCCCAAACTTGTTATCTTCATTTTCTTAAAAGTAATCTTTTTTTGTTTTACATATTTCTGAATCTCTTTGTTTGATTCTTCACTAAATAGTAGAATCTTACAATCTTGAGTTATCAGTGAACGAATCTTTAACATTCCTTCATCTCCACCTCCAATGACAATTACCAGTTCTCCCTTTAGATCTAAATCAATAATCATTTTTTTAATCAGCCTCTAGGTGTCTTCCAAATTCTTACTTTGCCGTCTTCACTGCATATTACAAGCGAAGATCCATCTTTTGACCATTGTAATTGGTTTATTGTTGCATCTATTTCATAGACAAGTCTTGGTTTTTCGGGGACTACAGTCTTCCAAAAAAGAACAGAGCCATCCTTTGTGCCAGAAACGAGCCAATCACCATCATTTTGATACGACATTTGTGTTATCCTTCTTTCGTCTCTTAGTACCAGAGGCTTTTTGTTATTTGGCCCCTTTCCTGAAAAATCCCATATCACAACCATACTGCCTCCAGCAGTTGCAAGACTTTTTCCATTTTTACTCCATGATAACTGAGTTACCTTTGTCTCATATCCATCTATGGCAAGATGAGATTCATCAGTTGGAGGTACTGCCCATCCACAAAGAGAACCTTCTTGAGTGCCTGCAACAATCCATTTCCCATTTTTATGCCAGGTCAAAGATATCATAGAGCTTGGAAATGGCAATGTAATTTTTGGTTCGTTTACACCAACTAAGAAGATCATAATTTTTTCATAAGCTGCAGTTGCAATCTCTGTGCCTTTTGCATTCCATTGTATTGCAGTTATAGTACTTGAATGACCCTTGTATTCTTGAAATAAGTAGCCGTCTGAATTCCAAATCCTCAGTATCTTACCTGCAGAGGATGCAATATACTCCCCATTAGGAGACCAAGATACATGCTCAACCCACTGGGCGCCTCCTTTCAATGTTTTTAAAATTTTTTGTGTCTTGACATCCCAAATTTTGACATGTCCGTCTTGTCCTACAGATACTAGTTTGGAGTTATCAGGAGACCAACTGATCTCCATCGTTCCAAATTCATGTCCATCTAAAGTTTTTCGGTCCCCATTTCTGGAATCAAAAATGTTGATTGGCCCTGAAACCAAACCTATTGCAATAAAAAGCCCGTCAGGAGACCATTTTGCATCGGAGGCAAAATCAGAAATTTGAAAGACATGCCGTTCTATGTTATCTGATTTTTTTTCCTCACTCTTTAGATTAGACATGAACTAAAACCTTTTGTAATTTCTTCTCGGTTCAGATTTCTACCAATAAATACAAGCTGGTTATTTCTCTCTTCACCATCTTCCCAATTTCTATCGGATACTACATCAAGTAGCATATGCACTCCTTGGAATATGATTCTGTCTTCTCTGTCCTTGATGCTAATAATTCCTTTAGAGCGGAAGATGTCAGTTCCTTTGGTTCTCAACAGATCTCCTAACCAATCATTAAATTTGTTATAATCTACTGAACCTGAGATATCAATTCCAATGGATGTGACAGTATTGTCATGAGTGTGGCTGTGAGGATAAATTTTTGATTCTATTGGTTCGAACACTTGTTCACCAGATGAGACCTTCATATCGTATTCAGAAGGAAGGTGTTCAGTGAATATTGCAAATGTGTCAGACTCTGAGCCATCAATTTTGAATCTAATCTTTGAAGAGCCCTTATCTGGGAATGTAAACTTTATGGGGTTTTCAGATTGAGTGAATAAATCCCCATCAGAATATGGACCAATATTATTTGAAAAAGTTGTAACTCCCATATCCTTGATTGATTCTATATCATCAGACTCTTTGACTGGAATTATTGCCAAGTTAATTGATGGGTCTGGTCCTTCCTTAAAGTCAATCTCATATGTACCATTTGAGATTTTGTACTTGCCAATCCATTCAAAGGGCAAGTCTTCTTTGAGAAAGTCTGGTTTTTTCTCTAGTTTTCCTTTTAGATCAAATGACTTTACATTTAGAATCTTATCCAAGTCAATTACAGAGTTTTGTGTCCTGTGTATTTTTACCAAAGAATTCATTGAATAGATCTTTTGTTCTAACTTGTCAATCTCTGCTGGAGTTACAAGGTCTGTCTTGTTTAGTAGAATGATATCAGCAAATGCAATCTGTTCTTGACATTCACTACTATCATCAATGTGTTGCCAAACATGTTTTGCATCAACAATGGTTACTATTGCATCAAGATCAAAACTATCTTTTGTATCATCATCAACAAAGAATGTCTGAGCTACTGGTGATGGGTCTGCCATTCCAGTTGTCTCTATTAGAATATAATCAAACTTGTCTTTTCTCTTCATAAAATTTCCCAAGACTCTGATCAAGTCTCCTCTGACAGTGCAGCAGATACAACCATTGCTCATCTCAAAGATCTCTTCATCTGCACCAACTACCAAATTATTATCAATTCCAATCTCTCCAAACTCATTTTCAATTACTGCGATTTTTTTACCGTGTTCTTGTGTAAGAATATAATTAAGTAATGTTGTCTTGCCAGATCCTAAAAATCCAGTAACTACTGTAACTGGAACTGGAATACTTGCTGGTTGAGTTGTTTCTACGTTTTGACTGGTCTTGCTCATAGAATATCTAGTTATTAAGCAGTATATAATTCTTAATAATAATTATTAATAACACTTAAATTATTAATAATATTAGTCGACGATATGCGATATACAGAACAAGTAACAAGTACTGTCAGCAAACCACCAATGCTAGCAATTGCACTTCTTGCAGTTGTTTTTGCATTTGGGTTATTCATTGTAGGCTATGATCAAGGACACCTCTTTAGCATAGTGCAAGGAGCAGAGGCCTACGAAGAACTCTACATGCATGAGATGACACATGATATGCGACACGCAGCAGGATTTCCCTGTCATTAGGTGAATCAAATCATGAAAACTCTTCTTTTTATTTTAATCGTATTAATTTCTGGCGCTTTAGCTGGAACAGTTCACGGAATCGTGAATTTAGGAATCGTTGAACCTTATCTTGATCAGGCAATTGGAATTGAGAATCAAAATCTCTTTGAAGCAGGTAAAGAGGAAGATACCCCACAGTTTTGGGCAGAGTATAGTGCATACCGCGACTGGCAAAAAGGCGGACAAGTTTTGGCGGGTGCAATATTAGGAACTTCTATTGGTGCATTATTTGGAATAGTCTATGCATTTTCAAGACAGATATTGCCAGGAAATAATGATGTGAAGAAAACATTTTTGCTTGCTGGAATAATGTGGTTTACACTATATCTGATTCCATTTTTAAAATATCCTGCAAACCCCCCTACTGTAGGAGATGGCGAGACTGTAGTGTTGAGAGCAATCTTATATCTATCTTTTATTGCAATCTCCGGATTTGGCGCAGTAGGATTTTATCAAGTGTACAAACGCCTAAAACAAAACATCAAAGTTTTGGCTTTAGTAGGTTATGCCGCATTTATTGGAATGACATTTGTATTGATGCCTCCAAATCCAGATGAAGTAACTGCGCCAATGGATTTGGTAAATGAATTTAGAATAATGTCTGTACTGGGAGTAACTGTATTTTGGATAACTGCTGCAGTTATTCTAGGTATGTTATGGCATAAATTAAGACCTGATTCTGAAATTTCTATAAAATAATATTTAAAAAATCATATTGTTGAAATGAAAACGAATGATCTTGATTCCACAGGTAATTATTATCGTGTTACTATAGATTATTGGAAATGTTCTTGTGGGAAAGTAAACAGCAATCATTCTGAAATATGTGTGAAATGTGGAAAAGAGTGTCCCCTATTATGTAAATTTCAAAAAATTTCTTATTAAATACACAGAATTGATGTTAGTAAAACTAAATATCCTTAAAAAATTTAGAACAAAAAAGATTTGGTCAAAACAATGATGACAATTTTTGAAGGAATGTAATTATTGAAACAGATAGTCATAAAGCGTCTCACAATATCGAGGAAAAATTAGGAGGTTATGATCTGGATCTATTCAAAAAAAGAAAAAATTTGATTAGTCTAGCTG
Source organism: Candidatus Nitrosopumilus sp. (assembly GCA_016125975.1). GTDB lineage: Archaea > Thermoproteota > Nitrososphaeria > Nitrososphaerales > Nitrosopumilaceae > Nitrosopumilus. Next base: position 9,073 of record JAEFCZ010000068.1, read on the forward strand.
TGCTTTGGCTTTCTTTATCTGGCTCATTTCTTCAGCCAGGTGTTTTTTTAGCAATCTCTCATGATCTTTTCTGTGAGAGCTGTATGCCTTGTTGATTGCTTGTTTTGTTTTTGCTTTTTTTAATGCGGTAGTGAATTTTTTATGTATCGTGTTCACTTGTACGGTATAACTTGCCATGCATTAACTACTGCAAGGCAGTAAATTAATGTTGGTTATTTTTGTTTGAATTTGACTTCTAAAGTAGAGACTCAGTGGAATATTCTAGTTGTTATATATGGTTCAGGAGATCTTCATGAAGTTCACACAATTGATGAAAAAGTTTCAATCGAGGAATATCTTAGAGGAATAGAAATTTTCAAAAAGATTTTACAGTACTTGAAAAGACTTCATGATAAAAAATGCAATAATTCTGATACAATCATTGTGTTGGTTTGTAGTCAGTAGTTTTGTTAAAATAAAAAAGAGATTAACTGCACGAAATATTTTGTGCAGAAAATGCCTCATTCATGGTTAAGTATTCATCGATCTTCTGTTTTATGTCATCAGGAGTTGTATCGTCCATTCCAGAAAGGCCTGCCTTAAATGAAATAGAGTTACCAGTGGCCTGAACATCTGTAATCTCCATGTCTGCATAGACATTTACAATCTCATTTGCCCATTCTTCTCCCTCTTTTGGATCAATGTTTCCTGCGTTGATGTTTACGTTGATCATCTTCGTCATTTTCTTCGATATTTAGAACAGATGTGTTATATTTAATATTTATTATAAAATATCATAATAGTATTAAATTTTATTAAGTTCTAAATATTTATTAATACTCTAATATATGCTCAAATAGATCTACAAAACATGCAATTTTTTCTGAGTCATCATGGTACAAATCAAACCTCATATTTCAATTGTCAATGTGGTAGCTACTGCAACAATTAACCAAAAACTTGATCTTACAGAAATTACAAAAAAATATTCAGATGTTGAGTATGATCCTGAACAATTCGCAGGACTCATTTTAAGATTAAACAATCCTAGAACTACAACATTGATTTTTAGTACTGGAAATATGGTATGCACAGGAGCAACGTCTGAAGAGATGTCAATCAAAGCTGTAAACATGGTGATTCAAAAGATAAGAAAAACCAAGAACAAAATAAAAAATAATCCTCGAGTCACTATACAAAATGTGGTTTCATCAATTAACTTGAAAGGCAAAATTAACCTAATACAAGCAGCCAAAACACTTCCTAGAAGCATATACGAGCCTGAACAATTTTCAGGAATTGTTCACAGAATGCTAGATCCAAAAACAGTGATACTTTTGTTTGCATCAGGAAAATTAATCTGTACGGGTGCAAGACGTGAAGAAGAGATATATCATTCAGTTAATCAAATTCATAGTTTACTTGAAGAGAAGAATTTAATGGATTATGATTAGATTCACGTTACAATTCAAACTTATCATTAATTCTGATAAAATCCATCCAACAATAGAATAACTAGAATAAATATTGTAATCTAGAATCCAAGATTCTTGTACAAATTTCCAAAACGAGATGAACGACGTCTTCTTGAATACAATGATTTGAGTTGTTTGGAAGCTTGGATTGCAGTTTTTGTTTTCTGTTTGAATTCTATAACACTAGTCCACCAATCTGTAAAGCACGAATTTCCAATTAGATCAGGATCAACTGTAAGCTTGAACTGACTACCATATCCATGTCGTCCTTTAGATTCTGTCTTTGATACTGCAATACCAGAGTTTACCAATTCAACTAACATTTCTGAGAATCTACGATAAGATATCTGCCTAGTTTCAGAGGAGATAATCTTTTGATACTGCTTGAATAACTCAGATGTACTATGCCATCCTTCATCATTGACATATGTGAGCCTGGAAAGTGCAGCACACGCAAGTCTGAAATGATACGAACCTCCTGAAATTATAGTGGTTATCTGATTTTTTTGTAATTGGGAAACTGCCTCGTCTATATGCTTTTTTGATATTTTCTTATTTTCAATTCCAGCTATCTCACCACTAGTCCTAAGAAGATCAATTGCACGTCTTGCATCACCGTGTTCTTCTGAGCTAATATTAGCACAATACTGTAAAACATCAACATCTATTTTTTCCAAAAATGATTTCTTTGCCCTATTACGAATTATCTTTAGTACATCACTTTGAGAATAAGAATCAAAGTAAATCTCAGAAGTTCCAATTCGAGATATAACTCTGTCATCTAAATTAAATTCAGATAACACTTTGTTTGATATTGTTACAATGCACATGTGTTTTTTTAACGCACGGAGTTTTTCAACTAAAACGACAAGCTTGTAAACAAAATCTGAAGGCTTGCCTCGTTTGTCATAAAATAGTGTATCAAATTCATCAAGACATAACACAAAAAGAGAATTACCTGAATTTTCTAGCATCTGCATAATTAATTTTTCAAGAATAACAAAAGCATTATTCATGCCTTGAGCATTTTTAAGATTTTCGTGTCCTAATTCAGACAATATCAGATTAATGCATCCAAAAACTGTCTTGGCTTTTCTTAAATTAACATAACAAAAATTCACATCCAAATTTTTACAAACAAATTGTACAATGGTAGATTTTCCTGAACCACTTCTTCCATAAATTGACACAAGTGGAACAACTAGGCCTTTTTCGTAAGATAACAAAAATTTTACTAGTTTCTTTGATTCATTTTCTCTTCCAATAATTGAGTTTGGAACAGATAGATTATCAAGAAATGATTTGTCTGAAAATATAGAATTTTGTTTTCTTACATCACCAACAATTTTCTTTAATTCCTTCTTATCCAATTTCTAAAAGTTCCACTAGAAACTCATATATAATTACTAGAGAGATTTTTGTGCCTGAATTTTGAAGGTTTTAAGTAAAATCAGGTCCTAATGAGAGAAAATGTCGCATATTTTCTACTAAATCCAATTACTGCTAATAGAGAAATACTAAAAATCAATAATACCACAGTACCAAATTCTGGAACTACAACTAGAGCAAATTCAGTTTCTTGTCCTGTATTTCTTATATTTTCAAATTTAATTATTGTTGGACCAGTTTGATCTTCAGAGAAAGTAAATTTTTCAAATTCTCCACCAATTTGTGCAGTTCCGGATGTACGATGTATTTCTTGTCCATTTTGAATTATTACAAATGTATATTCAGAATTCCTTAGAGGATCGTTTGTTTTTCCATCTCTAATTGTAAAAATAAAATTTGTAGGAACATCTGGTTCTACATCAATAGGATCCCATGCAAGATTTACTTTGAAATCTTCACTTTTTGTATAGGCTTCTAATGGAAATGAAACAGATTCGCTGGCAGATAATCTAAAGGACATTTTATCAGATAATGGTTCTTCAGATTTTTTCATCTCATTTTTCATGTATCGTAAATGATCTTGTAGCAAAACTAGATGAACCACTCTTTCATGATCTTCTGAATAATCATCAATAGATACTGAAGAGTTGAAAAGTTCAATTTCATTTACGTATGCAGAATAACTTGGGGATAGAAATTCAACAAAATCTTTTGGAAAATGAGTTTCTACATGAACCACTGGTATGTGAGACATTTGTTTTTCACTCCAGTCAAAAGGCATTTCAAAAGTGACTTCTTTTGTAATTGGATCATACTCAAAATTAGTGACAGTGTCAAAATATGACTTTGAGCGAAATTCTACAGGATTATCATCTTCATCTTGCTGCATGAAAGAAATAGTCTCAATTAGGCTCAAATCAGCATTGTAGATACCTGAATCCTCAATGATGTTTGTAGGCTCATCGATAGTTCTTACTTCAATTTCAAAATTATACAAGCCACCAGATGTAAAAAGAGGGCCAACTATTTCAATAGGGTTGGATTCTGTTCCATACCAGGCACCTAGTAGAGAATCCTGCTCCCCTTTAATTACAAAATTATCATATCCTTGTTGGGGTGTTATCTTAATTGGTAAAACACCATTGTCAGTAAAAAAATAATTTCTAAAAATCATATCATCCTTATGAAATAGACCAATGAGAAAAGTTATATTTTTTGCATTTTCTTTTGTTTCATCTTCTGTTGCAGTAATTGTAATTTGTCCTTCCTGATCTTTTTCAAAATACATTGGCATCTCTACTGATATTGTTAGTTGTTTTCCCTGAACATCTACTGATGAAATAGTATCAACACCAAAACCATGTCCATAAACACTACTAGCAGGAAACAACAAACATGCCACTAGTGCAAATATTCCAAAATTTTTCAAGGGTACCATATCTATACTACCAATAATTCTTCAACTCGTTTAATTAGTTCATCCATAGTTGTAGCCTCCAGAATTGGTTGAAGTTCATTGGGATCCTTTGCACCCAGTGCAGATAATGAGTAAATGTAATCAATTGTGGGTGTATCAGTATTCAGATAATACTGTTCTAAAACATGGTCCAGTGAATGTGAATCAACAACTTGAGGTAATGCTTGTTTGATAATTTTCTTTTTCCATAATTCAACCAATGCATTCCATTTCTCAAGAGAAATATTCTCATCAATTTCTGGAATCATTTCAACTTCAGCTTGAATGTACATTTTTTCTTCTGTTCCAATCTTTTCATGGATTTCAGAGATTTCTTGATGACCTTCGACTGATAATGGATCATAATTTGCAGGTTGAGAAATTGAAGGAGGAATAATTCTTTTGATTTTAAATGAATTTCGTCCTAGTGTTTCAATGTGTAATTGTAATCCATTAAGTTCTACATCTTCACACTTTGAAATTTTGGCAATAGTTCCTACCAATTTAGGAGAATTCCATCCATTTACTGAGCTCTGCTCATCAATCAAACATACTCCAAACTGACCATCACCAATCATGCAATCATCAACAAGTTGCTTGTATCTAGGCTCAAAAATTCGAAGCGGCAATTCTTGTCTTGGGAATAATACCAAGTCTAATGGGAAAATTGGAATAATTTTTGTTTCAGTCAACTAGTGATATTGAAATGTCTCTAGATATATGGAATACGGATTTTCTAAAAAATTAAAATCCATTCTCATTGAGAATCATACCTAATAGAGCAGAACGCGTGTGTTTCCCATATTCGGCTTGCTCAAAGTACTTGGCATTTTTAGTTTTATCAACATCAGCTGCAATTTCATCTATTCTTGGTAAAGGATGTAAAATTATCGAATCATCTTTCATTCGTGTTAGCATGTCTAATCCTACAACATAGCTTCCCTTTACTTTGAGATATTCTTCTTCGTCAGGGAATCTTTCTTTTTGTATTCTGGTAACATATAGAACATCAAGTTCATCAAGATGTTCTTCAATGTCAGTAGTTTCAGTAAAGTCTAACTTCTTTTTTATTTCATAAGTTGAATCTGATCTAATTCGTAAAGATTCAGGAGAAATTAATCTAACATCAACATCATAGTTTCCTAGGCCATGAAGTAAAGAGTAAACAGTTCGTCCATACTTTAGGTCACCTACAATTCCAATTTTAAGACCATCAATCTTTTTCTTTTCTTTTTTAATTGTAAACAAATCTTGAATTGCCTGGGTTGGATGTTCTTCAGTTCCACTTCCTGCATTAATTACAGGTTTATCAGAAATTTCAGCTGCAAATCTACTTGAACCATCCAAAGTATGGCGTAAAACAAGTACGTCAGAGTAAATGGACATTATTCTAACAGTATCTGCAAGACTTTCACCTTTTTGAGTTGAAGAAGATGTTATGTCAGAAATACCTAGAGAGTTACCACCAATTGATGCCATGGCAGAATCAAAGCTAAGTCGGGTTCTGGTACTTGGCTCATAAAACAAATATCCCAAAGTATTACCTTTGCAAATCTCCCTTCTATCTGAAGGGTTTAGTTGCATAATTTTATCAGTAGATGTAAAGATGGATTCAAGTTGTTCTTTGGAATAATCCTTAATTGAGAGGATATCTTTTTGGTAGAACTCGTTCATTCTTTCAATAATATATACAGGTGACTATACAAAGTATTCTGATGGAACAGTCCGACCTTATGGTTCGACGAATAAAGGAAGGTACTGTAATTGACCACATAGACGAAGGAAAGGGTCTACAGGTTCTCAATGCATTACGAATTGACGGAAAAGACGGTAGTCTAATCACCATAGCCCTGAATGTTCCAAGTGGCAAATTTAAGAAAAAAGACATCATCAAAGTTGAAAACAAGTTTCTAAAAGATGATGATACTAACAAGCTAGCAGTAATTGCACCAACAGCAACAATCAACATGATTAAAGAGTACAAGCTTGTTGAGAAGCGAAGAGTAGCATTACCTAATGAGATTGATAGAATTTTTAGATGTTCAAACCCTGATTGTATTACAAACAGCAATGAGCACATAGAATCAGTAATGGATGTAATTGACAAAGAAGGCAGAGTTCTCAAATGCAGATACTGCGCCAGAGTATTGGATGTAAACCAGCTAAAATATAATTAAAAATTTTAAAAATTGAAAAATATTGTTTGAGGACTATTACTG
>JAEFCZ010000050.1 GCA_016125975.1 Candidatus Nitrosopumilus sp.
TTAAAACAGAAAGGAATAGATCCATGTTTGGGCATTTCAAATAAGCCGTACAGCAACCGAATTTTACAGTAAAAAAGCAACCCTAAACTTTACAGAACCTAACTATCGTCTCTTTCTTCTTTGTCCAGGTTTGTTCTGACCAGGGAATCTACCTAAGACAAATCTCTTTTTGTAATTACTCTTATTCCTAAGACTAGAGTTAGTACCTACAATTTTACGTCCTTCTACCTTTGGAGTTTGTCCTCTTACTTTGCCTGCTTTAGTAAGCGAACCGTGAGTTGCCATAATCTACACCAATAATTAACGAATTTATGTATTTGGAATCTACCAGTACTTGTTCTTTACAGTCTCAATGACTTTTTCGTGTTCTTTGCTCTTTCTGCGGGCATATTTCTCCATTGCACCTAATGGAACACCGCCAAGGGAGCGTGCAATTGCATTGAAAAAGTATCTTTGACGACCCTTAGAGCCAGTCTTTGTCATGAATTTCTGAATACCATATTTGAAATTGTGCTGCCATGTCTTGTATAGAACACCTAGTTGTGCAGGAGTCATTTCATTACCAATATTAAAGAAATCAGATTTTTCCAATAATCCAATTGGAACAAATGTCAATGCAGTTGCAGTAAACATTGAATCAGGTTGTTCACGTTCTAATTCACTGATTAAACGGATTGTCTCCCATGAATCTTCTGGTTGTTCATCATTATCAAGACCCATTATCAAAGTAAATGCTGGAATCCAGTAATCCTTATTCAAAGTCTTTACACCTTCTTTTACAACCCAATGCCATTCAGATGGATCATATGGTGCAAGTTTTCTATCAGCATATTTTCCAATTAATCTCAAACTTCCAGTTTCAAATCCAGCTTGAATACCAATCATGTTATCAGATCCTGCTTTCATGATTTTAGATAGATTTGGAATCAATTTTTCATCAGCAATTGCACCTGCCAGTGTACCGTGTGTTGGATTTGTATGCTCAACTCCAGTAGACATGATTGCAGTGAATAATTCTTCTAGTGCTTCTCTGTTTGGTTCCATTCCTTTTGCAGTTCTAGGATCCATGCCGTAAACAAAAATATCATCACTGTGAACCCATGCAGATTTGCAACCACCTTTCTTTATGTTAACTTCAATTTCTTTTTTGACTTTTTCTGGAGAATAATATCTCAATGATCTTAATGTTACATCACAGAACTTGCATCCTCTTCCACAACCTCTCATGACTTCAATCATTCCGTGCATACTTGGTTCTACAATGTCAGGTATTTCTTCCAAGTCAGGTCTATCCCAGAAATTAACAAATCTCCCATGAAGTTTTTTGCCGTTTCTCTCAAATTCTTTAATGTTAACTTTGAAATCACTTCTCTTTCTGAAAGGATCCATATTCTCAAAGTCGCCATTAATCAAATAGTTGAAGAATCGTCCTGCATGTCCATCAATTTCAGGGGCAATACCTCCAAGTTCTCCTTCTAAGATTGCGTAAATTCCAAATTCTTCAATTTTTTCTGGGTCATAGTTGTATTGCCAAGTTCCAGATGCACCAGATATTACTTTGGCTTTACTTCCAGTTTTAGCTTTTGCAGCTTTGATTCTATGATGTAGTTCAGCATTGTAAAATTCATCATAAGACGTTTGTTTTCTACCATAAGTAAATGTCATAGTTACAGGACCCATTCCAAGTGGGTCCATCTCATAAGTTCCAACAACTAGTGTTTCAGGTCCAATGAATTTTTCAATGTGGTCAGGATGTGCAACAACAACATCTTGTCTGCTAAATCCATCTCGTAGCAAACCAGCCTCTAGTTTTCTTAAACCATATGGAGCATAATTTGCAACGCCATTTGTGTGAGGAATATAATTACAGATAAAATCAAACAGAATCTTTGGAGTTACTTGTTTTCCAAGAATCTTGTACCAAAAGCTCTTTGGGTCTCGATTTGGATCCAAAGCAGGAGCACATCCAAAAAATGTAGCAAGAGACAATCCTCTATATGGTGACATTAATGTACGATCAGCAGTTAAAACAATCTTTGGAGTTCCCATTCCCTTCACGAAATTAATTTTATGATTTATTTTAAACCTTGCTGGTCAAATCTAATAATTTTCCAAGATTCCAGCCTTATTTCTGTGAAAATTGCCAAATTCCTTATTTTGAGACAAATGATCACCATCAAAGACAGTTCCATCCTTGCAAACAAGATCTTCACCCACACAGCAACTACCACAAATGCCAACACCGCATTTCATCATTCTCTCAAGACTGGCCTGAACAAAGATACCTCTGGAATGAGCAGTTTGGACTGTTTTGTACATCATTATTTCAGGGCCACAAACATAGACTCCATCAAATTTGGTTTGGCCTACATGTTTTTCAACTAAATCAGTGACAAAGCCTTTTTCACCATAACTTCCATCATCAGTTGAGACAATTACTTTGTGAGTGTTGTTTGCCAAAAGTCTATTTGCCAAATCTTCAAAAAATACTTCATCTTTAGATTTTGCACCAATCAAAACTGTGACATCATCTGTAGGTTTTACATGTGTGAGTAATCGCATCATTGGAACAAGACCAGTTCCGCCACCAACTAACAAAAGTTTTCCTTCTTTAAGATCAAAGGAATTTCCATAAGGGCCACGGATTCCAATTTGTTGTCCAACTTGTACATTGAATAATCCAGTAGATGCTGTTCCATGTTTTCTAACAGTAAATGCTGCCTTTCCAGATTCATCTGAAATCATCACACTCATTGGTAATTCATTAATTCCAGGAATCCAAACCATTGCAAATTGTCCTGGAAGTACATTTGACATTACTTCATCAGAGAAAACCAAAGTCCTAACAGTAGGAGTTTCATCAATTACTTTTTCAATTGTAACAATTGTTGTATGATTATGATTTCTTTGCAAGTCCTATCATCTCCTCAATTTTAGAATAATTTTTTTTCTCCATATATTGTGATATTCCGGTATTGATTTCATTAAAAACATCTATCCAGTTATCGCCTATTGCACTTCCAAGTTGTATAGCAGAAGCACCTGCCAAGAAAAACTCTACGGCATCTTCCCAAGTAGAAATACCTCCACATCCAATAATTGGAATATCATATTTCGAAGAAATTTCATAAACACATCTTAGTGCAATTGGTTTTATTGGTGTTCCAGATAATCCTCCAAATTTATTGCTAAGAATAGGACGTTGTGTTTCAACATCTATTGCCATTGCTCGAACAGTGTTAATAGCAGTAATTGCATCAATTCCAGATTCAATTGCAGTGCCTACCGTATTGAGATAGTGAGTAGTTCCTAGACCAACTTTAGCAATTACAGGCACATTTGTTGAGTTTTTCACAGTAGTTACAATTTTTTTTACTAGTTCAGGATCATCACCTACCTCTAATCCAACTTTTGCAACATGAGGACAAGACAGATTCAATTCATATGCTGCGACTTTACATTTTTCAAATTGTTTTATCATATTTTCAAAATCTTCAGGAATTGAACCTACAAGACTTACAATGATTGGTACGTCTTTGTTGGATTCAATCATTTTTGCAAAATTTTCTGCACCAGGATTTGAAAGCCCCACAGCATTAATCCATCCACCGCCCTTTACACTAAAGATAGTAGGGTTTGGATATCCCTCCCAAGGTTCTGTACTAAGAGACTTTGTAACAACTGCTCCTGCACCTGAGCGATAAAGTCGATTAAAAACATCTAATGAAATCCCCAAAATTCCAGATGCAAGCATCACGGGTCTATCTAATTGGATTGGACCTATGGAAGTTGAAAGATTGGGCTCCACTTTGATTAATGAGGGTAGTTTCGAATATAACAGTTGATTTGTGATTCTAGTACCTTTTTTAAAGGTGGTTTAGATTGAACTAGACATGTATTCTGTGATTTTAACAGAATTGGGAATATCAGTTTTCAATGACGGCAAACTTGAAAAGGCATTTCCTTTCTCAAATTCAGTTAAAGAATATCTTTTAGTGAAAAATAAAGAATCAAAACTAAATGAACTCATTAATTATCTAATTTCAATTCAGCGAGGTGTTGCAGTAAGTGATGAATCATTACTTGCCATATTGAAAAAAAATAACATAGATTCACAGATAATGGAGGATTCAAAATTAGAAATAATTCAATCATCAAAACCACAAATCATTGTGGATTCAGGTTTTGCATCTAATCCTCAAGATGCGTTAGGAAAATTAAGAGAATTTGCTTTAGGATTATCATCTTCAAAAGTTACAGAAGTGTCTGAAAGTCCAGATCTTCATATCATTCAAGCAATCAATTCATTGGATGAAATTGATAAAATTGCAAATGCTCTAAGTTCAAGAGTAAGGGAATGGTATGGATTACATTTTCCAGAATTAGATGATATCATTGATAGTATTAACGGATATGCACAAATTGTCATGGCAGGAAAACGTGAGTCATTAACAAAACAAGTTTTTGAAGAGGCAGGTTTTCCAGAATCAAAAGTTGAGATGTTGTCTTTAATTTCTACAAAAAGTAGAGGTGGAGATATTTCAGATGTCAATTTATCAATAGTTCAGTCAATTGCAAAACAAATTTTAGATTTTCATGATTTACGTAAAGAACTTGAAGAGCATGTTGAATCTGAAATGGAAACAATTGCACCAAATCTTTCTGCAATACTTGGTACTGCAGTAGGTGCTAGAATTTTAGGAAGAGCTGGTAGTCTAAAGAGATTAGCATCACTTCCAGCAAGTACAATTCAAGTTCTCGGAGCTGAAAAAGCATTGTTTAGATCATTGAAGACTGGTTCTCAACCACCAAAACACGGATTGTTATTCCAGCATGCAATGGTTCATGCCGCACCTAGATGGCAAAGAGGAAAGATTGCACGTGCTATTGCTGCAAAAGCAGTCATTGCTGCAAGAGTCGACGTCTATGGAGAGGGACTAAACACCACACTGCTTGAAAAACTCAATGTTAGAGTGGATGAAATTGGTAAAAAGTATGAAAATCCAACTGAAAAAGACATCAGACGACCAGAGTCATTTAGACGAGATGGAGGTAACTTTAGAGATAATTCCAGACGTAGAGATGACAGAGGCGGACGTAGAGATGACAGAGGCGGACGTAGAGATGACAGAGGCGGACGT
>JAEFCZ010000016.1 GCA_016125975.1 Candidatus Nitrosopumilus sp.
TGGTGACACTTTTTCAGTGTCACTTGGTGACACTTTTTCAGTGTCACTTGGTGACACTTTTTCAGTGTTACTTAACGCGACTCTCAGTCTGTATTTTTGAATAATTTGTTTTCTTCTAATGTAAGTTTTAATGAAGATACTGCCTTTCGTAAATCTTCTTCATTTTTTGTTCCAGTGCATACTACCTTTCCAGTTGAAAATACCAATATTGTTGCCCTTGGGTCTAACACGCTAAGTATTATTCCTGAAAATTGTTCAGGTTCATAGATGGATCTTTGCAGTATCAATGCAGCATCTTGAATTCTTATCGGCATTCCAAAATTTACTGATGCGACAATATTGTGAATCTTGATTTTTGGATTTGTTGGAACTGCAATTCCCACCTTTTCTAAATTTACCAAACATCTTTTGATTGATTTTTTTGCATCTTCGATTGACTTTGACCCGTTACATGTTATGCTGCCTGACTCAAATAACTCTATGACGCTCTTTGGGGATTTGTATCTGAGAATTATCCCATTGAAGCTGTTTGGCGTTAGACTGAATTCTGCTTCTGGTAATTCTAAAACCTTTGACTTGTCAATTCTTCTCTCAAATGTCATGCCAGCAACTACGTTTACAATGTGAATTGTAGTTAATGTCATAATGACCACTTTTTGTTGTCTTTAAAAGTAAAATGAGAACTTGTTTGTGTGATTGAACTCCTTCTTTTCATTCTTGCATTTGGTCAGACATATGAAGACGTTGAAATTTTCCCAGACAAAGTTGAACTTTTGAGGGGTATTTCTCAAAGTGTTAGAATTTCTGGATATTTAGGGGATTCAAATCCTGAAACCTTTGTTCTTTCAATTACAAGACCTGATGGGGTTAATGATACTCAAATTGTTGGTGTAACAAATCCTGGGACCTATGATTCTGCATATCTTCTATCTTGGGATATGCCCGCAGGTAGATATGATGTGAATTTGTTGCTAAACGGTACATCTTTTGTAAAGACGTCATTTGTCGCTTTTGTATCTGATGAGGACGATGCTGCTTCTGTAGCAAATCTTGTTTCGATTAGTTTTGATTCTAAAAACATTCAGTGTAAGAATGACGGTGACTGCTATTCTCCTCAAAATTTCTACATCCGACAACATGAGTCAGTTGTGTGGGAGAATGCTGACCAATCGGTACATACTGTTACTTCTGGAATAATTATACAACGGCAGAAAGCGATTGGAACTCTTACAATATTCCTATTCTTTTTATTTTAAGGCATATGCTTAAGTCCATTAATTCCTGTTTTGAGAATAGATAGTAAATGGCGATAAAGATTTTTGGAATTACAGTCTCTCCTTAGTAATCGTAATCGTAATACTTGTTGTATTTACCACTCCTGCACAAAAAGAATCTTTGTGGGATGCCGCCCAACAATATTGTACCCTGCAAGATACCTTGACCGTAACTATTACAGATAGTTTCATTGCTACTGTGGATGATGATAAAACAAGAGAACAGTTATTGAAATTACAAGCAATGGGAAAGATATCCCTCGATATATCTGAAAACGCGGAATTAGTAGAGGATCTATATGAAAAGAAGAAAATTAAACTAAATCCTGGATGTATAATTGTGGGAGTGATTTAACGTATATGGCCAATATTTTGAAATTTAATTTCAACCATGATCCTCATTAGCATATTTGATAGAACAATAGATACTGGCACGATTTTCAAATTCCTTACCACATTTCTGGCATATTTTTTCATAAGGCGCACACAGTGATATTGCTTTGAATTTTAAAAAGTAAAAGACCTGTAAAATGAAAACCAAACTTTGAGGGGTTTAGTAGGATATTGCTGGTCTTTTACCTGATATGATTGCCACGTCATTGAATTTATTGTTGGCGATCTTTGGGATTTTTTGTGTGAATGCAAGGATTCTGATGAATCAGTTTTTTTGCTAACCAAATTATATAATTGGCAATAACAATACGACAGAAAACATGGCAGACATATTTTCTCCTGAGAAACGATCTTGGGTAATGTTCAGAATTCGGGGAACCAACACCAAAATTGACATTCAGATGAATGAAATACTCAAAGGATTGGGATTTCCATTCCAAATGTATCCGAAGATGTATGGGAATCCTGACTTTGTACTTGAGGAGCAAAAAATTGCAATATTTTGTGACGGTGATTTCTGGCATGGATACAATTATGAAAAAAAGAAAAAACCCTCAAAAAAGTACTGGAGAGACAAGATTGAGACCAACATGAGGCGTGATATTCGCATAACAAGGAATCTGCGAAGAGAAGGATGGTCCGTACTCAGACTGTGGGAGCACGACATTGAGAAAAGAACCGGCGTCTGCATAGACAAGATTCTGAGGAAAATCTTGGAAAAATAAAAATAAATTACTTTTTCTACATGCCTTCAAAATTACTTTTGTAATGATTCCTAATGGTATGAATGTTGCATCTAAAAATATGGTGCCATAATTCTATTGTATTGCATTTGCCAGTATCAATATGTTTTTGATGATTTTGTATCATGGCGTATAGTGAGAGGTTTTAAAACTATTTTTTGTTTATTGTTGCATTGTTAGGATCTAAATCTGCCCAAATTACATCATATTTTAGCTTGGATAGTAAATCTGCATGACAGGAATCTGGAATTTTATTGGATTTCATAATTTTACATGCTTGAACAAATTCAGAAATTCCATCAAGTGCATTGCCTATTGATCTTATTTTTTCTTTTGAAATTAGATATGAATTGATTTCAACGTATGTCTCAGGATGTTCTGCATGAATTATTTTCACTGCTGCTTCTTTGGGAATGTTGTATTTTTGTGCTATCTGCATTGTTGAAATCAAATCCAAATCATTTACATCTAATTTGATTTGAACATCATCACTTTTTTCTTTGGTAATTTCATCATCAATTTTCTTCAAATGTTCTAAGATTGGTTTTATTGAAACCTCTTTGTTAAAAGTGAAAATCCTGTCTTTGGAAATTGATTCTATTTGTGAGCATGCTAATTCAGAATTTATTGCAACCAACAAGTCTGTTGTTTTTTCATTTTGATTCCCCTTATCGTCTTTAAGCAATATCTTGAGCTTTGCAGCTTTTCTTTCAAGGTATTCTTTTGTCCAAAAACCTACAATTTCAAAATACACTTTATGCCCAAACCTTTCAAACAAAAAATCTGGAATCATTGCTTTGCCATCTGCAATTAAAGGATCTGGCTCCCTGGAAATCTTCCATCCTAGTTGGTCATTCTGATCAAAATGCTGAGAGAATCTCTTTCCAAATGCCGCTTCGATGGAGCTGTCATACACATAGTCGTCATTTCCTATGTTGTGACTGTTTTGGGATGCAGATTCTATTGTTGAGCGTAAAAATCCCTTTGTATTTTTGTTTGACAAGTCAAATGAATAGATTTTTTGTCCATCTTCTGTTTTTTTCACTATCGAGCCGTTAATCTTCCATGATGGCGTACCCACAATTGATGGCAACAGTTTTGCTATGGATGTGCCATATCTGTCAGTCATTTTAAAGAGGCTGAGCGGACCTTCCAAAATACATTTTATAGAATCATCATCTTTTGAATGATGCTCTAAATTATACATCAGACCGTATCGTTTAACGTTGCGCAAAACTTGTTTCCAATACAATCCTCCCTTTACATAAAATTCTAGTTTAGTGCATTTGAAAAGCAATGTTTGAAATAATGAAATGTTGTACCACAAGATCAAATCCTTGGGATTGATAACATCAAACTGTGCTAACACAAGATTCTCATCTTTGTCACTCCACATCATGGATTCAATATCTTCTGATAAAATGTGCATTTGTGTTGCTACTTGCTGTATGATTTTCTCTCTCTGTGAATCAGACAATGCTAAACCCTGTTTTGATGATTCCTCAAACAATTTTTTTCTTATCATAATTGGAGTTGCAATGGTAGATGATGAGTCTAGTCGTTGAAAAACAGAGCATCGTTCTAACAGCGTAGAGAACCCTCGCACTAGCTTGTAATCATATTCTGATTCGAGTGCTGTAATTTTTTGTAACAGGTTTCCTTTGTGCTGTTTTTCTTTCTGAGCGTTTGTAAAAAACACAATTAATTTGTTAGCAAGCTCATAATCACTGCCGTTGCCAAAATCTGATGTACAAAACAGTGGCGTTATCTTTCCTCGATTGGTTCTAGTGCGTAAAAGTTCAGATGAAAGCATTATTGTATGACCTCAAAAGTTTTTATTATTTTGTTAGACATTTCATTAATTTCCGTATGATGTGTTGTTACCAACCTGAGAATTTCTTTTCATGGCCGTTATTCTTTTTGCACTGGTGTTTGTTTCTCGTGTGTGTTTTGCTACTATTTCCACAAGCCTTGCCTTTCTGCCGTCTTCTTTTGGCCTCAAAATCCTGCCTAATCTCTGGATTAGTTCTCTTCCGCTTCCTGTTCCGCTCATAATTATGCCTAATTCGGCATCAGGAACATCTACCCCCTCGTCCAGTACACGTGAAGTTACAACTGCGCTATATGTGCCTGATTTGAATCCCTCCAAAACTGATTGCCTTTCTTCCTTTGTTGTTCTGTATGTGATGTTTGGAATCAAAAACTGATCTGAGAGCTCATACACCATCTTGTTGTTTTGTGTAAAAATTATTGTTTTGGTATGTTTGTTTTGTTGTAGAATTTTTTGCAATTCTGATATCTTTGATTTGCTATTCAATGCTATCTCATTTGCTTTGTTTCTTGCCAACATTGCTTCTCTTGCAATCTTGTTCTTGCTTGACATCATGATTAATCGTTTTAGATTGTACATTGATGGAACTTTGAAACCCAACTGTCTGAGATTTGTTAAAAATTTTGCATGATTTGTTTCATATTCTATTTGTTCTTCAGGAGTTAGACTTACTTGTATTCTATCAATAGAATATTCCGCCAAATGTTTTTGTTCTGATAGTCTTTGTGACCCAAGACGGAATACAACTCCTCCAGTAAGATACGGTATCAATTCATGTAGTTCATCTTCTCTCTCTATTGTTGCAGTCAGACCTAGTCTATATGGTGCAATGAATTGTTCTGCAATGGAACGATATCCTGGTGCAGGAAGGTGGTGTACTTCATCAAAAATTATTAATTTGAATTGATTTCCTATTGATGCTGCTCGAATATATGCAGAATCATATGTTGCTACTGTAATTGCTTGAAGATCATCTTCACCTCCTCCCAATCTTCCAATGGAAACATTTTGGGAATTTTTATCATTGATGAAAAGGTATTTTGAAATATTGTTTGCCCATTGTTCCATCAAATCAATTGTTGGAACAACCACAAGTACTGACGCTCTTATTTTTTGAATTGCTTGAATTCCGATAGCTGTTTTTCCTGCTCCTGTAGGTAAAATAACACATCCTCTCATGCCTGATTTTTCCCAATTCTGTATGGCTTGTTGTTGATAATCGCGCAATTCTAAATCTCTTATCTGCAATTCTGAAGACTCTGTGAAATTAGGTACATTGTCTTCAAAATTAATTTCACTTTTCTTCAGGTATTCAACAATTTCAGAATAGTTTAGACCGTAGGCCCTGAGAATTTTTTCTCGTTCATCATATTTTGTATTTGGAATTCGTAATAGATCGCTGTTTTGAATACGAATAGTTCCTTTATCAAAGGATAACTTGGGGTTTAACGAAGATGTGTTGGTAGACAAATCTGTCTCTTTTTTGCCAATATCCCTATAATCCTTTTTTGATCTTTGTTTGCATAGTCTGGGTTAATTGTAAATTATCTTTCATGTGTCCCACATGGAGATTTTGAAAATTCAGTTTAATGTTTGATATATGCCGGGGGCGAGTTTTGTGAAATTAGTTCAACGCCGTCCCATTTTGTTTATAAAGAAAAATTAGACATTCATACTTCAAGGATTATAGGATGATCTTTCTGTTGATCGTAAATGAATTTGTTTAGATTTTACTATCAAAATAATGTGATGTTATGTTTAATTTTGTATCCGCAAAGTGACTAGTAAATTCGTCACTCATGTTATTATTTTTTTGAATTATAAATAATGTAAATTGTTCTTACCCATGTATTTTTAATTTCTACAGGGTCTTTTCCTGAAAGTTTTTCTAAAAATAATCCCCGCATGACTGCAATCACTCCCTTTACAATCTCTAGTAATTCTTTATCGTTATACCCTTGCAAAATATCTATGTCTTTTCTAGTATTTTTTAGCATTTCAAAAACAACCCTTGACACTTCTTTGTCTTTGTTTAACATCATCTGTCTTAATTTCAAGTTATTTTCAGATTCTATTCTTCCTTCAAGCCATAATCGTTCAAAGTCTTTGGTATCACTAATCGTTAGATCATAGTATTTCCTTAAATCATTCAAAAGATTTTCTTTTTTTTTAAATAATTTTTTACCTTTTTTACTAAGAATATGAAAAATTCTTTGAAATTCTTCGTCAATACTACCACTTAACACCTGAAAAAATAATTCTTCTTTACTTTGGAAATGATAAAATAAAATCCCTTTACTTACACCTGCATCTTTTACTATTTCATTCATTGATGTCTTTTGATAGCCATTTTTTGCAAACTTTTTTTTTGAAATTTGGAGAATTTTCTTCTGTATTGCAGTAGGTTCTGTTTTTAATGTCACTTGTTTGGTTTGAAAATCATCAAGTACAATAAGATTACTGACTGACCAGACGGTCAGTTTATATGTGATTTCTCAACTTAAATCAAATATTGACGAGTAAACAAGTCATAATTGTTGGTTGTGGAATAGCAGGTACATCTCTTGCATTTGCATTGAAAAATGTGGAATCAATAGTACTATCTATGAATCTGAAAAAACCCCCAATGATCATGCTGGTCTTTATTTGTATTTAGGGCCAAATGGTATGAATGTTCTAAAGTCATTAGATTTACAAAATGAAATTCAGGATGTAGGCTTTTTTTGTGATAACATGGTGTTTCGAAATAATAAGGAAAAAATAATTGCAGAAGTAAATACTAATCAGGATAAATCTCACTATGGTTCTGATGGATTAATAATCAAACGAGGTTTGTTTCAAAAATTTTTACGAGAAAAAGTCATTTCTAATAACATTCAGATAGAATGGAACAAAAAATTAGAAAGCATCAAAACTGACAATGATGTTGTAGCTAAATTTAAGGATAATTCTGATGCTAAAGGAGATTTGTTAATTGGATGTGATGGACTACATTCCAAAACGAGACAAATAATTTTTCCTGATGCCCCTTTGCCTAAATATACTGGAGTTGTTCTAGCTGGAGGAATCTCTAAAAACCAATCAAAAACTCCTACAAACCAACTAACATTTCGCTTTGGAAGTAAAGTGTATCTTAATTATTTTGTAACATCTGATAGAGAAGCAATGTGGGGTGCTCACATGAAAATCAAACAAGATTTGTTATCTGATTTAACATCTGTCTCTTCTGAAACATGGAAACAAAAAATATTAGACAAGTTTAGTGATGATTCTTCTTATGTCTCTGAATTTATTGAAAATGCTTCTAATTTAACAAAACTCCCTTTGTATGATATTGAATCACTTCCTTCTTGGTACAAAGGTTCTGTATGTCTTGTTGGAGATTCTGCTCATACCACTACGCCTCATGCGGGACAAGGTGCCTCGCTAGCATTAGAGAGTGCACTTACACTTGCCAGATGTCTAAGAGATACATCTGACACTGAAGATGCATTTTCAAAATATCAAAGTCAACGTAAGCCTAGAGTAGAAAAAATGATTGCTCTGGCAAGACGTCAAGGAGAAATGTTCACTGCTACAAATCCTATAAAAAAATGGTTTCGCAACAGCGTACTTTCTATGATGATTAAAAAAAATTCTCAAATGTTTGATGAAATTTATGACTATAAGGTAGATTGGTAATAATTTTAAAAATTATTTTTTTGAAGTAAGAATTGCATACATTGTCTGAACCCATGTCTGTTTTACTATTTCAGGATCATCTCCTGTAACACTATCTAATGCACATCCTTTCACTAGAGCCATACTGCCTTTTGCTAATCTTGCAAGTTCAACATCTGAATAGTCTGATAACAATTTCATGTTATCTTTAATTTGCTTGAATTGTAATGTACTAAGAGATTCTAGATATTTTCTTCTTTTAATTACCATTTGTTTTATCTTTGAATTGTGAGCTGATTCACTCATTGCCTCCAACCAAATCCTCATCAAGTCTTTTTGAAAATCCATTATCTCGTACATTTTCTCCAAATCTCCAAGCAATTCTTTCCTTTTTTCAAATAATTTGGGTTGTGATTTTATCACTGAATCTTGATTCTCCACGAAAATTACCATAAACAAATCATCTTTACTTGCAAAATGATGATAAACTCCTCCCTTGCTTACCTTTGCAGTTTTTGCAATGTCATCCATTGATGTGTTTGAAAATCCTTTTTTTGCAAAATTTCTTCTTGCAGCATGAATAATTCTTAATTTCAGTTTAGTTGGCTGTTTTAGAACTGTGCTCACTATGTGACATATCATAAGCAGTAATAAAAGATTACCGACCGACTAGTCGGTTTGTTTATATAATACAAGTAGATCATGCTACTATGACTAGAAAAAGACCTGGATTTCTAGGTAAATTAAGAAATTCGCTTCGTACAGTTGATCAATCATTTACAAATAGAGATGACCTTCACAATCAAAATAAAATCCAAAAACTAGAAGAAAGAATGTCTGATAAAGTATTTGGGGATGCCCTTGACAATCTTGATATTCCATTTCAAAAATTTTCAAACAAGAAAATGAGTATTAAAAATTCTAAAAGGTACTAAAAATGGATACAGAGAAAATCATTGAAAATCACATAATTAAAGGATCAAGTCCAGGAATTTCTGTAGGTATTTTACAAGATAATAACATTCAGACTTTTAATTTTGGTGAAACAAAGAAACATTCAGGCATATTACCTACAAGTAACACTGTTTATGAAATAGGCTCTGTTACAAAGCCATTTGCTGGAATTCTAGCTGCAATTTTAGAAGATGAAGGATTATTTTCATTAGATGACACGATTGTCAAATACTTGCCTCAATTAAAAAATTCAGATATTGAAAATTCAAAAATCACAATACGCCATTTAATTACAAATACTGGAGATCTTCCTAGCACACTTCCATTAAAAACAATTGTTCCATACTTGCTCAAACTGTATCTAAAAATGAATACAAAAAATCCTTTTGAGAATTATCCAAAAGAAAATCTCTATGAGTATTTGAGAAAAAGAAAAATCAAAAAAATTCCTGGTACTACGTGGAGCTATTCTAATTTTGGATATTCAATTTTAGGACATATTTGTGAAAATGTTACGGATCAAAGTTTTGAAAATCTTATAGTTAATAAAATCTGTAAACCCCTTGGGATGAATGATACTGGAATTAATCTATTAGAATCTCACAAGGACAGACTGGCTACAGGATACACATTTTCAGGAAAACAATCCAATTTTTGGAGTTCACCTTCAATGGAAGGAATGATCAGTCTGCGTTCTACTGTAGATGATTTACTACTTTTTGCCAAGGCTAATTTAGGCATAAATCAGTCAAAAATCTCCCATATTTTGGAGAATTGTATTTCCACAGAGGTGAATCCTAAACTTACTACCTTTATGAAATATTATCCAAAATACGCTTACGGTCTGCCTCTTAGTAAATTTCGATTAGGTTGGTTTGTTTACAATACTGGAAATACTGATGTTGTTGGAATAGATGGAGGAACAGAAGGATTTTCTAGCTTTCTAATAATGAACATGGAAAAAAAATCAGCAGTTACAGTTCTTACAAATAAACTAAATCCAAAACCTACTCATAAACTAGGGATGTCATTAATTCAAAATTAATTTGGATAATTCTTTAAAAACTAACAAATTTTGAGATAAAAGCATACTGACTTTAATCTGTACTTATTGTAAAAAATCATTCGAAGGTGAAAATACTAAATTCTGTTCTCAAGGTTGTAGGGATTCATACATTATTGAAATAGATAAAAGAACTAGAGATGCAGTTAAAGAAGATCCTAGTCATACTAATCAAATGAGTAAGGATTAGAATTATCTTTAAAAACTATTGATTAAATGTAAATTAATTTTTAAGGCTGTTTTATACAAATGAATTTTTTATTAACATCTCTCTTGTAATGTTAGTAATGATTGATGAAATTGAAGGAGTTATTGTAATGGTATCAGACCAAGAAAAGGCATTAGAATTTTATACTAAGAAGATAGGATTTGCAAAAAAAGTAGACACTATGAGTTCTGGGTTTAGATGGATTGTTGTTGGACCAAGAGATTCTAATGCTGTAATTAGCTAGTTAGTCCTCTTTTTATAAAAGATAGGGGTGAATCTTTAGATAATCTAGAAAAAAGAATTGGTCAATCTACTGGAATTTGGTTTTACAGTAAAAACATTGCTCAGACATATCAAGAATTAAAATCAAAAGGAGTAAAAGTCACAGAACCAAAAAAACAGATTTGGGGAGGAATTTTATGCACTGTTTATGATCAAGATAATAATAGTTTTAGTTTGATTGGAGATTCAGAAAACTAATTTTTTGTAAAAAAATTCAGGCTCTATGATGCATAGCAAAAAATAATGTGGGTTAACGTGACCTCTCTAATTGAGAAACACGTGTTTCCAAATCATCAGCTCTTTGTTGAAGTTCAGAAATATCTATTCTATGTTTTGGTGTTTTGCAGTCATATCCATTATGTCCGTGTGCACAAGTCTCAGAATATCTTGGCACTTTTGGCTTTTTTGATGTCTCACCAGACACGTCAATGAACGCATTTGATGCTGTAATCATACTTACAGCAAATATGGCTGCAAATCCTGCTATCCATATTGATTTTCTGTTCATACTATACTATAGGAATGGTCTTATTTATTATTTCTTAGATATTGGAAATAGTAAACTATTTCTAGTAAACAATATTTTATATCTTATGTCTATTATGGAATAGCATGAATTCTTTTGATAGAATTGTGGCAAAAGGTGTAAGATCTGTTCTTGAAGAGGATCTCGGTAAATCAACATACAAGAAAATAGAAAAAGAAGTATTTGATGTACATGGAATTTCAATTTTAGATGCAGTCAGTGATTTTTCAAAACTAGATCTGGTTTTACGAAAATTCTTTGGCAAACACACAACTAACATAGAATCAAAAATTTTCAAAAAAATATTGTCAATAAATAATGAAACCAAGACTGAATCTGTAATTAAGATTAAAGATTATGATGTTGCAAAAACCATTTTTGAAGCATATGGTGATCCTGCCAAAAAAATAATTTTAGATTTGCTATTACATGAAGCAAAATCTATTCCTGAAACTATTGCCAAGTCTAAACTTCCAAAAGCATCAACGTATACTAGAATCAAAGAATTAATTCAAGATGGCTTGTTAACCATGGTTGGATTCACTAATGCTAGTGATGGACGAAAAGTAAATGAATATGCTACAACTTTTAGCAAAACTGTCTTTGAAATTAATGATGAACATATTTCTATAGATGCTAATATTCAAAAAGAATTTCTTAGAGATAGTTTTGCCTTTAATTCAATTCAAGAAATTAAATCAATGTGATTTCTTTTGGTAATCAGCACTCCTACTCTATATTCTCAAATCAAAGAATCTTACAAAACAATAATTGTAATTGTAGGAATAGCAATTTCTCTTCAATTTGTTTCTTCAATTCCAATTGAATGGTTTGAATCTTATTTGATAACTAGTACTGCTATAACGATTTTCCCCTTAGGCGTGGCAATCTCATGTTTTATTATCTCAAATATTTATGGCGGTTCAAAAATTTTTGGAAAATCCTATTTCATACTTGGACTTTCTTATGTACTGTTTTTTCTTGGAGAAGCACTTTATTTTTTCTATTTTGATCCATTTGATACTTATGAATATTCAATAATTGCTGAAATCTTTTTTATGATTTCAATGCCTTTGATATTGACACATATTGTAATTAACATAGGATATTTTGTAGAAAAATTAGAACGACTTCAAAAAGTCTTGCTATTGATAATTCCCTTGATTATAATTTTTGGATATACTTTGATTTTTACTACAAGCAATGCTGAAATTCCTAACGAATTTTATTTTCATTTGATTTTTGTTATAGAATCTTCAATAGTTTTAGCATTTACTGTAGTGGCATTTACGTTATTTAGAACAACTGTTATTGTTTGCCCCCTGGTTTTTACTTTTGATAGGAATTTTATTTAGTACTGCAGGAGATGTATTGTATCGTTATACTGACACAATATCGTCTTATGATTATTCGGATCCTACTACTAGTCTATGGCTTGCATCTTCAATGATAATGATTTATGCATTGTATAAACACCAAAAATCTATTTGAATAATTAATAAATAAAAATTAGATTTAATGCATATTTATAAAACAATATTTGAATTCATACCAAGGTGAACTCTGAAGCGGTGATCCACTAGATGTATGATGCCCTACGATCTAATTATCTTCAGAATAATATTTGAAAGGTTTTTCAAAAAAGACTTAAAATTCTCAAAGTAATTGTATTTGTATTGACTATTCAGGATAATGATATAATTTTGACTCAAAATAATGGCATTTTTGTTCATTGCAAGACTAGAAATTGCGCTGTGTCTCTCCCGGCGCCATTTTTGATCTTTTACTTCTATTTTGTCATCTTTTTACTGATAATCAAAAAATTATATGAAAAATTTTCATTAATTTTTTTAATTAATTTTTCAAAGTAAATTCAATCATAATACTAAAACAAATTTTGTATATTATAACACAGATCTCTTATTACTCAAGTCATATTTTATGAAAATACAACAAAGTTTTTAGTTTTGGTTCTCCTATACTATACGTGGAAAAATTTGAAAAATTATTAAACATGCTAATGGACTTTAATCCCGATATACGATTTGCAGCAGTTTGTGATAAAAATGGTGAAATTTTATGGAACAGTACACGTAGAGGTGTTAAAAATTTAGTTCCAATAGCAGATACAAAAAAGACACTTCAAAGAGCAGTAGGTGCATGGGATGAACGCTCAAAGATAACAAATATGGTTGGAAAAGGGCTGTATACAATAGCTGCATATGAGAAAGTAAAACGAATTACTATTCCATTAGACAGTAAGCATATTTTGTTTATCAGTGTGGGTAACACTCCACTAAAGGCATCAAACAAAAAGAGCTATGGACATCTAGTAGAAATGGGAAAAATAATGTCTATAGTAGATTTTGTGAATTCTAGCTCCTAACTATTTTTCAATTTTTCAACTATTTGAAAAGATTTGGAAAATCTTCTTTATATTAAAAAAATTCTGTTTATACTATGAACAAATATTTGATACCCATTATTGCAATTGCAATAATTGGTTCTGTTTCAGTATTTGCAATATCTCCATACTTTACAGAATCTAGTATTGATGAGGCATTACCTTCTGGTGCAGTTGTTCAACCTATGATGGAAGAAACTATGATGGAAGAAACTATGATGGAAGAAACTATGATGGAAGAAATTACTTCTGTAATATATTCAGGCACTTTCATTGGAGTGGGTGACGGAATTCATGATGCGCAAGGAGATGCATACACCATTCCACTAGAAGATGGAAGTAATATCTTACGTCTGGAGAATTTCAAATCAACTAATGGTCCTGATTTGTATGTCTACTTGGCAACTGATGATAATGCCTCAGAATTTCTTAATCTAGGAGAACTCAAGGCAAATAAGGGCAACCAAAACTATGAAATCCCTGATGATGCTGATTTGACCAAATACAACAAAGTTTTGATTTGGTGTAAGGCATTTAGTGTATTATTTGGTAGTGCAGAACTATCATCCTAACTCTATTTTTTTTCTATCTTTTCAATAATTTCTGAAAACTTCCATGGTCCGCATTGCTCATCCATGGATTCACTTGAAAATAATCCTGATTTGTTTAGATGATTTACAATATGGGCTGAAAATGGCAGTGCTCCAGTTGCTCCTGGAGAATTATAGTTTAGAATATGAAATGATGATTCTTCGTCAATTAAGATAACATCAGGTGCAAATTTACCGTTCTCATCAATTATTGATGAACGAATACCTGCTGTTCCTTTTTGTGTAATTTTGTCTACATCAATCTTTGGCAAGAATCTTCTTACTCTTTCAACCATTACTGATTTTGACATTGATGATTGTATCTCATTCATTGCAAGTTCTTGGAATTGTTTATCAAAGATTGCCTTTCTTGCACCAGAACCTAACATCTCTAACATTTTTGGAACAAATTCTTTGATATTTTCTGCTTTGTCATATCCATATGGACTAAAGACTGGAACTGCGTTAGGACCAATCTCACAACTTCCATCAACTCGAATTATCCAGTGAGGATCTAAAAATGGATAGTCTGGAAATTCAGGAACAGAATAGATACTAGTGCTAGTCAAGTTGTTGTATTCACTTGGTGCTTTCCAGTATTCTCCTCTAAAATGAACATCAGTTAGTTTCTCTGCAACTCCGACATTATGTGCAATGTCTATTGCTTCTCCCCCTGCTGCATTGATTAGAAATTCTGCAAAAATTTCCTGCTCTTCATTTAGTGTGATTCCCCATTTTCCATTTTCTTTTTTAATTCCTGTAACTTTGGTATCCAAAAGAAATGTCGTATCATTTTCTTTACTGTCTTTCATTACTGATTCAGTGTATGTAGAATAGTCTACTGAACCGTCTCTGTGAACATTTAGTGCAGCTTCACATTTTATCTCAGGTTCTATCTTTTTTATTTCTGATTTGTCTAAAAGTTCAATCTCTACATCTTCTAGTCCATTTTCTTTTCCCCACTTGAGATATTTTTCTAAAACTTTGATTCCTTTTTTGTCAAGTGCAACTTCTATTACTCCGTCTTTTTTGAATGGTAAATCGTGCAATTTTGAATACTCTTGCCACATTTCAAATCCATGAAACGCTGCATTTGCAAACAATTTTTTCTTTTGAGGATTGTATAGATATGGGGCATGAACCTTTCCTGTGTTCCTACCACTGGTATGAAATGCGACATTTTGTGCTTGCTCTATTACTGCTATTTTTTTTGATTTGTTTAGAAATGATAAAAAATACGAAATTGATGTTCCAAGAATACCTCCACCAATAATTACAACATCAAAATTATGTGCCAACTATTTTCAATTTACTTTCTCTTTAGTTGATAATAAATGGAATCTGTAACAATCAAGGTTAATATCTAATAAAATTCCAAATCAAATCATGCTACCTGACAAATGTTCTGTAAGTAAAGAAGGAAAACAATGTCCTAGTCCACCCGAGTTCATCGTATCAATTGTAGATGGTAAAGATGAGTATATGGTTGGCGTTACATGTGGCAGACACAAGCAGATTGTCTCAGGAAAGATTGGATTTTTACAAAAAGAAGGTAAAATCCATGAGGGAAAGATCATTTTTTCCGAAGTCAAAGCAGTAGGAACTGATTGTATTCATGGAGATGAGGATGATTTTGTCCAAATTGATATGAATCGAAGTAAAAACTGAAATAATTTCTAATCTCTTTGAAAATATTGCTTTTAGAATTACTCTCTGATATTGTACAAATTGAAGATGTTTTGTTTATTGTAAAAAGTGGAGGTGCCACAAGTGAGGTTAGGAGCCCACTATCCATTAGACAAAAAGAAAAATGGATTACAATGGGCGAAAATGATGGTCCTGCACACATGCATGTTGATTCAGAATTGATAAATTCGGCAGAATTTGTTCAAGAACAAAAACCTGAACGTACTAGTTTTAGTGTAAGATTTTACAATAAAGATGGACAAAGAGTACTGGCAGCATTTTTTACAAAAATGTATGATGATTCTAAAACATTAATTCCACAAAGAAAAAAAATGTATGATGAGCTAAATCAAAAGTTTTCTTCGAAAATTAATTTTTAAAAAAAACCTTGTCTGAAAAAGACAAGGAGAAAAAATATTATTCTTGAGATTTCTTCTTCTTTTCTTTTTCAGATTGTAGTTTAGCTAATTCTAATTCTTCGTTTGTATGTTTGAATTTTTTCAATCTGGTTTCTATTTACTGTTTAGATATAAAAACTCCACATTTCTTTTGATAGTAGCTTGGGCGTGAAACTCAATATCCAACAGAGTAGATCGGTTTTCTTCCATTCATCCCTAAATTGAGATTTTTTACAGTAATTTCAGCCATTTTTGCTCTGGTCTCTTTAGTTGAACTTCCTATGTGTGGTGCCAAGACTATATTTTGCAGTTTCACAAGTGGATGATTCTTTCCAATTGATTCTTGCTCAAAGACATCTAGTCCTGCCCCTGCAATGATGTTTTTCTTTAATGCACTAACAAGATCTTTTTCATTTACTACTTTACCTCTTGATGTGTTAATCAGGAATGCTGATTTTTTCATTTTCTTGAAAACTTTCATGTTAAACATCTTGTCTGTATCTTTTGTGTGTGGAACATGAATCGAAATCACATCACTTTGAGAAACTAGCCTCTCAAATGAGACGTATTTTACACCTAATGACTTTTCTTTAGATTTTGAAAGGCGATTTTTGCTGTGATAAATTATCTTCATATCAAATGCCTTTGCTCTTTTTGCAAGCGTCTTTCCAATTCTTCCTAGACCTAAAATTCCTAGTGTCTTTCCCTGTAAATCTAATCCTACATAGTCATATGCACCATAGATTACATTCCATTTTCCATTTCGAATGATTCTATCTCCTTCTGAAACTCTTCTTAATGCATCAAGCAATAATGAAAAAGCCAAATCTGCTGTAGCATCAGTTAAAACTTCAGGAGTGTATCCTACTCTGATCTTTTTTTCTTTTGCATATTTGGCATCTATATGATCAAAACCTACACTGTATGTGCTAATGATTTTGAGCTTATCTGCCAAATCAATTGTTTCTTTGTTGATTTTATCATATGGAAAACAGATCAATCCATCAATGTCTTTGATTTTTGATCGTAACTTTGTCTGTGGAATAGGAATTTTTCCACGATGAACTTCAATTTGATATTTTTTCTTTAACTCCTTTAAAGCAAAATCATGAAGTGTCCTTGTTAGAAACACCTTCTTTCTCATAAACATGAGATTTATCTCAAACCATTTATACGATTTCTTTGTAATTTCTTCATGTCTTCTGAAGTTAAAGAAGAAGAGGAATTTGCAATTTGTGTAGAATGTGGCAATTCCATTGAAAAATGCGTTTGTGTTTGCCCTTATTGTGGAGAACGAGATGAATGTAAATGCGCATTATTTGATGCTGCAACTGGAGGATGAAAATTTGGTAAAACTGATTATTACTATTCAATTCATAGGTGATTTACTGTGAGTTCTGTCGATTTTACTTGGCTAATTGGTGGTCCTCAAGGCAGTGGAGTTGAATCTGGCGCAAATATTTTCTCCAGAGTATGCGCTGAGATGGGCTATCAGGTATTTGGAAAAAGAGAATTTTATTCAAACATCAAAGGTGAACACAGCTACTTTACAGTAAGAATAGCTGATAAAAAAATTCATTCTAATGTTAATGATGTAACATTGATGGCATCCTTTGATGCAGAAACTATTTTTCGTCATTATGAAGAAGTGATTCCAGGTGGCGGAATAATTTATGATGCAGATCTCGAAGACACAACCACTGACAAGGTCCATACACTTGATGCGCCATTCAAAGAAAGATTGCACAAAGAACTAGAATCAAAGAACAAACCATTCTCAATTGCTGGAGTTTTAGAAATTGCAAAAGAAAAAGGAGTCTTACTATACCCAGTATCTTTCAAGTCTATTTTAGAAGCACTAGCTGAAGAGACTGAAAACCCTCGTCTTAAAGGATTAATCAGAATGTTTAATGTTATTGGTGTCTCTTTGTCATTGGGACTAGTCAACATGCCTCCTGACTCTTTGCAAAAAACAATTGGAACAATTTTCTCAAAGAAAAAAGAAATTGCAAAAATCAATCAACAGACTGCAAACTATTCTTACAATTATGCAACTGCAAAGTTTGAGAATTTCAATCATACTTTAATTGGAACTCAAAAAGAACCAGGAACTCTTTTGGTTCAAGGATTCCAAGGAACCGCATTAGGAAAGATGGCATGTGGTTGTAGAATACAACCTTACTATCCAATCACCCCAGCTTCAGATGAATCTGTATTCTTAGAATCAAATGAAATTTTAGAAATAATTGATGACCGTCCTGGTTCTACTGCAGTCATTCAAACTGAAGATGAGATTTGTGCAATGGGCATGACTATTGGAAGTGCATTGACTGGAACACGTTCAGCAACATGTACTTCTGGCCCTGGATTTGCCTTGATGACTGAGATGTTGGGCTGGGCAGGCATAAATGAGGTGCCTGTAGTAATTACAAACTATCAGCGAAGTGGCCCTTCAACTGGACTGCCAACACGACATGGACAAGATGATTTACTTTTCTCAGTTTTTGCAGGTCATGGAGATTTTCCAAAAATAGTCTATGCATCAGGTGATGTTGAGGAGAGTTTCTATGATACTGGAAACATTTTTAATTATGCTGATGTTTTTCAAGTACCGGTAATTCATCTAATGGATAAATTCATTGCAAGTTCTGTTGTAACTTGCAAAAGATTTGATCAATCTAAAATCTCAATTAATAGAGGAAAACTCTTAGACAAAGTTGAAGATGGATATGAGAGATTTGCATTTACTGATGATGGAATATCTCCTCGTTCTAGATTAGGGATGGACAATGGAATATTTTGGGATACTGGTGATGAGTCTGATGAGAAAGGCCACATCACAGAAGATCCAATATTACGTGTAAAAATGATGGATAAGAGAATGTCTCGTCTTGATTTGATTCTCAAAGAGATACCAGATACAGAAAAGGCAGTTTCATTTGGTGTTGCGGATTATACAATAATTTCATGGGGTTCTGCAAAGGGTCCAATTCTTGATGCAATTGAAATGCTCAAAAAAGAAGGAATCTCTATTGGGTTTATACAACTAAAACTATTACATCCATTCCCAGGTGATTATGTTTCGTCTTTACTAAAAGATGCAAAGACAATCATCGATGTTGAGGCAAATCACTCCGCACAAATGGGAAAAATATTCAAACAAAATGTAAACCGAGAAATTGATTATTCTATCTTAAAATATACTGGAAGAGCAATGACTAGTACTGAAGTTTATGATTCACTCAAGAAAATTGTTGAAAACAAGGCAGACAAAAGGGAGGTTTTGATGCATGGCGCTTAAGATGGCAGACTACAAGACTGACGTCCACAATGATTGGTGTCCTGGTTGTGGTGACTTTGGAATTGTCAATGCAATTCAGATGGCATTAGCTGAAATGGGCTTGGAGAGAGACAAGACTGCAATATTTTCTGGAATTGGATGCTCTGGTAAAACATCTCACTACATCAATACTTATGGTGTTCATACTCCGCACGGAAGAGTCTTAACATTTGCACAAGGAGCCAAAATCGCAAATCCCGAAATGACTGTTGTTGCAGTTGGCGGTGATGGTGATGGTCTGGGAATTGGTGCAGGACATTTTGTTGCAGCAGGAAGACGTAATGTGAACATGACATACATCATATTTGATAATGGAGTTTATGGATTAACAAAGGGACAAGCATCACCTACATTAAAACTTGGAGAACAAACAAAATCCCTTCCATCTCCAAACACCAATTACAATGTTAATCCAATTGGTTTAGCAGTTGCAAGTGGATTTACGTTTGTTGCACGTGGTTACTCTTATGATGTCAGACATCTCAAAGACTTGATTGTTCAAGCAGTTAATCACAAAGGATTATCCTTTTTGGATGTTTTACAACCGTGTCCAACTTACAATGACCTTAACACAAGGGATTGGTATGCTGGAACTGATCTGATGGATGAAGCTCAAAAGAGACATTCCAGAATTTACAAACTAGAAGAACATGGTTATGATCCTGTGGTTCATTATAATGAAGAATCAGAAATAAACGAAAAACTCACACAATCTCTAATCAAATCCCTTGAATGGGGAAACAAGATTCCAACTGGTGTCTTTTACAAAAATGAAATCATTACTCCTTATACTGTTAGATTAAGAGATAAAATTCCAAATTACTTGGAAAACCCTCCTGCAAAACAAAACATTGCAAAAAATGGATTCTCTAATACTGATATTACACAAATCCTAGATTCACTAGAAGTGTAATTATCACTTCAAACCAAACAGGTTATAGGCAAGTTTTGTAGAAGTGTATTTTGCATTTGAATATTAACGAGGCAAATACTATCTTTAGAAAATCAATCATCAAGGGTTTTTTTGAGCCCCAATTGGTGCATTTAGATTTTAAAAAATCATCTGTAAAACATCCTACCATAAGCGATGATGGCCTTATGCAATCTGACTTACTTCATGTATTCTTTGATGTAGAAACTGGTGCTGACTATCATGATGGAGATGAGTGGTTTATTGTAGATATGCTATTCCCACATGATGTCAAATTACCTGACAATCTAAAGGGAACTGATTATTTTACAACACTTTCAGTTGATGATGGTAAAACATACTGGCATCATCGTGAATTAATCCGTTACAAATACGGAAAATCAAAAAAACTCAATAACGCTTTAGAATTTTTAGAATCAAAATACAAGGAACTACATGAATTACTAGAACCCTTACAAAAAGATCTCACTTAATCTCTGTCCAAGAATCGCCTTTAAATGAAAATTTTTTTTCTGGTGATGCTGCTGTGTTTAATCTCCATCTAACTGATTTTGAATCAAATCTGTAAAATATCTCTGTAACTTCTGCTGGTATTTTTTGAGGATCAAGATGATATGGTAATAATTCTAAAACTGCGTCAATCTTTTCAATGGCGTTATCAAACCATTGCTTGTCTTCAGTGTCAACGGTAAATCCAATTTTTGGATTGCCTGAAAAGTTGATGATAACTTTTAGTGCATTCCCGCTTCCTCTCCTTCGCTTCATTTCTTTGAATACTGCCTTGACTTTTTCCCAGCGTTTGAAATCAAACCACTCAAAAAATGCATCATTAAATGTGAGTGGAATATCTATATCCAAGAAACTCACAAAATCTTCATCATCTGCTTCTATTTCGTCTTGAATTATTGTAAAATGAGAATTTAGAAACCCATACAACACTTCAATTTCCCAAGGTGAAATCCCATAGTATCGTAATGTTGTCTTTAGACTTTCAGCCAATAGTTTCTAGTCTCAAAAATTGTAATTAAAGCTTCAATATGTCAAAACTAGAATAATTTGACCTCAAAATTAAAATTAGATGGACAGACAGTCCATTTATGAAAAAAGAGTATGTAGTACGTAGTATTGACGCTGCCCCTGATGGTGCACCATATGTCATTGTATCATTGTCTTCTGTAAAAGATCTAAAAGAAGGAACTCAAAACCCTCAAACGCCTTTTGGTAGTCCAAAGGTCATGGGATTCTCAAACATGAATGACATGATGAAAGATCTCAACAAAATGATTTCAGGAATGGGAGGCGGTATGGGAATGCAAAGTGGAATTACTCAATTAAAACTAGAGATGCATGAATACAAAGAAATGGGTCTTTCAGTTGGAGACAAAGTATTTCTAGAATTAAGTAAAGCAGAATCTCTTGGTGTATAAACTAGAGTATTGTATTGAAATATTTCCAACCATAAAATGCAGCAACAGTTCCAATTACAAATAACATTGGTTTCCATGCAAACACTGGAAGTGCTGGAGTTGCAAGTTTTACTTTATAGTTATCAACAATTGCATGAACATTTTTCTTAATTTTATCATGCCATATACTGTATTCAACTTGATATTTTTTTAGAATTTCTTCAACTTCATACACAACTGGAGTTCTTTGTGAAAACAAGTGTTGAAGATAATCCCTTGACACTTCTACTTCTGCATGAATTCCAATTAGTCCTTTTTTGAGATCTACCATTCTTACATGCATCTCCCATGGTTTCTTTAATTTTAGATTCAGACCATTTCCTATTTGGTCTGGTTGTTTATGTTCAAATTTTACCTTGGTAAATCCCTCATCAGTGAAAATCTTCATCAACTCATCAAAACTCTTCTTTACAACAACGTGAAGTTGTTCAACTCCCTCTTTACTATCAACATCAATCTTGTGTTTTAATCCATCAAGAAACGAAACTGTCTTTGGATATGTTGTAAGGTATTCCAATATTTTGGTGGACAAAAAACCTCTATTTAAAGCAGAACAACAACATTACTGGTTTTTTGGGGGATTTGAAAGGCCTCTAACATAGACACATTGGTCAGGATCTATTGCCATCTCCAAAGGATCTATTTTCCTATCTGTAAGAATTGCATCCGAATTTCTAACTATTGCAAATGGCTTTGATTCTGCACCTTCACCCATCTTGTGGTTTGCAATTGTTGCCAAGTTATCTACAACTGCTTGAAATGTCACTTTGAGTGGATTACCATCAAGATCTTTTTTGGATCTCATATCTAAGACCGGTTCAATCCCTGCACAAGCAATTGCAACACCTGATGTTCCAATTCTTGCAGGCATTAATCTACTATCTACTAGAATAATTCCGACATGAATTCCCATCTTTAAGAAAATCTTTCGTCTTAGTTGTTCTGATGTCAAGTATGGGTTTTCTGGATAAAGAATTACTTTGCCTTTTTTTGCATTTGATTTATCAATTCCTGCATTTGGTGCCATAATATTATTTGATGATGTAATAACAAATCCTCCGATTCCGCCAAAAATTTTATCTGATTCTCTAATCACAACTTCTGCAATTTCTGGTTTTAACTGGTATTTTTTTGAAACATTTAGTCCTTCATCTGAAATTGAAATGTTTTCAAGATCCACAACTCTTCCTTGAGAGTTTGAGATGTATTTTGTTGAGATTACCAAAACATCTCCGTCTTGCATTTTTACATCGTTTTTTTCTAATGTCTTTAGAAATACCTTAAAAACATCAAATTTTTCACTCATTCTGTCTGCTAGGAGAGGTAAAACGGTTAATTGCACAATATTGTGAGTGACCTTTTTCTTTTTTATTGTTCTGAAAAGCTTTTAATCTCTAAAAGGGTGGTTTTTGATTATGAATATTGTTGAGAAGATTCTTGCTCGTGCATCAGGAAAGTCGCAAGTTGCACCTGATGATGTAGTATTTGCAAAAGTCGACAAAGTAATGGTCCATGATGTTTCAGGACCAGGTGTTCTCAAAGTATTTGACAAATTAAAAAACAAAGGTGTTGATGTCAGCAAGTTATGGGATCCAACAAAGGTTTGGGTTGCAGAAGATCACTTTGTTCCATCTGCTGAAAAAGTATCTGCTGAAAATATTGTAAAATTATCAAATTTCACAAAAAATTATGGAATTGAAAAGCATTTCAAGTATGGAATGGGTCAATATGGAATCTGTCATACATTATCTCACGAAGAGGCAATGGTTATGCCTGGTGATGTCTATGTTGGTGGTGATTCTCATACAAACACAACCGGTGCCCTTGGTGCATTTGCATGTGGATTGGGTCATACTGATATTGCATATGTCTTACTTAATGGACAGATTTGGTTTAAGGTTCCCGAGACAGACTATTTCAAACTAAATGGAAAACTTCCAGATCATGTGATGGCAAAAGACGTGATCTTGAAAATTATTGGTGATATTGGAACTGATGGTGGAAATTACAGAACAATGCAGTTTGGTGGTTCTGGAATTGATGAGATGTCAGTTGAAAGTAGATTGACTTTGTGTAACATGACAACAGAAGCTGGTGCAAAGAATGGAATTGTTGAAGCTGATCAAAAAGTTGTAGATTATCTTTCAAGTAGAGGTGCAACAAATGCACAAGTGTTCAAAGGAGATGATGATGCAAAATACGCAAACATCTATGAATATGAAGCATCAGAGATGGAACCTCTAGTTGCAAAACCGTTTTCTCCTGAAAACGTTGCAGTGGTTAGAGAAGCACCATCTGTGGAACTTGACAAATCCTACATTGGTTCTTGTACTGGTGCAAAATATGAAGACTTGGAGGCTGTAGCAAAAATCCTCAAAGGAAAGACTGTCAAGATTAGAACAGAAATTCTTCCTGCATCTATCTCCATTTACAAACGTGCCATGGAAAATGGTTTGCTTACAATTTTCTTAGATGCTGGTGTGACTGTAGGGCCTCCAACATGTGGAGCGTGTTGTGGTGCTCACATGGGTGTATTGGCAAAAAATGAAATCTGTATAAGCACTACAAACAGAAACTTCCCTGGAAGAATGGGCCATGTTGAATCTGAAACCTATCTTTCATCCCCCATGGTAGCAGCAGCTTCTGCAGTAACTGGAAAAATCACTGATCCGAGGGATTTACAATGAAAGGAAATGTCGTAAAATACGAACGAGACAACATCGATACTGATGTAATTATACCTGGTCAATATCTCAAAGTTCATGATTATGCCGAACTTGCAACTCATGCAATGGAAGGATTAGATCCTGACTTTCACTCTAAAGTAAAAGAAAGTGATTTCATTTTATCTGGCAAGAATTTTGGTTGTGGTTCCTCACGTGAACATGCACCAATTGCATTGTCTCATTCTGGAGTCAAGGCTGTATTGGCATTATCTTTTGCAAGAATTTTTTACAGAAATTCTGTTGATGGTGCATTTTTGTTACCAATTGAAATTGAAGAGGATGCATACAAGGGAATTGCTGAAGGAGATGAGATTGATATTGATGTTAGCAAAAATGAAATCACAAATCTCACAAAAAACCAAACATACAAGATGAAACCATTTTCTGATATTATTGGAAAAATAATTGATGCTGGTGGTCTTTTCAATTACAAACCATAGGATTTGAAATGGGAAAAACGCTTTTTGAAAAAATTTGGGATGCCCATGTTGTAGTTGGAAAACAATCAGGCCCTTCTTTAATTTACATTGACAGACATTTAGTTCACGAAGTAACTTCCCCCCAAGCCTTTGATGGACTAAGAATGAATAACAGAAAAGTCAGAAGACCTGATCTTACAATTGCTACAATGGATCATAATGTTCCAACAACTGATAGAGGATTGCCGATTTTAGACCAAACATCATCTGTTCAGATTCAAACATTAGAAAAAAATTGTCAAGACTTTGGAATCAAATTATTTGATATCAACAGCCCTAATCAGGGAATTGTTCATGTAATTGGCCCTCAACTTGGAATCACTTTGCCCGGTTCTACAATTGTCTGTGGAGATAGTCACACTTCCACTCATGGTGCATTTGGTGCACTTGCCTTTGGAATTGGAACAAGTGAAGTAGAACATGTCTTGGCATCTCAAACTTTGTGGCTAGAAAAACCAAAACCCTTTGAAATTAGAGTGGAAGGAAAACGAAAGAATCCTCATGCAGTAACTGCCAAAGATATTGTACTCTCTATCATCAAAAATATTGGAACTGGGGGTGGTACTGGAACAGTAATTGAGTATCGTGGTGAGGGAATAGAAGACCTCTCCATGGAGCAGAGAATGACTATTTGTAACATGTCTATTGAAGCAGGAGCACGTGCAGGATTAATTGCTCCTGATGAGAAGACCTATGAGTATCTTAGAGGAAGACAATATACTCCAAAAAATTATGAATCACTAGTTGATTATTGGAAAGAAAATCTAAAGACTGATGATGATGCAAAATTTGAAAAACAATTCACACTACACATTGATGATATTGCACCTCAAGTAAGCTGGGGAACAAACCCTGGTATGACTTGTGATGTAACTGAAACAATTCCGTCTCCTGATGATTTTTCAAAAGGTGATTCAAATCAAAAGAAAGGTGCAGAAAAAGCACTTGACTATATGGATCTCAAACCTGGTACTCCAATTGAAGAGATAAAAATTGACCGCGTATTCATTGGCTCTTGTACTAATGCACGATTAGAAGATCTAATTGAAGCATCCAAAATAGTTAAAAGACAAAAAATTTCCTCAGATGTTCGTGCAATGGTTGTACCTGGTTCTCAAATGGTAAAAAAACAAGCAGAAGAAATGGGTCTTGATAAAATTTTCACTGATGCTAATTTTGAATGGAGAGAAGCTGGATGTAGTATGTGTCTTGGAATGAATCCTGACATTTTGTCTCCTGGGGAACGATGTGCAAGTACGTCAAATAGAAACTTTGAAGGAAGACAAGGTACTGGTGGACGAACTCATTTAGTCAGTCCTGTAATGGCAGCAGCTGCTGCAATTAATGGACATTTTGTTGATGTTAGAAAGGTGGATTTCAACTAATGGAGCATTTCAAAAAAACAACTAGCGTTGTAACTCCCCTTGATAAAGTCAATGTTGATACTGACCAAATTGTACCAAAACAATTTCTAAAATTAGTACAAAAATCTGGCTTTGGAAAGTTCCTATTTTTTAACTGGAGATATGATGAAAATGAAAATCCAAAATCTGATTTTGTCTTAAATGACTCAAAATATGATAATTCCAAAATCTTGGTTGCAGGAGACAATTTTGGGTGTGGTTCAAGTAGGGAACATGCAGTATGGGCACTACAAGACTATGGTTTTGCAGTAATTATTGCCCCTTCTTTTGCTGATATCTTCTTTAGTAACTGCTTCAAGAATGGAATTTTACCAATTTCCTTGGACCAAAAAATTGTAGAAAAATTACAACAAGAAACACAACCAATTGAAGTTGATTTAGAAAATCAAACAATCAAAACTTCTTCTGAAGAAATACTCTTTGAGATTGATTCTCACAAAAAGAAGATTCTCTTAGAGGGATTAGATGATATTGCACAAACGTATCAATTTGAAGATAAAATATCTGAGTTTGAAAAACAGTCTACAGTCCCATCTGTTTTATGATCTTTTTTACAGTCTTTTCGTTTCTTTCTAAAACTGTTGGAGATTCTGCATCAATCCATTCGTTATCACCAATATCAAAAGCGCTAATCTTTCCTTCTTTTGATAATTGCTGTAAAATATCATATGAGAGGTTGATCTCTTTTTGTTTTTTCTTTGCCTTAATTCTTTTGATAATGTCTTTTCCTAACATGTAGATTCCAAGACATTCAGATAATTGTAATTTCATTACTGGTTTTTCTTTGAATTCTGTAATAATTCCATCTTTTACTACTGCAAACCCTGTCTCTTCTTTTCGTTTTGTTCTAGTTACAATACATGCCGAACTCTTCTTTTTTGTAAATACATCTTTCATCTTTTTGAGATCTACTGCACACAAGTTATCTACAAACCATAATACAAATTCAGATTCTCCTTTGAGTTTTCTCTCAATGTGTAACAAATCTCCCCCTGTTCCACTTTGGGAGTCTTGAACAAAAGAGATGTTTTTTTGATTTCCGTAATAGTTTTTGATTTGACCTCCTAGTCCCTCATAGTCTGAAATTATGATTATTTCTTTTATGAAATTAAATTTCTGAAGATATCTAATCACATAATCAATAACTGGTTTTCCATTAATTGGAGTCATGGCCTTTGGGAAAAATTCTGTATATGGCTTGCCACGTGTACCTTTGCCACCGGCTAAAATTACGGCCTTCACAGTCTAACGGTATGATTTTTGCTTTCTTCTTCTTGCGCCAGGTCCGCCAAATTTCTTTGGTTCTTTTCTTCTGGCATCACCGCTGATTAGATATTTATCATAATCTGTGATTCTTTTTCTAAGGTCTTCTCTAGTTGATTTTGGGAATGGATGATCTTTTGGATCCTTTTTTGATTTTGTCCATCCTGTTAGTGCTCTAGAAATTGCAGTTGCAACAGCGCTTGCTTGCCCCATAAAACCACCTCCTCTTACTCTAACAGAGATATCGATTTTGTCTCTCAAATCACCTGTAATTTCAAGCGGTGCCAAAATTACTTCACGAGCAGTTTCTTGTGGAATCATTTCTACTGGTACGTTGTTAATTCTAACTTTACCTTGTCCTTTAGTAATGTAAACATGTGCACTAGATGTTTTTCTAGTTGCAAAATAGATTTCAGTTTTTGGTGTTGTCATTCAGTCCACCCTATCACTCTACACAATTCTCCCATTATGGTATAGTTTGATGCAGATTTTTTAATTTTTGCTTTCTCAAATTGAATCTTCTCAAGTGATTTTAGTTCTTTTGGAGAACCAATGTATGCTCTTAGTCTGCGAATTGATTCTTTTCCTGATGGCTTTCTATCATATGGTAGCATTTGACGAATCATTTTTGTGATAATTGTATCTGGTCTTCTATAGTGTACAGGTCCATGTTTTGGATTAATGATACTATTGATTTCTAAAAATTCTCTATATTCTTTAATCAAGTTAGATCTGTTTCCACTATACATAATTTTTTCACAATTTACAAGTGAAACTCTGTGTCCTTGTTTTAGTAATTTTGCAACATTTGATGATAGTCTGCCTGCAATGTGATTAGTTGCATCTACTACAATTGGTCTGTCGGTTCTGACGACTGTCTCTTGATCAGCCAAGTAGTACAACTCCTTTTCCTGTAGGATTCTGCTCAATAAGTTCAGAATAACTGATTAGTTTTCCACCACTTTGAATGATTTTATCAGCTGCAGAATTTGAAATTGAAAATGAACATAATGTGATTTTATGAGGTACATTGCCTGTTCCAAGAACTTTTCCTGGAAATACTACAGTATCGTTTTCTTTAGTTAGTTTAGCGATTTTATTCAAGTTGATATCTCTTCTGGCAATAGATGGCTTTAGTGCATATTCAGCTAATTTTGCCCAAATTGGAGCATCATTCTTTGTTGATGCTGACTTTAGATCCTTTGCCATGCGTATAACTACTTGACTAGTCATGTGAATAATGCGGTTTAAAACCCAAATATAACGTATATGCTTTCTATTCGCTGATTTGGTCGATTGTATCTTTGAATTCGGTCAATCTGTGACCTACTTCTTCTACTCCTGATACAATGATCTGTTCAGGGTTTAGTGCACCAGTTGATTCTACTGTGAGGATTCTTTCGTCATCTTTGTCTGTCTCAGTTAACATGGAAATGTTTGCAGAGTTCCATTTTGCGTGTTCTGTACCGCGTCCTAATCTTGCATAACATTCGATTTTAATTCTTTGACCAGGTGCAAGTTCAACAATTGGAATTTTATCTGAGATTGGAGAAATTGAATCATCTTCAGATGATAGTTCATTTGATAGAACTGTTCGTGTAACATCTGAATCTCCTGAATCTAAAACTAACATTACTTTACAGTTTGAACATCCTGTTTCACTTTGACAATCACATTTTGATGGTTCATTGAATCTACTCAAGTCTGTTTTGAGTGGTATGAGACCTAATCTGTGTGCCAAACCCTCATCTGGTAATACTGATGTATTTTCAATAATGTCTACTGTATCAATTGCAAAGACTGGAACTCCATTAAGACATACACGTCTAAGGGCATTAGCATATTGTAATGGCACTCCTTTGAGCTTTAAAGATATTTTTTGACTATCTTTACTAATTACTTCTAAGGACGACAAATCTTGAAGGAAATCTTCAAAGTCCACATAAAAATCTAGCTAGTTTTGAGTTCGAATCAAGTCTATTTTGAATTCTTGAAGATATGCTTAAGTCCGTATTTTTTCTAGAAAACTTATGGATTTCGAAAAACTATATTCTGATATTTTGACTTTGGATTCTTCAATTAGATATGCTGCAATCCAAAACAACACTGGTGTGAAAATTACCGGTGGTTTTAGAGATGGTATTAGTCCAATTCTTAGCGATGAAGAACTCCAAATGATGCACTATTATGCATCACAAAGATGGCAGACTAGAAAAAACATTGAACACAA
The DNA here is from genome assembly GCA_016125975.1 of Candidatus Nitrosopumilus sp. GTDB lineage: Archaea > Thermoproteota > Nitrososphaeria > Nitrososphaerales > Nitrosopumilaceae > Nitrosopumilus. Next base: position 29,872 of record JAEFCZ010000016.1, read on the forward strand.
AATTGGTCCTGCAAAATATGCACTAGCTGAATATGACCAAATCAAACGAATAACATTTCCACTTGATGAAAAACACCTCCTAATGATCACAACTGAAATTGATGCTGATCATACTGGTATTATCAAAAAAATACTTGAATTAATTCACAATTAGACAAAAAATTTTGAGATTTAATATGATTATACAACTAACAAAAATTTCTATGATGTAATGTTGTGTGTAGAGATAAATACCAAATTATCATACCTTCATTAGAAATGGCCGATATAACAGTTGCAAGATTCTCTTTTGAAGGAGAGAAATTTGAGATATTAGTAAAACCCGACCCTGCATTAGAGTACAAGCTGGGAAAGAAAAAAGATATTTCAGCAATTTTAGTTTCTGAAGACATCTATACAGATTCAGGAAAAGGCACAAAGCCTTCAACTGAAAAATTACTCAAAGCTTTCAAAACTGAAGACCAAACAGAGATTGCTCAGATAATTATGCAAAAAGGTGATCTTAATCTTACAACTGATCAAAGACGAAAAATGATTGAAGACAAGAAAAAACAGATTGTAGAATATATTGCAAAGACATATGTCGATCCTAAAACTCACTTGCCTCATCCTCCTTTGAGAATTGAACAAGCAATGAAAGATGGAAGAGTTTCAGTTGATCCTCAAAAAAATGTCGAAGAACAAGTAAAAGATATTGTAGACAAACTTCGTTCAATAATTGCTCTAAAATCTGAAAATCTACAATTAGAGATTATAATACCTGCACAATATGCTTCACAATCATATGCTGTTCTAAAGTCAGTAGGTTCTTTGAAAAAAGAAGAATGGCAAAATAATGGTTCTCTAAAAGCAATACTTGAAATACCCGCTGCAGCAAGGCCAAACGTGATAGACAGATTAGGTTCTATAACTAAAGGTTCTGCTTCAGTTGAGGTAATGCAATAATGGCAGATAAGAGAAAATACGTTATTCCTGGCGATGTTGTAACCACAGGACCTTTCAGACCTGAACAAAATGTAATCCTTGATGGAAACAAAATAATTTCTACTACTATTGGAATTTCTGAAATTTATGATGATTCTGTTCGTGTAATCCCTCTAACTGGAAAATATATTCCAAAAATCAATGACCTTGTAATTGGCAAAGTCAACTCCCATACATCATTATCTTGGGAATTAGATATCAATTCATGCTATGTTGGATTTTTACCTGCACAAGACGTCTTTGGACGTGACTTTTCAGCACATGCTGATGAACTTGCCACTAAACTAAAAACCGGAGATCTTGTTGCTGCAAGAATTGCAAACTTTGATAGGACAAGAGATCCACTAGTATCAATTTCTGATAGAGATTTGGGAAAGATTGATTCTGGAGACTTGATAGCAATCTCTCCAAGCAAAGTACCACGCTTAATTGGAAAGAAAGGTAGCATGATTCAGATGATTGAAGAGGCTACTAATGCTGCAGTTACAATTGGCCAAAATGGTTGGGTTGTAGTTTCTTGTGAATCCCCAGAGGGATTATTAAAGGCTAAAAAATCAATTCAAATGGTTAATGAGCAAGCACATGTTGCAAATTTGACTGATCAAGTGAAAGAAATGTTAGATAAAAAAGGTGAATCATAATGGGTGGAAGAGAAGCCACAATGGTCCTTATGGACGAAAACGGAAAACGTTGTGATGGACGTACCGTAGATGAGCCAAGACGAATTATGATTAAAGCTGGTGGACTCAAAAATGCAGATGGTTCATCTTACATTGAATTTGGAGATAACAAAATTCTAGTTGGAGTTTTCGGTCCAAGAGATGTTCACCCAAAACACATGTCTGACACTGACACTGGTATTTTACGAGTTAGATATCATATGGAGCCATTCTCTGTTGGCGAAAGAAAGAATCCGGCTCCTTCAAGAAGAGAGATTGAAATTTCCAAAGTAATCAAAGAAGCATTAGAACCTGCAGTTATGTTAGAAAAATTCCCAAGAACTGCAGTTGATGTATTTATCGAAGTCTTACAAGCCGATGGTGGAACTAGATGTGCAGCACTTACTGCAGCCTCTGTTGCATTAGCTGATGCAGGAATTCCAATGCGTGATATGGTTGCAGCAATTGCAGCAGGAAAAGTAGCAGATACTGTAATTCTTGATGTAAATAATGAAGAAGACCAAGCAGGTCAAGCTGATATGCCAATTGGCTACATGCCAAGTCTTGAAAAAATTACCTTATTACAATTAGATGGTGTATTAACTCCTGAAGAATACAAAAAATGTGTTCAAGTTGGAGTTGATGGATGTAAACTAGTTTATGAACTTCAAAAGAAAGCACTCAATGACAAATATTTTGGAAATAAAGGTGATTAGAAAATGGCATCTCATTCTGTTATTGATGAATTAAAGAAAACACAAATTCTTGAATTATTAGAACAAGGAAAAAGAATAGACGGACGTGTACTTGATGAACCAAGAGAGTTATCAATTGAAACTAATGCAATTCCTAAAGCAAATGGTTCTGCAAGAGTTAGACTAGGTGACACTGAAGTTATTTGTGGTGTTAAAATTCAACCAGATAGACCATTTCCAGATACTGGTGACAAAGGAATTTTCATGTGTACTGCTGAACTATTACCTTTATCTCATCCAACCGTAGAGACTGGACCTCCACAACCACCAGTAATTGAATTAGCTAGAGTAACTGATAGAGGAATTAGAGAAAGTCACATGATTGATGTAACTAAACTAGTAATTGAGAAAGACAAATCCGTTGTAGGTGTATTTGCTGATAATGTCGTAGTTGATTATGATGGTAATCTTTTTGATGCATGCTCTTATGCTGCAACTGCTGCACTACTTGTATCTAAAAGCCCAAAATGGAATTGGATTGATGATTCACCAGTTCTAGCAGAAGGTGAAGAATCTCCATTACCAATTAACACTATTCCAGTTTCAGTAACTATGGGAAAAATTGGAAATCACATCATTGTTGATCCAAATGGTGATGAATGGGATAGTATGGATGCAAGAGTTACAATAACTAGCAACTCTGATGGAAACATTTGTGCTTTGCAAAAAGGTGGTGATGAAGGCTTTACACTAGAAGAAATTAACCAATGTGGAGAAATTGCAATTAGAGTAGGCACAAAAATAAGAGAAAAATTAAAAGCAGCTCAGCAGGCAGGTCAATAAAATGGCAAAGGGCAAGAAATCACTCAAAGGTCTTGGTGCAAGATATGGAATTAAGATTAGAAAACAATATACCAAAATTCATCTTCAATTAAAAGAAAAAAGGGCATGTCCTGAATGTGGTTCAAAAACATTTGGTAGAGATGCTGTAGGAATTTGGTCTTGTAAAAAATGCAGCTTCAAAATAGCTGGAACCGCATATGACGTTAAAGTTTAGTGCAAAAATTACAGTTGATGCAAAAGACAAAACAAAAGCAATTTTTGATTCTGTAAACACTGATAATGAATTTTATCCTGAGAATCCAGTAAAAACACAAATCAAACTAGACAAAAAACTCACAATTACAGTAGAATCTGAACATTTACCCCACTTACGAGCCAATCTAAATTCCACTTTGAGACTAATTCAAGCAAGCAATGATTCTATTGAATCGGTAAAGATATAATGAAACAAAAATTGTGTTAAATCATGTCAGCAGGACAAATGCCACCATGGCTTCAAGAACAATTGATGAAACTACAACAATCTCAACAAAATCTACAATCAATCATGACTCAAAAACAACATCTTGAGATGGAAAAGGCAGAAACTGAAAAAGCCCTTGAAGAATTAAAGAAAGTTGGTGATGCTGATGCAGTTTACAAGCAAGCAGGAACTGTCTTGTTAAAATCAACAAAAAAAGAACTAGTTGATGAATTAGAAGAAAAAACAGAGATGGCAAAAACTCGTGCCACTGTTCTAGAAAAACAAGAGACTCGCGTCAAAGAAACTCTAAAAGAACAAGAGGCAAAAATTACAGAAATGATGAAGAGTGGCGCTGAGGCACCAAAACCTGAAGACAATCCTAGAAAATAATTACTAAAATCATTTTCATATAAGATATTAACAATTCTTTTCAACTATTATTTGTGAAACTAGAAAGTCTTCGCATAATTGTAGATGAGAGGGAACGAAAAAGTGGAATTCCTGAACTCTTAAAATCAGTTGGTCTGAATCTTGAGATGAAAACTCTTCCAATTGGAGATTATATCGTTGCACCTGAAACAATAGTGGAGCGAAAAAGTATTCGTGATTTGATGGCCTCTGTTTTTGATGGCAGACTATTTGATCAATGCACTAGACTCAAAGAACATTTTGAACATCCAATTGTTCTAATGGAGGGAAACGTAGATGAAATTGAAGAGATTACAGAAAATCCTTTGATTTTTTATGGTGCCATTTCTACTGTTGTTCTTGATTTTAAAATTCCAGTAATTCCTACTCCAAGTGCAGCACATACTGCAAAATTGTTGGTATCAATGTGCTCTAGGAAAGATGCATCAAAGGGTCCATTTTTGAAAAAAATAAAAAAATCTTCTGATCTAGAAAGACAACAACTGTCTTCTCTTTGCAGTCTGCCTGGGATTGGAGAAAAATTTGCAGTAAGGATGCTTGAGAGATTTGGTACTCCTCTCAAAGTATTTACAGCAACAACTGCAGAACTTGCAAAAGTTGAAGGGTTAGGTGAAGCAAGAGCCAAAAAAATCAAAAAAGTTCTTGATACAAAAAGTAAACTCCTCAAAAAATCAAACCAAAAAACACTGCACGATTCTTAAGATTGTTCTTTGAGTAATTTTCTTTTTAGTGGTGTTCCGCAAATAGGACACTCAGTCCTCCTTGAATGATTAGTTCTGCATCCTGGGCAATAATGAACCCATTTTCCAACATCTTTTATTCCTTGAGTCATTATTGGTGAAATCTTCAAGCCTAAATTTTTTGCGACATTAGAAATTGCAAAATCATCACTGATTATTTCCCCTTCCAAATCAATGCATAATGCAATTACTGACAAGTCTTGTTTTGATAGTTGAGGGTAATCTCCTGTGTTTTTTGCAGCATTAATAGCTGCTTTTGAAGCCTCCATATCTGGTTCTCTAATTTTTAGTCTGTTTGTTTCAAGTAACGTTCCTAATGCATCATGATTTTTTTTGATGTGTTTGATTTCATCATACACTAGAGATGTTGTGTAACAATCACTAGATGATCTAAATGGAACACCTGCATAAAATGCACTAGCATCTAAAATTCTAAAATCCAAGTTTACTCATTTGTCTTAATCCACGTTTTTTCAATCTAACAAATACAGCTGGTTTTTTGTATTTCTTGATAATTATTGGTTCTTCAAATCCTGCAGTCTTGACTACTTGTGCATCCATTACAATGTTGCAATCATGAGAACTAATGATCTCAATCTTTTCATCTGGTACAACAATTGATTCTAATCTATACACTGGTGCAACTGGAGTAATTATCAATACATCTAAACTTTCATGCAAAATTGGCCCTCCTAATGAGAAAGAGTGTCCTGTAGAGCCACTTGGTGTTGCAATGATTACACCATCCATTTTTTGTTTTACAGTATCATTTTGAAATTTTATCTCAACTTCTGCAGTTTTAGTCAAGTTTGCTCTGTTAATGTAAATCTCATTTAATGCTGGTGGAAATTCTTTACCTCCACAAGATGCAATGACTCTGGTTCTTTTATCTAAGAAAAATTTGTCTTTTTGAATCTGGTTTAATGCATTATCTATCTCTTCAATTGTAATTTCAGCTAAAATCCCTCTGTTTCCGCCCACATTTATCGTCAAAATTGGGGTTTCATTTTCCAAGTTCCTAAAAACACGGAGTGTTGTTCCATCTCCCCCTAAGGTTATCACTAAATCAAGTTTTACTTTCTTTAATTCTTCTAGTGTCTCAATCTGTTTTGCACCTTCAACTTGAATTGGTGAAATTGTGTATACTTTGGATTTTTTTACCAATAATTTTCTTGCAACATCAATTGCAGCTTTTTCGGATTCCTTGTTTCCTACTTTGCTTACAACTGCAACGTTTTGTAGTTTCAACCAGTTTTCTAGAAATGGCATTTACTTAAAAATGATATTTTTTGGAAAAACAATTAAGTATGAAAGAGATTTCGTTTAACACATGAGTTACGCACATCCTGAAGTATTAGTTGATACGGAATGGGTTTCACAAAATCCTCCAAGTGAAAACAGAAAATTAGTTGAAGTCGATTATGATCCTGTAAATGGATATCAAAAAGGTCACATTAATGGTGCCAGTTTAATCTGGTGGAAACGTGACATAAATGATCCAGTTACTAGAGACATTATCTCCAAAAAGAAATTTGAAGAGTTGATGGCAAAAAATGGAATTACTGCAGATACTGAAGTAATTCTTTATGGTGACTTTAACAATTGGTTTGCAGCATTTGTTTTCTGGGTATTCAAAATCTATGGACATGAAAACCTAAAGATTATGAATGGCGGCAGAAAAAAATGGGAATTAGAAAATAGAGATTATACAACTGATGAACCACAGTTTGGATCAGTCACATATGATGCACAACCTCCTGATGAGGGATTACGTGCATATCTATTTGATGTAAGCCGTGCACTTGGAAAAGAAGATACTGTAATGGTAGATGTTAGATCACCTGCAGAATTTTCCGGAGAAATCACAGCACCTCCAGAGTATCCAATGGAGCATGCACAAAGAGGTGGACACATTCCTGATGCAAATAATATTCCATGGGCAACTGCAGTTAATGACGCTGATGGAACTTTCAAAGCAGTTGAAGAACTAAAACAAAACTATGAACCAAAAGGAGTTACACCTGACAAAGATGTAATTTGTTATTGTAGAATTGGTGAACGTTCTTCTCATAGCTGGTTTGTTCTAAAGTACCTACTTGGTTATCCAAAGGTTCGAAACTATGATGGTTCTTGGACTGAATGGGGAAACATGATAGGAAACCCTGTGGAAAAATAAATTGTTACTAGACCTCCCTGTTTTAAAAAAGGGATCTTTTTATTTTATCAAAGATTCAAAAACTGATCTTGTTATGGAAGACAAGACCAAACGTGGTCTTACAGTTAAAGAAACATCAATAGATGAAAAACTCAATGTAAAGGCTGACAAAGGTATGATCCATGATATGGATGGAATTGGTCATTGGGTTCCAATAAGGTGGTATTTCCCAAAGGATTCGTACGATCTCTCTGCTGTTTCTGTACATGCTGAGGCAATGGAAAAAAAATACACTGAACTTAGGGAACTGACTTGCCCTGATGATGACGACTGATAACCTTTTTAAATAAATTCAATCCACAAAGCTCAGATGTCCTTACTTCTCAAAGATCGAGTTTGGTCAATGGAAGCCCCAACTGCAAAGCGTGGTGTTTATCCATTACATGGATTCAAACTAGGACTGTATAGATTACCAATTAATCTTGAGGATCCTAATGAGATAAAATCAGTTCATGATGGTCTCAAAAAAGCATTTGAGATGGACAAGTATGCTGATAGAGTTTTTGCAACATACCGTTGGACAGAACAAAACATGGATGATCCTGACGCAAAAGGATACGAAGAAGTTGAATTATCTGTAACTGTTGAAATCGTTACGGGTGAAGTTGTAGATATTATTTATCAAATTTTCCCAATTGAGAAATTTGGTGATCCTAATTGGGTTAAAGATTACAGAAAGAAAGCAGACCATTTTGCAAAAATGGTAATTGATACTATTTTACGTAATACTATCTTGGCCGACAAGATGATTTCTTATTTTGCAAAGGCAGAAAAAATCTCTGAAGTTGCAGCAATTCAAAAACTTGAAGACCTTACTCCATTAGCAAAGATTGTTCTTAGTGCAAAACCAAAACCAGTTGAAGCTACTGAAGAAGAAGCAGATGAAGATGAAGGTGATATTGAAATTCCCGATGGTGCAAAACCTGGACCAATTGATGTTGATTACAAACAAAAGATGAAAGCATCTGCGGCATATGACGCAGCAGAACACACAATCAAAACCTGGGGTAGAAAAGGCACCAGCAATGGAATCATGGGTGTTTGGGGAGAATTTGTATCTGTAGATTATGATATTTGTGTTGCAGATGGTGGATGCATTGAAGCATGTCCAGTAGATGTGTATGAGTGGTTTGACACTCCGGGAAATCCTGCATCTGATAAGAAACCACTAATGTCAAAAGAACCTGATTGTATCTTCTGTCTTGCATGTGAGGGTGTTTGTCCTCCACAGGCAATCAAGATCTTCGAACAAAAATAGTGAAAATTTATTGCAAGTATAAATAGCGAATAGTGATTCTGAGAGCTAGGGAATATGGCATTCAACCCTTTCACTGCATTTGTTTTTGATCTGTTTATTCTATCTGCTATTATAATTACTGCATACACTTGCAACTTTTACTATTTGGCATTTCTTTCAAGAAAAAGAAAAGATGAACTAAAGACTGCTGATCTGGGAACTCCTTCAGTTACAATACAATTGCCGATATATAATGAAAAGTATGTTGCAAAAAGACTAGTTGACTCTGTCTGTAATTTGGATTATCCTCAAGATAAAATGAGAATCATGGTGTTAGATGATTCTGATGATGATACAGTAGAACTTTTGGCAGACACTGTTAATGATTACAAGGAAAAAGGCTTTCAAATTGAGCATGTAAGGCGTGGAACCCGAAAAGGGTACAAGGCAGGTGCACTCAAACATGCAATGAAATCAACTGATACTGAACTAGTTGCAATATTTGATGCAGACTTTATTCCTCCAACATGGTTTTTGAGACGTGCTATTCCAAACTTTTCAAAGTCAAACATTGGACTTGTCCAATGCCGATGGGGCCATGTAAATGAAAATTATTCGGCAATAACTCAAGCACAAGCTCTAAGTCTTGACTTTCATTTCTTAATTGAACAAAAAGCAAAGAGTAATTCTCATCTTTTCATGAATTTTAATGGTACTGCTGGAATCTGGAAACGTGATTGTATTGAAGATGCAGGAGGATGGCACACAGCAACTTTAGTTGAAGATCTTGATCTTAGTTACAGAGCTCAAATGAAAGGTTGGAAATGTATTTTCCTACCTGACATTGTAGTTGATGCAGAGTTGCCTGTACAGATGAATGCTGCAAAAAGACAACAATTCCGTTGGGCTAAAGGTTCTATCCAATGTGCAGTTAAACTTCTAACTGATATTGCAATCAAACGAAAAATTGCAGTTGAAGCAAAAATTCAAGCTTTCATTCAACTAACTCGTCATATTGTTTACCCATTAATGCTAATCCAATTTTTGGCATTACCAATTCTGTTGGCAGGACAAGTTAATCTCTATGTGATTAGCTTTCTTCCTGCAATAACAATTGCAACATATCTTGCAATGGGTCCTGGTGCATACATTATGATTATACAAAGTATGTATCACAAATCGTGGAAATCAAAAGCAAAGATACTGCCAGCTTTATTGATTTATAATGCTGGAATGTCAGTAAACAACACTGTTGCAGTTTTTGATGCAGTTTTGGGTAAAAAGAATGAATTTCTTAGAACTCCAAAGTATGGTGTTCTAAAGAAAAAAGATGACTGGAAAGATAATGCATACAATTTACCATTTTCTCAAGTAACCCTTCTTGAAATTTTCTTTGGCGTTTATGGAATGTTGGGAATCTTTGTTTCAATATTTTCAAACAATCCTATCTTTGTTCCGATTATTGCACTACAGACTATTGGATTCTTCTATATTGCTTATTTGAGCCTGTCTCATACTCGATTTAAAAGAAATAAATCAAGTGTTAAACGTGAAATGACCAAGAAAGAGAAGATGGCAAATAGAGTTTACAAACTTTCCATGGTTGGGATTGTTGGAATAATTATTTTTGGAGGATTTATGGCAATTTACGGATATAGCGTTGATATCTATCCTCTTGATAGAATCAGAGGAAATCTAGATGGTATCATTGGTTCTTCTGATCCTGATGATATCCGTGCTCATTTGGTAGCAATTCAGGCTGATATGGATGGAATTATGGCAAATGATCTGATACCTGAGAAAACTAATGTTGATGGTGAATTAATTTCTAAAAACCCTGTTTGGTTATTTTCAACAGAATCGACAAACTTTGTTAGAATACAAGAGAATCTAGATACAATGCTTGCAAGTGTTGATAAAATATCTGCAGTTCCAAAAGACAGTTCTGCATATCATACTGGAATGATGGATGTTAGTGGTAGAGCTCTTCTTATCAAAACCAACATTATGGATGCAACTCCATACATGTATGTCAGTGTTGCAAATCTAATGTTTACAACAGTTTGGGTTGCTGCATTATTGGGAATCTTTGCAGCTCTAAAAAGAAAGAAAGAGCAACTCAAAGAAGCAGACGAAGTTGGAGTCTAAGAAATATTTAGATCTTTTCTAATTTCATCGACAGCTCTAATTCCATAGATGTCTCTGATTTGTTGAATTCTAACTGCCTCTTTTAGCAAATCTCGTCCTATGGCATTTGTCAAAATTGAATATACATCACTGAATCGAATCTCCCACTTGTCTGCACAATCTAGAATCTTACTTACTGCCCACTGTCTTACTTCATGTGGAAGTGGAATCTTTTCTCCTGACTCTATTGAAACTCTATCAAACAGATTTACAATGTCTGAAGTTTGAGATGCCATTTTTTCAAGATCTTTTGCCTCACCATACTTTGATTCTGCATTCATTCTAATGTTTGATTGATATTCTGACAACTTTAGTAATGCCATCATCTCTTTTGAAGAATCATCTGATGTCTTGTTTGTGACGCTTCTAACTGACTGCATTTCTTCAAACAATTTTTCAGTCTTTTTATGAAATTCTGCAGTGGATGCATCTTGTCTTTTTAGCATGTCTGATGCTGAAGAGATTTTTTGTTCAATGCTGTTTGTTTTGTCGAAAACATTTTGCTTAAAGTCTGATAGATCCTCTTGTACTGATTTGAGGCCTTCACCCACAAATGCTGTTGAATCTGCCCTGTGAGATAATGTGCCTATCTCAGCCTCAATTTTGTCAATCTTTCCTGCTAGGTCTTTTATTGATTCTAGGCTCACATTGTCAACTGAACCTGCTTTTGCAGCAACTGTTTCGAATTGTTGTTTTAGACCTTCAATTACTCCTCCAAGTGAGTCAATCTTTGATGCTTTTGATGAGATGGCATCAATTGTTACCTTAATTGCATCTAATTCAGAATTGAGATTTGAATTATCTGAAACTCCTTCAGTTATTTTTGTAAGTTCTTGTTTGAGACTCTCAATTATTTGAGATCCTGTTTCAAGTTTTGCTGTTTTTCCAGAAACTTCTTCGATACTGTTTTTTAGTTTGTCCATTTCTGAACCAACTTCTAAAAATGAATCAGTCTTTCCTGAGACTTTTCTTAGATCATCTCTTACCTCATCTATTCTTTGGGCAATTTTGATGATCATTTGAGAATTGTTTCTAATAGAATTCATACTGTCTTCTACTTGTTGGGAAATTTCTTGAGTCTTTGTTGATTTTTGTAATTCTGATATTCTACTAATTTCTTCTTGTAATTTTGCAGTTTGATTATTTATCTTATCTACCATATTTGATTGGGTTCTGACCTGATTCAGTCCAGCATACAGTTTTTGTGTGTCATCTTCAATTATGTTGAGTTGTTTTGATTGTTTTTGAATATGTTCTAATGCTGATGTTAGTGAATCAATCATTCCTTTCATTGAAACTAGAACTTTTTGGTTTTCACCAAAAATCTTTGACATTACTTTAATCTCTTTTTGCAATGCTTTGTTTGAATCTGATACTGATGCTACTTTTTTTAGTAAAACTGATGGACTTGGCTCTCTTTTTGTAACTTTTTTTGGTTTAGTTGCAGCTTTTTTCTTTGTAGTTTTTGTAGCCATATCATTTGAATTGAAAATTTAACGATAAAAAAGTTAGGTCTAAAATAAAAAATGTAAAGAGCTACTTGTTTACAACTTCTGGTTCATGTAGTAACTCATGAAAGGTCTTTTCAGCCAAACCATTTGCTGTTTCGATAAAACCTCTTGTACAATATTCACATTGAATCATATAGTACGGTATGGTACCGTACTATTAATATCAAGGTAATGATGACGTAACCAATTATGCAGTCAGATACCCCAGGTCATATCTCTACATTTGATTCAGTTGACCTAATCATCACTCTGCATTTTGATTATGACTACTGGGAATAAAGAGGTTAAACATTATGAAATTTTTTGAGCCTGTGTTCAACAATTTACTAATTTTCTGATTTTATTTTTGAATTTTTAATCCGTAATCATTTTTAAACAAATTTGTTAAGTGATAACATGCAAAGCATTCCACTTCAGCTAAATCCTAGTGGAATTCAAAGCTCACTTAACAATACAGTTTCTAGTTTGATTGAACAAATTACTCCTGAACTTCCTCACACATCATTTGTTACTGACTTGGCATTTATCATGATTATTGGTGGAGTTGTCACACTTGCTTTTTTCAAAATCAAACAACCCTTAATCATTGGATATCTTTTTGCAGGAATGCTTATTGGACCATTGTCGCCATTTTGGTCTTGGGTATTGCCTGAAGGTGGACCTTCTGCTGATGTTTTAGAAGGTGTTGGAATTTTATCTGATATCTCTGCGTTGAATCTTTTTGCAGAAATTGGAGTAATTTTGCTTTTATTTGTAATTGGAATTGAATTCCCATACGCTAAAATCAAAAGTATAGGACGAGTTGCAGTTGGAGTCGGAACTATTGGATTATTTTCAACCTTGGGTGTTGTATTTTACACTGCAACTGCTTTGGGTCTAGAATTTATGGATGCTTTGTTCATATCTGCTGCACTATCAATTTCCAGTACTGCTATTATTGTTAAAATTTTAGAGGATATGGGAAAGATCAAAAAAGAATCCTCAATTCTTGTTTTAGGTATTTTAATTGTTGAAGACGTTATTGCAGTTATTTTGATTTCATCACTCCAGTCAATTGCACTAGTTGGAAGTGTTTCAGTTGAATCAATAGTTGTAGTTGTTTTGGTTGCAACTGGATTAATTGTTGGAACATTTACTGTTGGAACTCGTGTAATTCCACCACTAATTGATAGAGTTGCAGCTGCTGAACACCGTGAGATTTTACTTCTCAGCGTTCTTGGTGTTTGCTTTGGTTATGCCCTATTTGCAAATATTGTGGGATTATCCGTCGCAATTGGTGCCTTTTTGGCAGGTGTTTTGGTTGCAGAATCAAAATCTGCTGAGGTGGCAAAACTCCTTTCAAGCCCAATTAAAGACATGTTTGTTGCAATCTTCTTTATCTCAGTTGGGGCATTGATGGATGTCTCTCAACTTGGAGATTACATCTGGATTGCAATTGCATTGATTGCAGTTGCAACTGGTATGAAGTTTGGAGGAAACATGATTGGAAATATTTTGTTCAGACAGAAGCGTGGCAAAGCTCTCCGTTCAGCATTTACTTTAGGTGCTCCAAGGGGTGAATTCTCAATTGTAATTGTAAAGGCGGGTGTAGATATTGGCGCAGTTAGTGCTTTCTTGTTCCCATTGATAGGTATCATCTCAATTATCACTGCATTTCTTTCTCCATTTATGGTAAAAGCTGGAGATAAAATAATACCAAAATTGGAAAAGGATGATGTCTGATGAACTAAAACGAATGCTAGAACAAGTTCACACTGGCATTACTACTTTTGATTTTGAAGGAAAAGAAACTCCGTGTATTGTACTTGATGCTGAAAAATATGGTGCTATGCGAGCTAAAACTGAAGGTCAACCATTCTCTGTTAATACTGATTTGAATATTCTTCAAGATGGGTTAGGCAATGTTTTTGTTGAAATTGTTTTGACTTTTTCAATTGGTAATATTTCTGAAAAGTTTCTTATCAATGCAAAAACTGATTTGGGATTTTTTGAAACACTTGCTAAAACCTCTATGCTTGTACTGAATTCTCCCGAATCTCGATATGGTAAAGATAATGTCATTGCAATTCAACTACCTCGTCCAGAAAAGGCTCATGATGCATTACAAATTATAAAAACTGCCTTGATTCCTAAAAATCAATAGATGGTGCAGTTACCGGGATTTGAACCCGGGTCACGTACTTGGCAAGCACGAGTACTAACCAGACTGTACTATAACTGCAACAACCTAGAGGCTGAATTTGGATATTAAACTGTTTTTAACTATTTTAATGAAGAAGCATTATGGATAAACTTCTTCTAAAGAAAATCGATGAAAAGATTCAAGAAACAATTTCTAACAAAGATGAAATTAAACAATTGATTTCGATGTTATCTACCATCGATAATTCAAAATCCTTTGCTTTGGGCATTGCTGTTGGAAGAATCTATAATGCATTTTACTATCAATCAAAACGAATTTTGAATCGAGAACCTACAAAAATTGAATTTGAAGAATTTTTAGAATTTCTTCAAAACAAGAAATCTGATTTAGAAAATCTATGGTGATGGTTTATTCCAATCAAGTACTTTGATCGTTGGTGTTCCTGGTAATTTCACACATGCACTTTTGAGTGATTTTTTTGCTGCTGTTAGATGGGCATCACCGTTGACATAAAGCTCCATAATGCATTGACCTTCTTTTACTCTAGCACCTAGACTGGTTGCCTTTCCCCATGCTCTTCTCATACCTTCTGAAATTCTATCTGCACCAGCAGTTGCGATTTGTTTGTTTTCTCGTAACAGATTATGTGGGTAAATTCTGAGTCTGGAATAATATCCTGATTCCCCAGTTGTTTTCTCTAATGTCTTATTTGCTGCCAATCTTGTTGATTCAATTGCCATATGTCTTAACTGCATTTTTTCATTAATGCATAATTGTACACAATATTGGTAAGTTCCTCTTTTACCACCTTGAAATTTTGCAATTTTAATTTGTGGCTTACCTTTGATGTATTTTTTTCTGGTAAAGACTTGACCGTTACCTTCTCTATAATTGGCACCATGCATGATAATGATAACGCCTGAATGCCCATATTTTAACGGTTAGAAGGAATTTGTTCGTATTTTCCAATGCTTATATGGAAATCATTTGGTTTTCTTTTCATCGTGGAAGAGACCCCTTTAGTTAATGGTGTATTGGTTTCAGATCAAGCCTGTATATCTGATAAAACAATGATTCATGAACTTGAACTAAAGGGATATGGTGAAATTGAAAAAGAAAAATTATTCTTAAAACAATTTGAGACTCTATACCTTCTATACACAAACAAACTCATTCTAAAGAAAGGGAAAAAACAAATTGATTTTGATTTTTTTATGAACACTTGTCAAAAGACTGATTCTGAAATCCTAACCAAGTTTTTGATATATCGTGATCTCAGAAATAGGGGGTATGTTGTAAAAGATGGATTTGGGTTTGGCTCTGATTTTAGAGTGTATGAAAGGGGGCACTTTGGTGAAAAAGGCGCAAAATTTTTGATATTTGGGCTAAATGAGGGGCAACAAGAAAAGATGGGTAACTTACAAAAAAAGATTCAAGAAATTACCCAAATGGGTAAAGAACCAATAATTGCAGTTATTGAGCGACGTGGTGAAGTAATCTATTACAAAATCAACAAAATGAATTTTTATGAAAACAAGGCAAGATTAGAAGAATCATTTAATCTCTAATCTCGAAGGACCCAATCTGAAGAATATTTTAATAGATTTTTTTCTTCAGCATACATAAAATCATAAACTTCCAAATGTTTTGTTTTGTTTTCCCATAATTCTTCAAAGTCTTTCATTTTTCTTTCAACTCTTGACTTGTCATTCCATGAAGTAAACACATCAACTGATTCAAAGTCTCTTGTTTGGGTAGAAAATGATTCTCGTGAAGTTCCTGTAAATGCTACTGCATCATCATTTTCATCTCTAAATACTCCGATCCTCTCTGAAAATGAATCTGCTATTTGCTCTGAATTTGGAATTGCAATTTTTAATTCAATTTGACCTTTATTGACAATATTTTGTAATTTCTGGATTTTAGTATCTTTCATTAATCTTCCTTCAAATGATTTTGTATATTTTTCAGAAAAGAGTTTTGTAAACAAGTTAAGATCCTCTGTTCTAAACCTGTGACCTGTAACCATTCTTAGTTTTGCTTTTCCTACTGAGAAATTATCAAATGCCAAA
>JAEFCZ010000038.1 GCA_016125975.1 Candidatus Nitrosopumilus sp.
TTATTTTTTGACAAATTTTCTCTAGTTCTTCAATGTTTTCCATTTGTCTAATTATGCAAGCGAACTATTTATTGCGATCTGTTTCAATAGGTGTCTATGCAATCAGAGTCAACTAAAGACATTACCGATTATTACAAGCACCTTTCACTGTTCTGGACAGATATTATACATCTGATGTCAAGCAAACCACAAGCACTAGCATCAATAGGTCCAATGAGAGCATTTGCAGCCAATTCAAAGAAAATTTCAATTGAATTAATTGAGATAAATGAAAATTTGATGGAATTTAACAAACATCTAACAGAATACTATAAACAACTTACAGACACATGGACAGACGCACAGAAAAAAGTCAATCTAAAGGCACCAGAAATTCCTCAAGATATTGAACAAATGGAAGCAGCCAAAAGAATTTGGATTGACATATTTGATAATGATTTTACAGAATTGTTTGATTCAGGGAAATTTGGAGACAATTACGGAAAACTAGTTTCAAAAGAATTAGAGTTAACAAAACATTGGAATAACATTACAAATGTGATACTGCAATCAGTGAACTTACCAAGTAAAGAAGAGATTGATGAGGTTTACAAAGAAATACACTCATTGAAAAAAAGAGTTACAAAACTAGAATTGGAATTAAAGAAAAAGGAGATGAGAAATAATGCAAAGTGAATCAAAAATAGATCCAAAAATTATTGAAGAGATGTTAAAATTTAGTAAAAATGTAATTGAAGCCCCAAAATTAGTATCAGCTCCAGATGAAATTAGTTTAGAGGTTACTCCTCATGAAATAGTACAACAAATGGATAAAACACGTCTATTACATTACAAACCAATTACAGAAAAACAACACAAAACACCATTACTAATTTCATATGCATTGATCAACAGATTTCACATTTTAGATATACAGCCTGAAAAAAGCTGGGTAAGAAATCTACTTCAACAAGGATTTGATGTGTATATGCTTGATTGGGGAACACCAACTAGTATGGACAAATATCTGGATTTTGATGATTATGTAAATGGATATTTAGATGCATATGTAGAATACATCAAAAATGAATCATCTACCGAAAAAATTTCATTGCAAGGATATTGTACAGGAGCAACAATTGCGACAACATATGCCTCATTGCATCCTGAAAGTGTTAAAAATTACATAGCAACGGCACCAGTAATTGACGGATGGCGAGACACTACAGTGATTAGCAACCTGGCAAAGCACATGGATGTGGATAAAATGGTGGAAATTATCGGAAACATGCCTCCGGAATTCATGTACTATTGTTTTTCTGTGCTCAAACCATTTGAACAAGGCATTGAAAAATATGTTAATTTCTTCAAAAATATTGAAAATAAAAAATTTGTAGATAGTTTTCTGAGAGTAGAAAAGTGGTTAGGAGACACACCACCAATTCCTGGAGAATTATTCAGACAATGGATCAAAGATATCTATCAAGAAAATTTGCTTATTCAAAACAAGATGTATGTAGAAGGACAATTAGTGGATTTGAAAAACATCGATATGCCAATATTTACACAAGTTGCAGTTGGAGACCATTTGGTTTCACCAGAGTGTAGCATGCCTCTTCATTATGCAGTAGGCAGTGAAGATAAAACATTGAGAATGTATCCCACAGGACATGTAGGCATGATTGCCAGTTCATTGTCTCAAAAGAAGGTTTTGCCTGAGTTAGGACAATGGTTAGCTGAAAGATCATAAAATAAAAAAATAAAAAAAATTAAAAAATTTGATTCTCCACTAGTTGTTCTTTGTGGTGAATGCAGAAATCCAAGATTGTAGAATGTTTCTGTTTAACTCAACAAAGGATTTTGCGTTGTCATTAAAGGTCTTGATATTTTGTTGTGTTGCATCAATTGTTGCAAGGGTTACTTGGTTTTGAATTGATGTAGCCTTTACGACTTCTTCAGTTGTGTCTTGCATTACTTTAATTGTAGCTTCAGGAATGTTTGCTGCAATACCTGATTTCTTTGCAAATTCTTTTTGTAGTGTCAAGGTTGAATCTGCAATGTTTTCATAAGCTTGTATGAATTCCTGTTGTACGTTTGTAATTGCTTGATGATACTGTGGTACTGATGTTCTAATACCGTTGAAGAATTTATCTACGTTTTGTTGATATACAGAAAATAGATCTTTTGGATTTGATTGTGTCTGTTCGTTCTTACTCAATTTTTCACCTCCCTAGCTTTTGATTTTTTTGCTATTGGAAGAACAATGACTTGAACCAAGTCACCTTCGCCTAATCCCAGAGCGTTACGTTCTGCCTCTGGAATGGAAATCCTACCATTACTACTAACGGTAGTTTTGTATGCACCCCAATTCATAAAAGAAAGAAGCATTTGTCCAATGCTAAACATGGTATCCATGCTTTTGTTTTGCATGGAAGACATGTTTTCCATCAAATTTGATTGAGTTTGTCTAGTGTTATCTGAAACTTCTTTGAGAGTATCTAATGGATTGAATGTTTTACTAGTTTGATTAGTCATTAAAGCACCAAAATTTTTCATGAACTCTGCTTGAGCACGTCCACTTTTTTGAATCCAATCTTTGAACATTGTTGTTGGATCATATTGGTTTGTATTACCACTCATTGGTAATGATAGGAATCATGTGGTATTTAAGTGCACCTAATTAACACCTAAGAAATCTAAGACTTTTTCAGAAAAGGTAGAAGGATCCTGAACGTATGGAGTATGTCCACAGCCATCCATTCTAACAAAACGACAATCCTTAATCGATGAGACAAAATCATCGGCATGATGAATTGGAATGACAGGATCATCACTTCCCCAAATCAACATTGTTTGGGTCAAAATAGATGGCAATTTTTTCGTGATTAATTCAGCATTTTTCAAACCAAGAATAGTGGACATGAATGCAAGTTTGGCATTTGGTAATTGCATTCTTTCAATAAAACTGGTGACAATCTTTTGATCAACACTTTCACCGGAACCCTCCATCATTTCAAAGGCATTCTTTGCATTTTGTTCATTAGGATATAATGCAGCCATGATATAGGCATCAAGTGCAGGAGTAGACTGTTTCATTACTCCTGAAGGGGAAACTAAAATGAGTTTATCAATAACATTTGGATGAGATGCAGTGAATTCTGCAGAGATTTGACCACCTAAAGATGACCCAATCAAATGAGTAGATTGTATATTTGCAGATAAAATAAATTTTTCAAGAAAGTTTGAAAAAAAGTCAATAGTGTAATCAGCAAGAGGTTTATCACTATATCCAAATCCAATTAGATCAGGTATCACCACACGAAAGTTTTCTGCAAAAATAGGCATCACTTGTTCCCATCTTTCAGCAGATGCCCCTAAACCATGAATTAGAACCAAGGTTCTGTCAGAACTTCCAGATTCTAAATAACGAATTTTATGGCCATCGACTAGAAGAAATTTTTCATCCACTGTTTTAGCTTCAATTATTTCGGTAGATAAGTTTTGGTTAATTTTACGATCATTGGAATTCATGGATTTTGAGAAAAATGCACAATATGATAATAGCAAGTATGTTTTTTAGGATCAAAATTATCGTTAATTTGTGATGAAGAAAAAAATCTCAAAAATATTGGTACCATTAGACGGATCTAAAAATTCCCAGAGAGGCTTAGAAATGGCCATTACATTAGCCAGAGAATGTGAGGCAACCATCACAGGAGTATTCTCAATTCACGCACCACCACACTCAGAATTTAGAGGGATTGGATCTGTAGAAAAGGCTCTCAATAGAGAAGTAAAGAAAATTCTAGAAAATGCCAAAGTATTAGCAGCCAAAAATGGTATTGTATTCAAAGAGAAGATCATGAGAGGAGAAGTAGGATACAACATCATCAAACTTGCCCATGGAAAAGAAAAATTTGATATGATAGTAATTGGATCAAGAGGGAGAAGTTCTGCAAAAGAGCTCTTCTTTGGAAGCGTATCAAATTACGTTATACATACATCAAAGATTCCAGTTGTTGTTGTAAAATAATTAGAATCCGTTCTTTTTGAAATATTTTTGATGGTATTCTTCTGCTTTGTAAAATGTAGGAGCAGGCGTAATTTCAGTAACAATTGGACCGCCATACTTACCAGAAGAATCAAGATGTTGTTTTGATTTTTCAGCAATCTCTTTTTGTTTCTCATCATGGAAAAAAATTGCAGAGCGGTATTGTACTCCTATATCAGGACCTTGACGATTCAAAGTTGTAGGGTTATGGTTATTCCAAAAAACATCTAAAAGTTCTTCATATGAGATTTCATCTGGATCATATTCCACTTCTACTGCTTCAGCATGTCCAGTCCTATCAGTACAAACTTCCTCGTATGTAGGATTTGGTAAATTACCACCAATATAACCAACTTGAGTAGATTTTACACCTTTTGTTTTACTAAGTAAATCTTCAACATGCCAAAAACATCCTGCACCAAAAGTTGCTTTCATATTATAGATTAGATATTTTGTTAGATTAAAATCATATGATATTGATGAAGATTAATTTATTACAATTATGCCTTTTTCAATAAGATATTTCAAAGAATTTGTAAATTCAGATTCAGAAATAATATTTTGAGACCACCAACCAGCATTACTACGAACCCAATTAGGAATTTTTTCAGCAGAAGAAGATGCAGATTCAGGAATTTCAGAAATTAAAATTATATCATTTTCTAGCATAAATTCAATTCCTTGAAGAAAGGTGCCATCATCAATTTGATTTTCTGCCCACCGTGAAGCAGTATTTTTAATCCATGAAGGAATATTTTCTTGAGGTTCAGGCAAACCTACGGCCTCAAAAATTGAAGAGTATTGAGAATAGTTATCATCAAACCATTTTTTATAATTTGGCTCAGTTTTGTACCGTTCAACATAATCCCAAGGATCTTTAGAGGTATCAACAAAAGAAGCAATTCCTAATTCTGGATTAGGTTCTGATTCATATGTTGAAGAACTAGAGCTTGTGGAGGATTTTGGTTCTGAAGAACTAGAGCTTGTGGAGGATTTTGGTTCTG
>JAEFCZ010000087.1 GCA_016125975.1 Candidatus Nitrosopumilus sp.
GCAAGACGTTTTGTTTTTTGAGTGCAAAAAAAGCAGTCACCAATGCGGGAGCTATAGCTAACACATCACCAGTTGATTGAAAAAGAGCATAAGAGATCATAAAGCCAACACCAAGTATTGCAAGCTGCCGCATGCTGAGTCTGCCAATAAACGGAAATGAAAATACTGGTTCGTTAAACGGATTTACGTCTTCAAACCACAAAACTTCGCGAGGTCTCAAACCGACAAAAAAGTTTTTCAAAAAATAAAAGGGAGAAGACTAGGCAAGACTAGTCATTACAGATGTCGGTGTCGTTACAACAGAGCCATCAGGTGTTGTTCCGCGTATCTCAACTGGAACTGATTCTCCTACATCAAGGGATGTTATTGGAGTGCCACCAGAGTCATCGACCCTAACAAAGACACTTGCTGTCTGGCCGGGATTAAGGGCTGCAGGATTGGGATTTGCAGAAAATGGCTGAATTCCAGGCGTGCCTGAATCAGTATCGACCTGTAGATTAACTACGGTAGAATCTATCTGCTTGTTTCCTGAATTTTTAATCGTAGCAGAAAGCCACAGCTCACCTGAGGGATTTTTTATCAGGACCATGTTTTCAACTGTTATTGCACCTCTTGCACTTGCCACTGATGACTGGCTCTGAAAGTTTTGAAACACTGCCACTCCAGCAAGAACTGAGATTCCCAAAATTATCAGCATTGTAATTGCAGGAGATAGAGCGCGTCTTTTTTTGAGAGGATTTTTAGTCATGACCTAAATGATAGGACTCTTTTTAAGAGCAAAGAGATTTTGGCTTTTGTACGAACTGAATTTTTTGTTGCATGAATAAAATAATTTTCAGACTCTCAATTGTATCTGTTTTTGTTTTGATGTGGGTCTTTATTTTACTTAATAACGAGTTTTTATTTTTTGTAACCGTTGGAATATTTTCTGGAATAATTTTTTATACGATTGACAAACCAAAACTTGCAAAACAAATTCTAAAATTTTTCAAACCCGTAAAAACATTTTTTCAAAACTTTCTATTCAGTTTAAACACTGATCTGAAAATAACTACGGTCTCTTCAGACATGGCACTAAATCTAGTAAAGCCAGTAACAAGTCTCAGACTGTTAACACAACTGCAAAAAAAGATAAGCAAAGCAATAGAAGATGACATTCGAATCTCTGGACTTGCAGCAAATCCAAGATTACTTGGATTGCAGAGCACATCATACATGGTTTTTGCAGGAATAGTTGCAATTCCTGTTGCGATTTTGCTTTTGATTGTTTTTGAAAATACTGTTTTGCTTTTTGGCTTGCTTCTTATCCCTGGAATCATGTTTGCATTTCCAACTCTAAAACTAAAAGCAACGGCATCAGAAAGAAAGTCGCAAATAGAAGACGAGCTTGCATTTTTTGCAGCCTATTGCGGAATAATGCAGAGTGTTGGAAGATCCATGCTTAACTCTCTTTTAGAGATTTCAGGAACTGACATATTCAAGATGCTTGAGCGAGAATCCAAAATGATTCAAAGAAATGTTCGAATCTTTGCAATGGATGAGCTCTCAGCAATCAACCACCTTGCCATAAATCATCCAAACTATGCATTTTCTAACTTTCTTTTGGGCTATGTCTCAATTCACAAAAGCGGAGGAAGCCTGGCCAGATACCTTGAGAACAAGGGAGAGGAGTTTTTCAATTCCATGAGATTTCGCATGAGTCAGTATTCGTCGCAGGCAGCCACAATAGGCGAGGCAATGATAATTATGCTAAATGTGCTGCCTGTATTGCTAATCTCTTCTTCGTTTATGATGCCTGCAAGCTCAGTCCAGATGATTACAAATGCCAGCTTTGTGCTGGTTCCACTCATTGCCGTAATTATGATACTTGTCACGAATCATTCCCAACCAAAGACAAGAGATACAGTCCAGTTTAGCATTCACAGCATCTTTGCTGGCATAATTGCTGGAACCCTTGCGATAATCATTGGACTTGAAAGCTGGCTGGTCCTTGTACTTGCAGTCTTTTTTGGCAGCCTTGTAAATTCTGCAATGACATTTACAAAGTTTAGAGAGATATATCTTGTAGAATCAGTCCTGCCAGATTTTCTGCGAGACATTACAGAGCATGTAAAGATTGGTTCTTCAATACCAAACAGCATAGTTCGTATATCAAAAGAGCGAAGATACAATGATTACTTTGATTCTTTGATGTTTGATGTATCATCAAAGATTGTTTTTGGTTACAAACTGTCTGAGATTATATCATCACGAAAAATAATCTCATGGAATGCAAGACTAGTATTTTTTGTTCTTGGAAAAATAGCAGACAGTGGAGGAGGAAGACCCCAGACCCTCGAATACATTACAAATTTTGTTACCAGAATAAACCAGGCAAAAAAAGAGATGGTATCAAGTATTCGAGTCTTTGCTATTATGGCGTATGCCAGTCCGTTGATGATGGTGTGGATGACAAAAGGAATGGGAGAAGTTATGCAACAGTTAGGTCCAAGCTTTCAGGTGTTAAGTGGTTCAGGACAGGTTACCTTTCTTTCTGCAACGCCAGAATTTTTGGGAATCATAAATCTGCTAATTGCAATCAGTGCCATTTGCATGGGAATGGTAATGTCAAAGGTTGCAAACTTTACCATTAAAAATACAATCGGAGTAACAATAACAGCTGCAATAACTTTTGCATCAATTTATTTTTCACCATACCTTCCATCGATGGGTCCGTTGTTGGGAGGAAGTTAAAATGAATTTTTTACTCTGTCCAAGAATAGTATCTGCCTAAAATTGCAAATACATCATCAATCTTTTTTGCATTGTTTTTTAGACACTGCTCAATCAGATGCATTCTTGTCTTGAGGTCACCTTGTAAATTATCAATATTGAGTAAATCAGCTGCCTGTTGCAGTCTCTGACTCTTTTTTATCAACTCTTGGAGAGTCTCAGTACCAAAGCTATTCTTTTTGATATCATACCTGAATATCTCAGCAAGCTCTACCCTACCTTCATGTCTTGGAATTACCTCACTAATGCTTGCCACCCTTCTGACTATCTGTTTTTTCTCATTTCTCATTCTGGTGATATGCAAGACAAACCACAGCAGCATCTGCTGGCTTGCCCTGATGTTGATTGGCTCAGCTGATAACCTGCTCAGTGCCGACTCTACGCCTGATGCATGAAAGCTTGTAAGGCCGCCATGACCTGTTGCAGCACTCTGAAATAACGCAAATGCTTCTTCTCCTCTTACCTCCCCTACAATCTCAAAGTCAGGCCTCATCCTAAGTGAGGCCTTTATCAGATCCATGATTGTAATGTCATAGTTTGCAGAATCCGAAATCATAGAGCTGGTCCTTGTGAATAGTCGCTCCCATCTGTAATGGGGAATCTTTAGCTCTGGTGTCTCTTCAATGCTGACAATCTTCCATCTAGGATTTGTAAGACACATCAGAGAATTGATTGCAGTTGTCTTGCCAGAACCCGTCTCTCCAATTATCAGACCAAATGCCTTTGCATCAAAGAGAACCCAAAGGTATGCTGCCATGAGTCTGCTCATTGCACCAAGCTCAAGAAGATGTGTTATTGTGTAGGGCTGTCTTGTAAACTTGCGGATATCTATAGTTGGTCCAGGAAGCGAGACCTCTCTTTCATAGGTGACTGTAATTCTGTCACCTTGCAAAGTCATCGCATTCATTACAGGTGCTGCTGCTGTAACTGAATTGCCAGTTCTTTGAATAATTCTCTGAATGTATGAGTTCATGGTATCTTCAGAGCCAAACAAGACATTCGAGTCTAGAATATTAAATTCTGTAAACTTTCTGTGAATTACACCGACAGTTCTGTCAAATCTTTCTGCAGTTATCTCTTCGATGTTATCATCATTCATCATGACATCCAGTATTCCATAACCTACGATATCTCGGATTAGATAGTACTTGAGTTCTGCAAAGTTTGACTTGACCTGCTCCAGTATTGCTTGCTGTTCTGCTTCGCGCCAGATGTGCGTCTCAATGTATGATACTGGATCACGTGCATGCTCTAGTGGTTCTAGTGATAAAAAGAGCTGCTCCATCATGTGCTCGTATATTTCATGGCCCTGTGCAGTAATCTTGGGCTCTACAATGAGGTATCTGCCATCTTTTGTAACAAAGACCTTGGCCTGGCCAATGCAATACTGCTCTATCACATCAACATTTGAGATGTCAGCATATAGACATACAACATTGAACTGGGGTTTGTTATCAATCCGTGATAATGGTTTTTTCACTCATTCCAACAAAGATTTTTCTTAAAAGATACTAATTGATTGTTTCAAGATTCAGCGTCAATTCGAAATTGATTAGATTAATTTTCTATACATCCATATCTTGTTATTTTCATCAGGAAGTTTTGGCGATTTTGTAAACCCCATCTTATTGTAGAGTACCATCTTGTCTGGGTTAGTTTGCAAAATCACATATCTACATGCTACCCTTTCTCCAATATCTTGTGCAAGTCCTAAACAAAAATTGCATATCTGTTGTCCGATTCCTTTATCTCTAAATTTTTTATCAACACCTAACTGACCAATTAACATTGCAGGATATCGTAGAGGTGTTACGAGATCTATTCTTTCATTAGATTCTAGGTGTTGCAAGCTTATTGCAGACATTGAAATTGCAAACAATGCTACAATTTTTCCATCTATTCTTACTGTACGTATGGTGCTGATCCTGTTGTGATGATATGTTGTTGCTTTATTGTGGAAAAAATCATGAACTCCGAGTGGATCAGAATCATCAAACTCTTTAAAATCTAATTCAGATATAATGTCTTGTTCGCTTAGATAATCAAAATCCAGCTCCGTTGACAATGAGAATGAATTGCAATAATTAAGGTCTCGGTTAGGTGCTGTAAACTCTAGGGTTGCTTTAAAACTGTAAAATTTGGTTGCTTTAAAACTGTAAAATTTGGTTGCTTTAAAACTGTAAAATTTGGTTGTTTTTCACATTTAATCTGGTTTTTCATATGCTCTTTTGTA
>JAEFCZ010000088.1 GCA_016125975.1 Candidatus Nitrosopumilus sp.
TCAAAGTTTTCTTAAACGTTTGATCTTCTCATAATCTTCAACAAAATTTTGATGAAGATTTTGAGTAACTTTGGTTTTATTGTGATATCTTTTTAGTCATGTGGTTGAGGAGATTAGGGCAGTTATCGCAATCAGCATGTTTGCAGCAGCTGCATTCTTTGATGTAAAGGAAAGAAAGATTCATGATATTATCTGGCTGGTATGTGGTGGAGCAGGCGCAATTCTTTATGCAGTTGAGCTTCCTGACATTATAGATGTTGTAAGTATGGCCATTGGCGTCACTTTAGCATCAACATTTTGGTTTTTCAGACTGTATGCAGGAGCAGATGCACTGGTACTAATTTCATTGTCCATTATACTGCCTACATACCATGGATTTATCATTCCACTAAGTATGGTTGTAATCGCTACGGCAATTTCAGTAATTTATGGCATTATCTACAATGTATCTGCCAACTCTAGAACATTTCTTTTGGATAACAAAAAAATCTTTGAAGAGTTTGATGAACCGTTGTATAGAAGAATTGTTGCATTCTTTTTAATTCATAAAAGATCAAAGAGCGAAAAATTTGCTTTTCCTGCAGAAAAAATTGTATCTGGAAGAAGAAAGTTCAGATTTCGTTATGATCCTGATGATGAATTTTCCAAAGATGAGGTGTATGTATCACTTGCAATGCCACTGACTTTATTCTTTTTGATTGGTTTGGTAGGTTTGGTTGTGATGATAATCTCTTTTGATCTTTCTTTTGGTATGTGCCTTCAAAATTGTGATTTATCTTAAATCATTTTGAAATTTTTCTTGTGTGGTCTCAATAGGACTTGATGTGGGAACAGGCTTTGTAAAATGCGTCTCAGACTATGGTAGTGTGATCTTTCCATCTCTATTTGCCTATCGTGATATGGGAAAATGGGAAGAGTCTCAAGGCAGAATCGAGGCTGTAGGTAAAGAGGCAAGAGAGTTTTCCAAGTATCCAGATGCTGTGATAATCAGACCTGTTTCAGAAGGAAGACCAATTGACCAGCGAGGTTTTGAGGCTTTGGTATACGAAGCAATCAATCGAGTCTGCAGAATCGGGTTGCAACAAAATAACTTGGATAACAAATACGATTCAGAAATTAGCATTATTGTGGGACTTCCATATGATGCACGCAAAGAAAAGACGCGACTGAGAAGAATAATCGAAAATAAAATTCAACTAAAAAAATGCGGAGTTGTTCCACAGGTTGCAGGAACCTTGATTGACATGAACAAAAAAGATGCAATCATTATGTCAATAGGGCAGGGAACAACTGAAATTGTAGTCTTTGATGATCAGGACCCGATAATTGGTGTGAGCTTACCTCAGGCAACTGATTTTATCACACAAGGTCTTGGCGAGTTTTCATATTTGCAGGCAAGTACATTTACCAAACAAAACTCAGAGATTAGAAAAAACGTTGCAAAGCTAACCGACATTCTATCAAACAAGCTATTCAACATTATGTGCAGTCTAGATGAGAAGAACCATTACGATGTTGTAGTTTCTGGTGGTGGAATCATGATACCTGGAATGAAAATATCTCTTCAAAGAAAGCTAAAGATGGAGATTCAAGTTCCAAAGATTCCAATCATGAGCAATGCAATTGGTTTGCACAAGCTGGCAAAAATAGAATGATGCTGGAGAGCGATCATGCTCAGTAAAACAGAAATAGACTTTGTTGAGGATCCATCCACATTCTCAAATAATGCTGCAAAGGATCTAAGATACAGAATAAAAAAGAAACTCAAAAGAGCAAGACCTGATTTGGAGCTTTTACTGCAAAACACAGATGTGACAGGAATTGATCCTCTAGAACTTTTAGGTTTGACTGACGTACAACATAATACTGCACAAAAGACTGATGCAACCAACAAAGTTTTACGGTCGCAAAAAACTGCGACCAAAAGGTTCAAGTCACTTTCTAAATTTGAAAACTGGTAAAATTATCCGAGTTTGCATCTCCTTAAGCCTAAATTATCAGTCCCGCAACTCCTTAAGACTAATTGGAATGATCCCGCATCTCCTTAAGCCAAATCATTTTCATTGTATGTGACGCTTCTTAGGAACGCCAAAAACACACAAAAAACTACCTATTTGCATAGGAAAAACAGTATCTCCCCCAGAGTACTTGCTAAATCTTCAAGTTGCAAAAATTTGCATTCTTGGTAGTAAAATTCAAAGACCATACAAGAAGCGTCAAAAATCCTCTGAAAAGATTAACATTCTTTTCACTTCAACCAGCTCACAAAGCTTTGATAAAATTCCATCAATAACAAATGGAATTATTTTGAGAAATTCTCAGCATCTAGAATTTTTAGTATTTGGTTTTGCATGTTTTGCAGGACCGAACTAGATGACGACTTTGCAAATACTTGAGCAATTCAGAGACTGCATTTTCTGACTTTCTTTTCAGAGACGGAGGTTGAAAATGGTATGACATACCAAATACAAAATCAAAGAAATATCCCAAAGGAGAAACAACACAACAAAACAAGACTGATTGCAGCAAAGAACTATCTGGAACAGCAACTAGAACTTGCAGGACAAAAGAAAACAATTCTGTTTGAAAAACACAACAGTTTTGTCCTCTTTTATGACCAACGACGAAGGCCTGTAGCATCACTGCAAAAAGGAATGTTCCAAGTATTCTTCAAAGACAACTCAAAGATTGAGAGGCATATGCCACAATCTGTAGTCTTTGAGAAAATACAATCCAGAAGAGCACTCTACTGCAAGAGATGCAAGAAATGGCTAGAGTTCCATGAAGGACTGACACGTTGCAGATGTGGAAAATATCTCAAACCAAGAAAGAGATTCTACATCCACAAAAACCAGATTGAAGACTCTGATAATCTTGCAGAGATCCAGTTTGCAAAACAGGACATAAAAGATGCAAGGAAAATAGAATCAAGGAAGAGAAGAGAAGAAATCGTATCGACTGGGATCACTGATTCTATTGCAGGAAAATATGCCATCAAAGGATGTGATGAACCAACAAGACAGAAGAGCTATTTTGTAGAAAAGTCAATCCTGAAGATCAAGGGAAGCATAGTTCCAGATGAATACACAATTCTGGCAATGATGGATTTGTATGGAATTTTCTCATACAATTGCGAACAAAGCCTTAATTATTCAAAGAAGGAAGAAATAGAATATGGAGACAGTTCAGGTCTATAACGTCAAAATTACAGAGCATCCTGAAGGGTTTACCGGACAATGTCTGGAGCTACCAGGAGCAATCAGCGAAGGAAAGACCTTAGACGAACTAAAAGCCAACATGAAAGAAGCCATTGAATTGGTTTTAGAAGAGATTCAAGAATCCTCTAAATCAGGAACAATTGCTATCGAGATAGTTCGAGACTAGACCACGAGTCTTTACAATCATGATTGGCGCAAAGTCATAAAAATTCTGAAAAAGTTCGGCTTTGATGTGACAAGACAAAGAGGAAGTCACCTGATTTTAAAAAAGATGGAAAAATAATTTCTGTCCCAAGACATTCTCCAATTGCAATGCCGACATTGCGCAGTATTCTTGCTCAAGCTGGAATTTCAGAAAAAGACTTTGTAAAATACTTGTAAATTTTTTTTCAGTGACTGGGTCAGCTGCATCCAAACCATCATTATTCAGTGTAAACTGGGCCGACCCAGCGGGACGGTGTGGGATGCAGTCATACAAGGAGGCAAAATCCAAATGGATAATGCAAAAATCAAATCTACACCAAACAAGCGAAGCAAACTGTCCATCAAGACCAAGGATAGTTTTAGAAAATACGGAATCAAGACATACAACATAGAGGCAAACGGCAAGGACTGGAACAAGTACCAGTTCATTGAGAGAAAAGGAGAACCAATTGCAATTCTCTCAAGCAGATATCAGGTACTTCCAAACGAGCTTGTCATAGAAAAGGCAGACAATATAGCACAAAGACTCGATGCCAGACCATTTGTCTTTGATGACCGCCAGTGGTTCTCAAAGTACGAAGTACACGAGCATGTAATGGCAAGCAAGAACCTTGCAAGCATGTCAGCACTGTATGTCTTCAAAGAAGACGTGGACATTACAGGTGAGGGCGACTATGTGCACCTTGGCTACAGCGTTGGAAACGCAATTGATGGCTCTAGGTCATTTAGCGTTGCCATCTTCACCTTTCGAAAGGTGTGCAGCAACTTTATGTTGCATCTTCATTCTGAGAAGATGCTCAAAGTTGTAAACGGCGAGCAGATAACTGCAAACCTGCGACTGAATCAGACGCAGACACTTGCATCAGTATCCAAAAGACACACAAAGTCATTGAGCACAAAGATGGTTCTGCCAACAATCAAGAGTGTCATAAAGTCAGCTGACTGCGTAGTCCAAAGGTATCGTGCAATGAAAAAATCAGAGCTCTTAGAAAAACAGGCAGCACAGGTAGTAAACTATCTGCCAAAGCGAGTCTACGGTGAGCTGCCATACATCGACGTCAATGCTGAAAACAACAAGGTGACCGTAACGCAGAAGGTATCACAGTGGAAGGCATTCAATGACCTGACACAGGCCCTAAGCCACGGCAAAGGAAGCTTTGGCTCCACGATGGACCAGATGAGGCGGGTTGATGCAATCTTTGCAGCCCCCAGAGCATGAGGTGGTACCATGATCAAAGAAGCAATAGAAGACCAAAAACAATACCAAAAATCCTGCAAGAGGTGCCTCAAGGTGTCAGTGTGCCAAGCATATGCTCTTGCACAGGCAACAAACGACCAGTTTGGTTCCATTCAGTTCATCGAGCTGAAAAAACCAATCATTGAAAAACCAGACTCTCTTGCAGAATCCTGCAAAGAGTATTGTCCACCTGATTCAAAGTTGTTCCAGCCAGTGACTCT
>JAEFCZ010000077.1 GCA_016125975.1 Candidatus Nitrosopumilus sp.
ATCCAAGTCAGCGTGATCTGCACCTAAAGTATCTGCACTATTACCTACTGCATTACCAAGGTCAGTTTGGATGTCTGTTGAAATTTCATCAACAGCATCTGCTGCTAGTTCAGAAGCACCGATTGCATCAGCTGCTACTTTTGCTGCTGTGATAGAGTCATCAGCTACTCTTGTACCACCTGATCTGTGAGAAGCGTAAGCTTCACTAGAATAGGCTACAAGACTAGTGATAAGTATCGTTGCGATTAGCATGCTTGCTAATGTTTTATTCATTAGTTGCTTATTTCCAAATGGGTATTAAAGCGTTATGGACAAGAGTTCCTGTATACGTTGATGTAAAAGATTGTTTTATGAAAATATGAGCGTAAAACAGTCTCAAAACTAGAGAAAAGTTATATCCTGATCTATTCACAAAATCTCATGAAACAGATACTTTTGCTGATCCCATTTTTGATGATAATTCCAGCATATGCGGACTCTGAATTCCAGAATGCGCAGTTTGGGTATTCCATATCAGTCCCAGAAGGGTGGGTAGTTGATGACCAATCATTTACCTCAACTAGTGCAGACTATGACAAATTAATCAGCACTGCTGCAATTTATGACAAAAAAGAATGGACCCATTACATAGAGATATCATTTGTTGAAAATGACAATCTAATCTCAAACTATTCAGGTGCACAATACTTCAAGCAAGTTAATGCAAAGCTTGCAGAAAACTGCAAAGACACAACTATAGAACTAGATGGATTCCAGTGCATCAACCACGCAATACTAGGAAACAAGGAGACTACAATTAATGGAAGACAAGCATACCAGATTACTGACAGCTGGACTGAAGTTTATCAAGACAAAACAGAGATAGAGTTTACAAGTCTAATTACAGATATTCCAATGAATAATGATGTCTGGAATATTGAAGTGTACAGCATAAAGCAAAGTTTTGAGCAAGACAAAGAAAAAATCAACTCAATCATAGAGTCATTTGAAATAACAGAGATTCCAGAAAGGATTCCTGATTGGATTAAAGATACAATGGCATGGTATCTAGAAGGAAAAGTTTCAGAGGATGAGATGATTAATGCCTTGCAGTTTTTAATTAAAGAAAATGTAATTGTTGTTTGACTAATTTTCTCAAGAACTTCTTGGCTTGTTCCAGTAAGGTGAACGACAGTCTTTGTTGGGGCATGTTGATGGAATCTTTACCTTACCACCAATTATTCTTGGATGCCATTTGTTGCCACATCGCAGACAGGTAAGCTCTTTTACCTCAAGTCCTTTCTTTGGAATGGATTCACGTACAAGTAAAACAAGACTAATTGCAAGAATTACTACTAGAGGATACCTAAAGTAATCAGATATCAAGAATCCTGAAGACGGATTCACCTCAACTACCTTACCGATATAATCATCAGAGTAAACGGTCCACAGGTCATGGAATTCCTCATGATCACCTTTAGTGTCAATTCCCAAAATACCTTGATTGTTTTCAGAGACATCAATTGCACGACGAACTAAAACTTCGATTCCTTCATCATGAGTCTCAAAAACAATTACATCTCCTTGTTTTACTTGTTCTATTCCGGACTGTTCTACAATTAACAAGTCATCTGGAAGGATAGCAGGGTACATTGAATCAGAGTTTTGATACATTACATAATTTCCTGAAAAAATCAAAAGAGGTAACAAAATCAAGACTACACAAATAACTATAGGAGCAATGAGTATTTTTTTACAAGTCATCTAAATTGCCAATGGGTATTCCGGATATAAAAAACATAGATAAAAGAGGTGCTGGGAAGTTGACTGTTGATAGTATGCCTGTTACCTTTCTGAGTATGGGTATAAGAATATGTGACCCCATAAACATAAAATATGAGTCTCATGGAGGGTCAATAATTATTGTACCCCAATGGAGATAAAACATGGCAAAGATTCAGCGAGTAAAAGCTTACACATACAAAGATCGTAATGTGTACAAGTTTAGAATTAACATTCCTGCGGATGTGTTAAAGGATCTTGGATGGAAAGAAGGTACTGAAGTTGAATTTAAAACAAAAAACAAGAAATTAGAAATTTCTAAGATGTAACACATGACCCCATAATCTTTATATTAACATGACCCCATGAAATAATGTGAAAGAATACATTTCAAGAGAAGAAAGAGCAAAAAAACTATTATAGAATCCAAATACCCACATCCTTAGAATTAACGATAAACATTTTCAAATGAAATCCCTTGCAACTAATCGAATCTATGACATTATGACCAACTGCACAAGTGGTCATGTACCTGTGCTGATCACAAGTATAGATTTGTAGAGTGCAAACATATCAAAGCCATCAGAATCAGTCTAGAACTAAAACAAGAGGCTAGAAAGAGAAACAAGATTACAACAAGTCCACCAACAACTGATGAATGCAGATACTGTCATTCTTCTAACATCAAAAAATATGGAATTTTGAGAAACAGGTATGGAAATGCTCAGAGATACATTTGTGGTGATTGCTCTAAGACATTCACATTCAATGCAGGATTTGAGGGTATGCGTTCCAGTCCTCAAACCATTACAACAGCACTACAGCTATACTTCACAGGAGAATCCCTTAGAAGCATACAAAAATTCTTGAAAATTATCCACCAAAAGGAAGTATCACACAAGATTATTCATAGTTGGGTCAAGAAATACACAAAACTCATGGGCGATTATCTGGAAAATATTATTCCTCAAGTTGGTGATACTTGGCGAGCTGACGAGGTATATGTCAAGGTCAAGGGCGACAAAAAATACCTCTTTGCTCTAATGGATGATGAGACTCGATTCTGGATTGCCCAAGAGGTAGCTGATTCCAAGTTCAAGCATGATGCTAGGAATTTGCTTAGAATGGCAAAAGAGAAGATGGAGACAAAACCCAAAGTCTTTGTCACAGACGGATTACAGGCTTATCGTGATGCCTTCAAAAAAGAATATGGTGCAGTAAAGAAAGGCTCACCAATTCATATCAGACATATCTCACTTCAAAGGTGACAAAAATAATAATAAAATGGAGAGACTAAACGGATAATTTCGAGACAGGGAAAAGGTAATGAGGGGAGTCAAGAAAAAGGATTCTGTGATTTTTGAGGGATGTCAGATGTATCACAATTATTTTCGACCTCACATGAGTCTAAAGGGTAAGACTCCAGCTGAAGTTTGTGGGATTGAAATCAAGGGTGAGAATAAATGGATTACAGTAATTCAGAATGCTAAAAAGTAGATAAATACTGCCAATAATACTTACATTATCTTAGTAAGTAAAATATAATGGAATTGACTATGGATAGTGTGGATAAATTAGATCGTGTTGTTGTCCTCATAAATGATATGACTGTTAAGGGAAATACACGTATACAAAAATATGGATTTTTGATGCATAAACTTTACTCTAAAGAATTGCATGGATTAAATTTCTATGCTGATTGGAGACCTTATCTTTATGGACCATATAGTGAAGAATTAAAAAATGATTTGGAAGATTGTATATCCCAACATTTAGTTACAAAATTTACAAGCCCTACAAATACAGGACGAGAATTTTCAAATTATAATTTAACCACAAAAGGTAGAATGAGATTACGAAAAATTTCGGGTGATTATGACATAATTAAAGAACTTTATCAAAAGTTTACACAACTAAATAAAAAACCTATTACATCTGTTTTGAAAGACATCTATCTTGCATATCCAGAATATACTGTGAAAAGTGAGATTAAAGAATCTGTTATGAATGACCAAATCTGAATTTGTATTTTATTCTGGTTAATTGAATTATAAAATGAGTCACAGGAGAAAATGCAACAATTCCAACAATCATAAGTAAAATAGGAAATTTATCTGCAAAAAATCCAGTTGTCGCAAATGCACCTGTGACAAACAAAGAACCCATACAAAATATGTCTATGCGTATTCCGTTTTGATTCTTCCTCTTCTTACAACTTTATCCTGACATTTTACCATGAGGTTTTCTCCTCCCATCATCTTGATTACTCTTCCAAACATTTCTTGATCTGTTTCAGGAAGTTTGATTTCTTTTAGTGCCTTTTCGCTTTTTACTTGACGTTTTCCCAACGCATTTCATCAATTGCTAGTGCTATTAACGTTGGTAATGCATAAAATTTGAATTCCAAAAATTGTCTTCTTTTATAGTGTTAATGTGTAATTAACACATGCCTTTTAGAAAATGCGTTCATTGTGGCAGAGAATATGAAAGTTTGAATGATGATTCTACTTGTTCATCATCATGTGCAAAAGAAATAGGAAAATAAAAGAAATGCAATTTATTCACTTGCAATGTTTTTGTGCATGGTTTGTTTGATTTCAAAGTATAATAGACTTGCAAATGTATTTTTGTCAACGATGATTCATAAAATTCGCTATTTTGAAACAAAGACTCTGTCTAAAGGAGTGTATCTTCAAGATGTGGTAAATGACTTTCTAGCAGAAAAAGGTGAAAACATAATTGCTGTTATGCCCGTTATGATTGACTCTCTTTTAGTTCACTATAAAGAGTGACTCAATCGTATACCATCAACTTTTTTTCTTCAAGCAAATTATGAATTTGATTAACAGAACGATATACCTCTGCTTCAAGTTTTGCACCAACGCAGACTAGTTTGCCTGATGCAAAAATTAGAATCACTGTTTTTGGATAAAGCATTCTGTGAATCAACCCTGGAAATTGCTCTGGCTCATACATGCTTCTGGGAAGAGTACGAGCTGCCTGCTCCAAGTTAACTTTACCTCCTAGATTAATTGAGGATACGATATTTTGAACTGTAACTATTGGTTTGTTTTTTATTTTGATCTTGCCTTTTTTTAATTTTTGAACAACTTTGTTTACTGCCTTTACTGACATCTCTTCTGATTTGCCTCCTGTGTTTACCATCTTTCCTGTACCAAAAAGTAATGTGGCAGTCTTTGGTTCTTGAAGTCTAAAAACTGCCCCTGGAAATTGCTCTGGATTATATTCTACTCCTGGAAATTTTTTTTCTATGTCTACAAGATCTAATCTTTGTCCTAGTGTTGCAGATGCAACCACATTAACTATTTCAATTATTGGTTTGGTTTGTGTCATGACTGTATGTCTTATTTCTTAGCCTTGACTTGCCCTTAGACCTTTGTATCGATTTCTGATTGTCACTTCTGTAATATTTGCAGCTTCTGCAACATCTCTTTGAGTTTTATCTTCACAATGTTCTACACATGACATGTATAACGCAGCAGCAGCAAGCCCCATTGGATCTTTTCCAGCTAACCCATCATGTTCTTGTGCTGTCTGTAAAATTTTACATGCATAACGTTTTGATTTTTCTGTAATTCCAAGCTTACTTGCAATTCTTGCAATACATTGGATTGGATCAACTACTGGCATTTTTAGTTCCAATTCTTTATGCAGTATTCTGTAGCATCTTGAAATATCTTTTTTGTTAATATTTGCAGCTTCTGCAACATCTTTTAGGTTTCTTGGTGTTTCAGTGTCACGACATGCAGCATAAAGTGCTGCTGCAATTAATCCTGTAATGGAACGGCCTCTAACTAGTCCTTTTTCTAATGCCTTTCTGTAAATGTAAGCTGCCTTTTCAATTACTGAATCAGAAAGTGAAAGTTTGTCTTTTAGCATTGCCAATCCAGATAATGCTTGTCTAAGATTCCTATCTGCAGATGCATTGACCTTACTTCTACTGTCCCATGTTCGCAGTCTCTCAATAGTACTTTTCATAGATGATGAGAGTGGCTTTCCTGAGGAGTCCCTGTTACTTGGACTAATAATTGTGGCAAGACCTCTATCGTGCATGGCAAGTGATGTTGGAGGTCCTGTTCTAGTTGGGTCTGTGCCTCCTTCTTTTGAAAAAGATCTCCATTCTGGTCTTGAGTCTTGTAATTCTTCAGAAATAACATAACCGCATTTACCACAAAATCTTTCACCTGTATCATTATCAGTTAACATGGAATTTTTTCCACAACGTTTGCAAACACTATCTGCATTGATAACTTCTAAAACCAAAAAATCATTCCGTTATTGAATAGTTTGATTCCTATAAGAAGTAGCGTATTTTCAATCTTTTCTGTAAATTAACTAAAATCAAAACATATGTCAAACTGTCACACAAAAAACCGAAACTCTGTGTTCTGAAGATTTTCATGACTAATTTAGAAAAATTATGCATTTTTTCATCATTACGCCGGTTCTTATAACTAAGAAACTCATCAAAACCATGTCAGAAGACAGAAAAATGTACCTGTGCTGATTGCAAAAAAGAAACTGAAGTTCCTTTTGAACCAAAAACAGACAGACCTGTATATTGTAAAGAATGTTTACCAAAACATAGAAAGTAGAAAATTTTAGATTAGTTCTGTTTGATTAATTTTAAACTAGATTATTTTCAGATATTCTCAAAACCTCTTTTCATTTTTACTTTGTTTGTATCTGTAGTTGTTTTTGATATCTTTGTCTAATTACGCCGGTTTATATCGCAGACAAACTATCTAGGGTATGTTTAAAAAAATAATTGAAAAACTGAAATTTGGTTCTTGTAAAACCGAAACAACTAATGATGTAAATGCATCCAAAGAATTTGAAAAAAAGAAATCAAAGAGTACAGACAAGTAATGACATATCATTGCAAACAATGTAATTTCACTTGGGATGCAGCTGAAGGAGATATACAAAAATTATTTCTTCATGAAAAGTCTCATCAAAAGAAGGTTTCATCGTAAATGTCAATTTGTTACAAGTACTATGATGAACCTCACGATCAATGTATGAGAAAAACTGGTGTGTTTGATTGTAATTATGGGTATCTTAAAAAATGAAATATCAATGCAGTGAATGCGATTTTAATTGGGAAGGAACTTCGCACACATTTGATGAAGTACGTGAACATGAAAAAACTCACTTGAAAAAGAACTTAGAAAAACAGGATCTAACATAATGTCTATTTCCCCTAAAGGGACTAATATTCCAGGCTCATATAGAAAATGCGAAGATACAGAATGTACTAGATTGGTTCCATGTCCTCATGTTCGATGTCAAGAACATCGTACAGACATGGCAGTTAAAGATTGGGTTGTACAACACAAGGAGTCATAACTGTACTAAAACATCTGTCTTTTCTTCAACCTCTAATGTGAAATCTGAAGTAGATAGTTTTTTTCCACAAAAAGGACATTTGTTTGATAATGGACTCATGATGTCTTTTAATGACCTGAGTTTGATCATACTTTTGATTATTTTTCCACAACTTTCACACACGACATCAACAATCAAGACTAATGATAACTCTGAATGTGATTTAAGTGATGCTTGTGCTAATACTCTAACATGTGTTAAACAGATTTAGCTGCTCTATAGTAATGCAATTTTTTGATTCTTTGTAATATTTTCTCCTACATGGACTTCATATCTACCGCTAGTTTATAGGGACGAACAGTGTTTACAATACAGAATGATTTTTTGGAATTCAGTTCAATTTAGAGTTACGAAAACTCGAGTCTATCTAGGCTCAATTAATGAATGATCATACATGTATCTGTAATTACACATATTCAGAGTTAGACAAAAATAAGATCCAAATAGGGAATGTAAGAACTTTTTCAGATATTCTAAAAATGGAGTTTTCATAATTGTTCAGTTCAAAACTTTGGAATCGGGATCAATCATCCAATATTGTGATAGTAGCTACATTATTCGGATTAGCAATAATGTTTGTTTATTTTGGATTGGAACGATGAGCATAATAAAAGAAATTTTGGCAGTTGAAAAAAATACAAATAGTCATTTTTCAAAGATTGCCTCAACATATAGAAATTTGAGAACAACAGATTCAGAACACATACAATACATAAAAAATAATCTTGAAAAAAAATCAGAAATAAACATAGCTGATGTTGGCTGTGGAGATGGAAGATATTCGCTGGAACTTTTAAGATGTTTGAAAGATAGATGTTACATTTGTTGTATAGATTCTAATGGAGAAATGCTTATGCATTTAAAAGATTATTTGACAGAAAACAACACAACAAATTTTTGTGTTAGACCTGGAAATGCCAGCAAACTACCTTTAGAAAATGATACAATGGATTGCATTGTGACATTTAATGCCATACATCACTTTGACATTCAAAAATTTTTAGTAGAAGTTCGAGAATGTCTCAAAGATGATGGACATCTATTCGTATACACCAGACTGAGAAGTCAGAATCGTAAAAGTATCTGGGGAGAGTATTTTCCGATATTTGCAGATACAGAAGACCGTTTGTATGAATTAAGTGAATTAGAACAACATACCCAAAATGTAGGTATGAACATACGCTCTACTAAAACATTCACACATTTGAGAACATCCACCCTAGATAGGTTAACCCATCAAGCCCAAAATCACCATTATTCTACATTTTCTCTTTACGATCAGGAAACGTTTGATGAATCTTTAAAGATATTTCAACAAAACATTAAGAAAAATTTCAGGAATTTAGAAAAAATCACATGGCATGATGAGAATATTCTATTAGAAATTGAGAAATGATTCATGATTAAGAAAAAATGCGACAGATGTGGTTCTGTATTAGGTGTTGAAAGTAAGAAAACAAAGGAAAAATTCTGTGGCAAATGCAAAAAGAAATTTCAATTATATCGACATTAAACAATCATTCCAATATTTTTGAT
Source organism: Candidatus Nitrosopumilus sp. (assembly GCA_016125975.1). Classification (GTDB taxonomy): domain Archaea; phylum Thermoproteota; class Nitrososphaeria; order Nitrososphaerales; family Nitrosopumilaceae; genus Nitrosopumilus. The sequence goes on from JAEFCZ010000077.1 coordinate 8,707, forward strand.
ATTTTTTTGTACGTTGACCAAAGCACACATCTTCAGTTTTTACACTCACATTTACTTTGTTTAGCATGTCTTGGAAATTTTAGCTTGTGACATACTTCACAGTATAACTGATTAGACATACATCTAGAGGTCTTTTCTAGTATTTCCACTTTTATGGAAAAATCAAGGAATCCTCAGAATTTCTGACAAAGTAATTTTTACACTCAACAGAACATCATCAAAATATTATGCTGTAGAAGTTTTTTTCTTCATCCATATTTGTTCATTTATTTCATGACATTTACAATCAGATGCTTTGGTCTTACAATTTGTTTGATGTAATGGTTTTTTGCACTTGTTACATGTAGGATCCCTCCAGCTTGCTTGATTTCCACAATTCACACAATACAAAATTAGACCCCCTCAGAATTGTAATAATTTTCATATCGGAGTTTTTGTTTTGAAAAGATAGTTTTTAGCACACATATTCATGTAGTGCTAACATATAAGACACAAAAGTTGTGATAGGGATGTATGAGTAGTTAACTTATACTTTTTTACAGAGAGGATGACTCACATTACTAGTTTTAGGGTTTGTTACTGTAGTAGTTTCACGTAAGTGGATTATTAGAGTGGAATTGTAATTATCATTATGAACACGGTTCCATCATACAGACAAAAAAGATGCTCTGACTGCAAAAGAAGCAGGTGTCACAAAGGATGTAATTGCGATTGCCATTGGGAACCATGACCAATTTTGACAAACAAAACAATAACACAGGATACATGTCCTCATGATGCCAAAGTCAAACTGGCAGGATATTCTGGAATCTATGAGTGCACTAGATGTCATAAATTCATTCGTATTGCATCATGAATTGTAGTATTATGTAAAAAACATAGAATTTGCTTAGAAATACTTAGTTCATTTCTTCCTTGTTATCTGGCATGATAGATGTTAGGGATTTGAGAGTATGTTCTGATTGCGGTACTGTTTATCATGAGCGATTCTCTAGAGGTGTTTGTCCTAATTGTCATACCAACAATTATGAAAAGATATCATCTGATAATGGCGTTGGAAATTTAGATTCATAGCAATCATCTGAAATAATTAGTACTCTATGTTTGCCTCTTGCCACAAATCAATCATTCATCGGGTTTATTACCATAGGAACTAATCAGTATTGCCGTCAATAGGTTTGTAGGTAAAACCAAACTAGACACATACGGAAACAAAAACCTTCATAATTCTTTGAGTCTCTTTTTCTCAAAGATTGGATAACCTCGTTATCTTTATCTACTCTAAAAGAGAATTATTGTATGCAAGCATACATTCTGATTAATTGTCAAACAGGACGTGAAGCTAATCTAATTTCTGAGCTAAAGGAACTTTCTGAAATAACTGAAATCAATGGAATTTGGGGAAAATATGATATTTTTCTAAAGGTATCTACTTCTGATCCTATTGGAGTTGAACAAATTGTAAAAAGACTACGGAATCATCCTGATGTTGTGGATACCTATACCATGCATGTGTTATATGGTCAAGGTGGAACAATAGATGATGAGTAATTGATATGGCAGGATACTTTGGTGATAACAAAACAATGATTGTAACCATCTAGCATGTAAACAGAAAAAATGTGATATTTACAATATTGAAAAAAAGAACAGACAGTATTTTGCACCAGACACACTTGAAAATGCACAAAGCCTTGGATTTACTCCTTGCAAATACTGCATTTAGAACAAAAATCAGATTTATGCCTAAATGCGTCCATAATTGACCCCAAAAATGTAGGTGAATCCCCGTGGACTCATGCCTAACCCTTGTTAGAGTGTCAATGTGATCTGACAAATCGCCCTCCCGGATTTGTTGAGTAAAAATTAAGAAAACTTTTCAAATATCATATCAGATACTTTTTCGTATTCTTTTCTTGCCTGTTTCCATTCTTTTTTGAGTACAGGATCCATTGTTTTATCTGCTTTTTTTTCTAATCTGTCTATTTTTTCATCATATTCTTTTTCTAGTCTAGATAATTCTTTGACTAGTCTTTTATCTCTAGAATTCATTGCTTTATTTTTTGCTTTACGATACTTGTCTGCTGCTTGTTTTAGCAATTTTTGATTCAATGTCATCGTATTACAAAAATTGTATTTAATCTTGAGATTTATGGTTTAAGATAATTTTGAATCTGTTCAGTTTCAATGTGAATTGCTGTTATTTTTGGTCTCAAGAATAATATAATATGAAATCATGAAATACGTACATTGGAAAAAACTTGCAAAAAATGCGGTAAAAAATTCAGTAATAGAGCAAGTGATTATTGTAGTAAAGAATGCGCAAATGATTAGAATTTTAAAGAATTGGAAAAGGCCCAATGTGTCTTAGGATTAATTTTGGTCCCATGAAATCAATAAATGAAAAATTGAGACAAGCAAAAGACTCAATTGTTTAATCTACTTTTGTCCAGTCATAATGTCCACATGAAGGACAATTTGTTGTTCTAGATTCATTAATTTTTTTACATTGCCTACATTTGTACAATGACATATTCCATAAAAGATAGGATTGTTTTTAAGTTAAATGATTTAGGATGGCAAATATTCTAAAAGAAAAAAATAATGTAAAATTACTACATAGAAATAGCATGTCTGAAGATGAATCCTCAGAATTACCTAGTACCAAAGTAGGACACATGAAAATTTCTTATTCAGATTTAGAGAAAATGGATGAACGAATATGCCAAAATTGTTATCACAATTACAAAGATCATGTAGATGAATCAGGAAATTCGGGATTACGCAACAATAATGCTCAAAGATTTCCTTTCTTTGTGATGGGATTTTGCTTTTTTTTGTGACTCACAAAAATTTAAAATTGAAATGAGGAGACTTAAAAAAATTACACAGAAAAGGTGGATATCATCCAAGACTTAAAGAACTTAAGTTTAGTCCTGATAGTGCCTTAGAAAAACTAGGCTGTTCTCGACAATATATTGAAACACAATGGAAACCATATTTTGATCCCATTAGGAAAAAAGTCAATACATTAATTGAAAAATATGCAAATGGGATCTATGCAGGAGTACTTGATAAAAGAACAATTAGACGTCAAACTTGGACTTCAGAAGAAATTGGCAACTACCTTTTTAATAAAACACTATTTAGAAACATTCTCCCATTAGCAGAGTTTACTTCAACTCCTGAAATTATTTATGACAGAGGAAGACTAAGTCCAAGAAGAACTAGAGCATTTAACAGCTATTTACAAGATACTGATTCATATCTCACAAATATGGGACTGAAACGATATTCTGGTAACGCTGTTTGTTTTAGAGATGAAGATTCAGAAATAAATCCAGGGATTTGGGGTGCAGATTTTGTAGCTGGATCTTTTAGATATAGGCATTTTTACAATAATGCAACTTATCTTGACATACTTCAACCAAAATTTCTTGGAAGCGGTTCAATGAATTTATGGTTTTAAGAAAATTGCAGGCGTTCCCACTAAACCTTCGGATAAATCCTACGCCAGATGGCACGGCTTTGGTGGACTTATACGCCTACACATAATTTATGGAATTATACTATTTAGGATTTTGGTATTATATTAGGTTCAAAAAAAGTCATTTTAAAGAATTTGGGAAAAAATTATTCAGAACATTGAATCATACATCACCAAGTTCAGATATCATAATTATTGTAAAAAAATTTACGATCATTTCGTTGAGTAAGAGTAAAAAAAATGGGACAGACAGATCAATAAAACCCTAAATTCCCTTAGAAAGGATCCGTGACTTTTGAAACTGACAATATGACAAAAAAATGGAATAATGAATTTGATAAACTAGAAGAAGATTATGATAAATTTTGTAAATATTTTGACAAACATAGAACATGTAATTGTAAAGATGTAAATGATTGTAGACATTTTGATAGAGCACTTAAGATATTTGATAGAAGACTAGATGATCTTGATGATTTGAATTTAAAAATTTTTGGTCGGGTATATGAAGAAACTATCAAACCAGCATTAAGGAAATCAAAAAATTAAACTAATCTATCGGCTAGAATTTCTTTCAAATCATCAGATGAGAAAAATTTGTGTAAATCTTTTAGCATATTGTTTAAACTAAAAATAGTATGAACATGTACTGGAAGAGATTCACGATTTTTCTTTTCTTTAAAATATTTTGAAGATGTATACAAATTTTGATTGGTTAATGGACAAACAAGTTAGTATTTTTAGTTAGTCGTTCAAAAACTATACCATTTAGTGCGTGATCTAGTTGTACAATATATCGATTCTTTCCTGGAATCATGTGATTTCGTAACCCAATATGTTCAACTATTTTTCTCACTCGTCTTGAGACTCCGCCTGATTGTAGTGCTACAGGGTAGGGGGACCTTTCTTGGGCCAGCAAAGGATCAGTTGGTTTTGGGTCTGCCATGAACTTGCTCTTCCAATATACTTTGTACAAGTCTAATAATTTACAAAATTCTGGAGTGATATGTGTCCAATACTCTTCTGCATCTCCACGATACACACGTAATGCTCCACCCTTGTAGGTACCATCTTCATTTTTGAAAAATACAACATCTTGCCAGGTAAAATAGTTCCAGGCCTCTAGACGAAATCCTGCACAAGAAAATCCTGTAATGATTACCTTGTCTGTAATATCTTCACAATGAATAATCATCTTTTGAATTTCTTCTCTGGTGTATGCCCTGTCTTCACTTTTGGTTTCTTTTGGCATCGTTCTGTCTATAAGATACCAGGAAAAAGCAATCTCGTTTGCACGAAGTAGAGTCTTGATTGGTTTTAGTCTATTCTTTGCAGTGTTTGGATTTAGTTGTTTGTCATTGATTTGTTTTTTTAACATCATAGCGTAACGTTTGATTTTATTTTTGCCAGCATCAGGGTCTTGTATCATTAGATTAGCAAAGTCATTGACTAGTTTTACAAACTTTTTCTCTGAAAGTAATTTTCTTTTGTATTGAGATTTTGCCCAATCATACTTTGGGTTTAGAAGCATTTCCATCTGTCCTGCATACTTTTTTCTAGTTTTGACATCCCTGATTGCAGTGATATAATTCTCGTACGGAGTAATATCAGAAAAATCATCAGAAGAATCGCTCATTGTATCATCTCCATAATCATGGGACCAGATAAAGGATCTAAAAGGGTATGGGCCCGTTTGGATTCGTTTCTAAAACTTTGTCAAGATAAGGAATTGCTTCTTCAGGTTTTCCAAGCTGAAATAATACCGCACCTTTATTACTCAAAGCATCCTCATGTTTTGGATTAATCTCAAGAAGTTCATCATAATAAGAAATAGCTTCAGAGAATCTAAAATTCTGAAAAGCATTAGTTCCTTTTTGGAATAATTCATCTGTTTGAGTATCTGCATATGAAAAGAAAATTGGAATTGAGAATAAAACTAACAGAGTGTATTTTAAGAAATCTATATCCAAAATGTAAATTTATGATGTGTAATAATTACATTTTGTATCAAAGTGTTTTATTTGTAAAATTTTTGAGTCAAAATTCAATTATTCAGTTTTATTATATTTGTTTTAATGAGGTATTGGATATTATTAATAAATTCATCATCAGATATGCTATCTTCAGCCCACCAACCTGCATTATTTTTAATCCATTTTGGAATAGATGGCACATCTGAATCTAGATTTATTTTTCCAATTGGGACAATTTTTAGATTATTATCTTTAATTTTTTGAATTAGTAGTTTTAATTCATTAATTTGATTCCAATTTACCTCATC
>JAEFCZ010000007.1 GCA_016125975.1 Candidatus Nitrosopumilus sp.
TGCTTCATTGTTGTATCTATCCACATAACTCTGAGGATCTTTTGATTCATCAACAAATGGTGCAATACCTAACTCTTCAGGCTCTGTATCTTTTGGCTCTGTTTCTTCAGGCTCTGTTTCTTTTGGCTCTGTTTCTTCAGGCTCTGTATCTTTTGGCTCTGTTTCTTCAGGCTCTGTATCTTTTGGCTCTGTTTCTTCAGGTTCAACATATGCTTTCTTTACAGTTATAATTACTTCTTCAGTATCTTCTTGACTTCCTTTTTTAACAATAATGTCAAAACCATAGTGTACATCTTGTATGCTTCCATGTGATTTTGATGGTGTCCAAACAAATTTTCCAGTCTTTGAATCTATTGTAGCTCCAGATGGTTCATTCTTTAAAGAAAACACTGGATCTTTGATTGAATCATCAACAAGCTTTACCGTAAATGTAATTGTCTTTTCTACTTCAACTTCTTTATTATCAATAGTTTTTAGTTTTAGTATGACATCTGGAGCTTGGAACACTTTATCGCCATCAAATTCTAGCTCTATTGTGACTCCATCACCTTCTTTTTGTTTGTCAGTAAATGCTGTAGCATTATAGGTTCCTTGACTAGCAAAGAAATTTTCTACTGGTCTTGGTATTACTGAAAATTCACCTTGACCTGGTGCTGGATCAGATAACATTCCCTTGAAATTTCCACTTGAATCACGAATTATGACATATACGATGTCTTTTCCTTCTTGTTTTCCACTAAAACTAAAAGTTTCATCTATTGTGAAAAAACTTTTTTCATGAAGTGAAAATGAAGTAACATCAGCATAAGATGGTGTCAACATAACCAAAGATAATGAAACTACTGCAAATACTCCTATTTTTGTACTCACAAAATTTCTTTGTTTTTGAGACTTTTAAAAAACACGTATAATTTCTTCCTTCTTCTAGCAAAGAATTATTCACAAATATTATAAATCAAGCAAAAATCTCATGAAAACTTTGTCGTTTTGCTTAATTTCCATATCATAAAACGTTGGAGCCTTAATCTCTACTTTGAAATTATGCTTTTTGAAATCTAGAGATTCTCCAAATGCAACAGCCTTTATTTTGTAATCTTCATTTTGAATAATTTCAAATTCTATTCTTTTAATTGCAAATCCTTCAGTAATTAACAAAAATGGTATTTCCTCTAACCAACTAAATAACAAATATCTCAAGTCTTTTCCTTTAGCTAAAAATTTCCTCTGTTCTTTTTCCTCAACTTTGTCTTGATCAAGTGTTAGATTAATTACCGCATCTGCTGTTACTGAAAATGCTTCTTTAAGATCTTTTGCAGTAACTTCAATTATTGCATCTGTTGCATGATCTAAAAATTTGTAACTCAATTGTACCTTTTGACTTCATTCTAATTATTAATCTAGTTGTTTTATTCTGCTTTTGTATTCATCTCAATGATTCCAAAAATATTCATTTCTGTATCTGCACATTGTGCAAACCATCCTACTTTGGGAATTACCATTTTTGGAACAATTAATTGACCTCCTTTTTCAATAATCTTTTTTGAAAACTCATCAATTGATGAAACGGTAATTGTATTTGTTATCCCTATTTGACCTGGAATTCTTTTTGATAGCCCACCATTGATGCCAGGTTCTTTATCAGAACCTGTCGTGATTGTCCAATAATCTATTGGTCCATCCCACTTTTTAAACTTCCAATCAAATACTTCTTTGTAGAATTTTTGAGCTCTTTCTGGATTATCTGATGGAATATCAAAATGTGAAAACCTTGGCATGTTATTTCTCTAAATTTCTTTCAAAACTTAGTCATAAAATAATTTCTAATCCTATATTTTACTCGTAAAGTAATTTAATACGATTTAATTTTCAGAATCAAATGGAACCATTTGATTCATTTCTTGTATTTATTACAGAATTTTTAGGTGATCATCTCTATGAGGGTATATTCTTAGCAGCTTTAGTTGAAACAATTGTTCCTCCAATTCCTACTTTGGCAGTTTTTCCAACAGCAGGATTTTTGGCATCCCAACAGGGAATTTCACTTGTTGGTGTGATTCCTATGATAATTCTTGGTGCCATAGGTGCTACTATAGGAACTTCATCTATTTACTTTATTGCTCTAAAACTTGGTCGAGTAGTATTACTCCGTTATCTAAAACATTTCAAAATATCTGAAAAAAAATTAGAACGTGTTGAAGATTGGTTTGAAAAATATGGAGACAAGGCAGTTTTTCTTGGAAGGATGGTTCCAGTTATGCGTGAAATGATTTCAGTTCCTGCAGGTTTACTAAAAATGAAAATACCAAAATTTGTTTTGTATACCTTTGCAGGTTCTTGTATTTGGGCAGCTGGTACTATTTTAGCTGGATATTATTTTGGAGAAGCAATGGGGCTTGCTACTCTAAATTCATAATTTGATTTTTAATCATTGCTCATTTTTTTAGTATGGCTAGAATCTTCTTTTACTGATTCTCGTACTCTACTTTCTAATGACATAATATGTGCATCTCTACAGCTATCATGGCAAAATTTTTCATTATTTCCTTCAAATTCTTTGCCACAATGCATACATACTAATTTCATGGTTTTTGCTTATGTTTTCATGATTTTAAGGTAATTGGAATTTCCCATTTTTAGAACTATACTTGCTCTAAATCCCTGTCTAAATTTACTCCAATTAATTCAGCCCACTTGGCTAATTTTTCAATAAATTCACTATCTTTTTGTTTAAACATGAATTATGGTGGCAAAATTACATAAAAGAAATTACTAATCAATTGTTCATTTTTTATCTTAAAAAAATTGAAAAATGCCTAGTTTTGCATAGTTATGCGTGCTAGCTTTCTTTGATTAGTAATTTGATACTAGAAATGCTTTCTGCATTAAGATCAATTTCTTTGTGTTCAGCTAAGACATGTTCTGTAACTTTTGCCATCAACTCTTCTTCAGAATCAGCTGATGCTTACCATCCACAATCTTTTCCTGCATCTGAACAACTAATGGTTTTTGTCATGGGATTGATAATTTTTAGAGATATTTATCTGATTTTCCAAATAAAGAAATATCTAAATCATAACACTTTATGGAATAATCATTATGGAACTTCCACGTGGAATGAAAGATTTTGAGGCTATTGAAAACTCAAACATTGAACATATTCGAAACCATTTCAAGAAATTATCTAATTTGTATGGATTTTCATTTATGGAACCTTCTGTTTTAGAATCGTTATCTACACTGGAAACCAAATCTGGCCCTGCAATAAGAGATGAAATTTACTATTTTAAAGATAAAGGAGATCGAGATGTCGCATTACGTTTTGATTTTACAATGGGTTTGACGAGATATGCTACTGCACAAAAATCAATGAAACTTCCAGCAAAAATTTCTGCATTTGGTGGTGTGTTTAGATATGATGAACCTCAAAAAGGACGATATCGTTACTTTCACCAATGGGATATCGAAGTTTATGGTAAGAAAACACTAGAATCTGAGGCAGAAATCATTGAATTAACATCTCGATTGTTTGATTCTTTGTTACTCAAAGATATTGTAATTGACATTAACCATCGTAATTTAGTTGAGTCTTACATTAACAAAATTTTTGAAACAACAGACACTACAAAAATAGCAGACATCCTAAGGGCAATTGACAAGATTGCAAAAAAATCAAAAGATGAAATCCTAACTGAATTTACAAAAAAAGGATATGATACTGCTAAACTTGAGAAAATTCTAGAATTTTCTCAGGTGAAGGGAACAATTACTGAAGTTGAAAAAAACTTTGATACAACACAATTGGAATCATGGGATGAACTAAAGCAACTCTTTGATTCATTAGAAAATAGAGGTGTCTCAAATGTCCGAATTAATTTTGGTATAGTTCGTGGTTTGGATTATTATTCAGGAATGGTTTTTGAAGTATTTGATAAAAATTCAAAACTTGGCGCATTAGCTGGTGGAGGAAGATATGATATATTGACAAAAGCATTTGGACGAGATGATCTTGGAGCAACTGGTGTTGCTGGTGGAGTAGAAAGAATTATTCTTACAATGCAAGAACAAAAAATAATTCCTGAAGTTTTACAGAATAGAGTTGCTGTAGTTTACATTAATGAAGAGATGCAAAAAGTTGCTCACTCTATTACCTCACTATTGAGATTAAACAATATTCCAGCTGATATTGATTTGGCAGGACGTAATCTAAAAAAACAAATGGATAATGCAGGAAATGCCATATACTCTATAATTGTTGGACCTCAAGAACTTGAAAATGGAAATGTGGTATTGCATGATATGCGAGATGGAAAAGAGGGAACGATCTCTCTAGAGAAATTAACTGAAGACCCTAACTCGGTTCTAAGTTTATGATCATCATTATATAATTTAGATTTACTACAATTCTATTGAAAAGATATTAAGATATTTGCTCTAGTCTTATCTACAATCCTGCTTTCTCAAGTTTTTACTTTTGGTTCATATTCCTTTGCAGAATCCTCCATTGGAGTCAAGGAAAAATCAATCACACTACAACCAAATGGTGATCCGAATACTGTTTATGATTTAGTTATGCATTGGAATTTACAAAAAGATGGTAAACCGTATGTAACCAATAACTATGTCAATATTTTTGGAGATGATGGAACCCAGACATTTATCATTATTGGAGAACAAGTTGACTCTAATGGAAATCTAGATGTTACTGTTCCAGGATATGGAGAATCTTTTGAATATCTTGAAATCTTTTTGCAAACATGGGATGGACAAACAGAGCAATACGTTACAAATTCTGATCTAATCTTTTATGTTTCTGAGTGTATTGGAATTGAATTTTGTATTTCGGAAACATACAATCTACCAAAGGATAACTGCACAAATGATCCTTTACAGTATGGAGAGATTCAAGTAATTGATCAGTGGGGATATTACGAACATCTTCCAGATTCTGATTCTTACATACTTCACTTTGGTTGGCAAGTACAAGGATTACCTCATTATCTAACTGGAGTATCTCCTAGTGTTGCAGGAATAATAATAAACTATAACACTGATGCTCCATTTTGGGGTTCTGGAGATGGATGGGAATATACAAATGAAAATGGAAAACTTGAAGAAACATTCTCAGTTGAAAATCCTGAAACATTTCAATTTAGTATTGTAGACTTTTCAACTTTTGGTGCATATTGTGGAGATGGACACACAATAACAGTTGGTCTTGATGGAGAATCTGAAGATGATTATACAACTACTATTGGTGTTGAAGATGACTCTACAACAATAATTGAAGATGATAATGTAATTGATGATCTTCAAACTGATCATACAAAAGCTGATCTTGACATTACTCTTGTAACCCGAAATAATCCTCCAGATGAAATTAAAGGAGGTGATAGGTTTCACTATATTCTAACAATTAAAAACAATGGACCAAATACTGCTCGAAATGTCAAACTAACAGGTACTGTATATGATGAGATAATTCTTGCAGGTGTCTACAAAGGAGCTGAGAATATTGGATGTCTTAAACTCAAACCTATTGATTGCTTTTTAAATAATATTTCTGCTGGTGAAAGTGTTATACTGGAAGTCACATCCGATACAAAGCAAGTTTCAAAGAAAACGCCAACTATAGCATCATTTTCTGTATCGAGTGATACTCCTGATGAAAAATTATCCAACAACAAAATTTCATTTGAAAAACCAATTTTAAGATCTGAAACAGCTGATTTACTAGTAGACTTTGATGAACCATATAATACGCTTCCACGTCCGCCTCCAAACAAAGTGTCTCTTGGAGAAGTCTTTACTCATACCATATTTTTCTATAACCAAGGCCCAGATACTGCAAAAGACGTAGTAGTAAGAGATGTTCTTCCTTCTGAAGTAGAATTTGTAAAGGTTAGATCACCACTTGCTGGTCAATGCACTGGTGGGGGCATAGTCCAATGTAATTTTGGAACAGTCAAACACAATGAATTAATTTTTGTTGAAATTACAGTTAAAGTAAAAAATGTCAAAACCAACACGTATATTTTAAACTCAGCAACAATTACTAGTTCAACAATAGATCCTATTGAAAATAACAATTCAATTACAATTGAAATTCCTAGAATAGAAGTTAATACAGAAGCTGACTTGGCTATTCAATTTTTTAGAACAACAACTTCTAATGATTTCCACTACGATCAAATTACTGATATTAAACCTGGCCAAAATGCCTCTATAGTGATATTTTTTGAAAATTATGGTTTTTCTGAAGCAAAAGATGTAACTATTACTGTAAATACTCCTGATGGATTTATTGTTGAAAATGCAAAAATAAATTCTAGTGAATGTTCAGGTAAACAACAAATTATTTGTAAATATCCAAAGATGCATCCGCCAAATTCTTTAAAACAAAAACAACAACTTACAACGCATGATATTTTTGGCTCTAATGTAAAAATTTCTGGAAAATTCTCTGATGCTTTATCTGGAGATGAAGAACTAAAAGTTACTGCATCAATTTCTAGTTCTTTACCTGATCCTGATATGACTAACAACAAAAAAGAATATGTCATTAAAATTCCATCTACATCTGAAGACGAAGACTTGCCTGGAATGGATGATGATTCGACAGAAGAATTTTCTCAAGATTCACAACCAATAAAAATTTCAAAAGATGAATCAGCAATACCCATAAAGACTGATCTAAAATCCTTAAAAAGAGGAACCCCTGTATCCATCAAAATTATCAAACCAGACGGCACATCTGAAACAAAGGGAATAATTCCAACAACCACTAACTTTGAGTATCGCTTTAATTTAGATCCAAATGCAGCTCCTGGCAAGATCAAGTTGAGGTAAAATACGGTGATCAAATGTTAAATGACTTTGTCATAGATTTAGTTTCTGAAAACATCCCCGTATGGGTAAAAAATAATGCAAAATGGTGGTCAGAGAATATGATAGATGACTCTTCTTTTATTGGAGGTTTGGAATATTTGATCAAAGAAAATATTTTGATTGTTCCACAAACTATTCCACAACCTACTACTAGCTCAACTGGAATTCCAGACTGGATTAAGACAAATGCTGGATGGTGGGCAAATGATCAAATTCCAGAAAGTGATTTCTTACGTGGAATTCAATACCTGATAGAAAATGGAATTCTAAGAATTAATTTGATTGATGATATTGTATCTAATACTGTCTTAAAACATGATGATTGTGTATCTGAAAATAAAATAAATCTTGGAGAATCTTGTAAGCAAATCCTCTCTACATCTGTAGGTGGAGATGGTGCTGATGATTGTATCAAAGGAGCTTTTTGTTCATCTGGTACATGTGTGACCATGTGTGATACTGTAACATGTACTGATAGTGACATTAACATCACTCCATTTGATGATTGCATAGATTCACAAAATAGTTGTTCAGAACGATGTTTTGCAGTTTACAATTATCTGCAAAAAAACTCTGATGATGAAATTGAAGATGAGGATTTACCTGGATTAGATGATGAAGTTGATGACTCTTACTATATAGATTCTGATGATGATGGAATTGAAGATGCAATTGATACAAAACCATTTGAGTTCTCAAATGAATTCTACGACAAAGATGCAAATATATCTGGTAAAATTGTTGATAGATCAAATCACGAAGTCAAAATTTATCGTTCAGATGGAACTGTTGAAGTCTCAGTTGGAATAGAAGGTGGAGACAAACCTGTAACAATGGAAGCTCTAGGAGTTGAACTTGAATTAATTCCTGGTACTATTTTGGATATGAGCTTTGGATAATTAATTCAAAAATGCTCTAGTTAACATCATAATTTCTGGACCCGTTGTTAGTGATCCTACAACAATACAATTGTTATTTGCCAAAATCCCTGATGAAACGTATGGAATTCCATTATTAATGGAACTTTGTTCTATTTTTACGCCTAATAAATTGGAAAATATCTTCATATCTTCTTCATCTGCTTCAGGATGAATCGCAGCTCCCGAATTATTTGCTACCATTACCACTCCTGTTTGATTAAACCCTGAAATTTTTTTCTGAATTGTTTCAACACCTAGAACATCTGAAATAGTTTGACAATCTTCTTTTGATAGCCAAGGAGATACGACAGCTCCTTTATCATTTGCACAAATCACATTTCCCAAAGCTGTCAATTTTGAATCTAATACCCCTATTTCTAAATCCATCTCTTTTTTGAGAAAATCATATTCATTTTGATATGCAGTTTTTGGCAAAAGAATTCCTTTGTTATTCATTATACATAATGCTCCAATTAATCTAGTATTTGCAATTGATGTGTAAATGTAATCTACTCCTAGATATTTTGATAATTTCTCTGCTTTAGTTTTTGCAAATCCCATTGGAAGTAAAACTGTATTATCGTTGACACTAATGTAAACTCCAATGTTTGGCCCACGATATACATCAAATTTGATAATATCCATATCCACCAACTTGATCGTACAACGTTATGAACGTAAGGGATCTATTCCTGACTGGAATTACAGAATTATGTTAGTCTAGCTTTAAATAATAACTGAGACAAAAACCATCATGCCAATAGCAGAAAATTTCCCTGAAGGACTAAAACCTCTTGGAAAAATTTCAGATGGAGAAGGACACTTTCACATTATGTGGGGTCCCGGAAGATCAGATGCAGAAGCATTTTCAGATGCTGATGTCAAAGCAGCATATGAAGCAAGAGGTGAAGAACAAGTCCCTCTTGGCGTAAGCGGTACAACTGTAGCAGTTGACTGGGACTCTTGTGTTGCAGATGGTGCATGTATTGAAGCATGTCCTGTACAAGTTTTTCAGTGGTATAGAACTGAAAAAGATATTCCAGCTAAAGATGTAGTTGGTCAAACTTTTGAAGGAACTGGAAGTTCTGTTAAAGATGAGAGAAAAGATATGACTGACAAGGCAGATCCAATCAGAGAACATGATTGTATTTGGTGTATGGCATGTGTTTCTGTTTGTCCTCCACAAGCAATCAAAGTAGATCAATCAAATGTTGAAAAACATGATAGTGCTGCAAAAACTCTCTAGAATCTAAAAATATTTTTAGAAATTTTTATTTTTGTTGATTTTGCCCGATCTACTCTAGTTTAGTCACGACTAATTTTATCTAGCTTTAAATAATATTTTAAAATAAAATATTTCATGCCAATAGATGAGAAATTTGTTGAAAATCTAGAAATTGTTGGAAAGACAAGCCACAGTGACGGTGAAAATAAACACTTCATCTGGGGTAAAGGCAGAACTGATGGTGAGGCATTTTCAAATGATGATGTCAAAGCAGCATATGAAGCAAGAGGTGAAGAACAAGTCCCTCTTGGAATTCACGGTACAACTGTAGCAGTTGACTGGGACTCTTGTGTTGCAGCAGGTTCTTGTATGAGTGTCTGTCCTGTCCAAACATTCCAGTGGTATAGAACTGAAAAAGATATCCCAGCAGCAGAATGCTTGGATGCAACTTTTGACGGAACTGGTTTGACTGAACAAGATGAACGTCTAGATTATACAGATAAATCACAACCAATCAGAGAACATGATTGTACACAATGTATGGCTTGCCAAGAAGCATGCCCAACACACGCAATCTTGATTGAACCATCTTACCAAGAGTATCACGAAAAAGCTGATGGCTCTTATGTAAAAATGGAATCAAGCTCTGTAAATCCACACGCACACGATTAAAGAATTTTTTTCTTTTTTCTTATTTTTACAAATTCAATTCTATCCTCAACAAATTTTAATGTCTATAATCCATAATTTTTTGCAGAGGTCGCCTAGCTCGGTAGGGCGCGGGCCTTGAGAGCCTGTGTGCGCAAGCATACGGGGGTTCAAATCCCTCTCTCTGCGTTAGTCTTCTTTATGATATCCCACAATGAACAAAATTTGACATGTTTAAATCAGAATCAATCTCTGATAGATATGACAAAAAATAATCAAACAAAAAACCTCAGTATCAGACGCCAGATAACTGAGAAAGATTGGAACGAAATTGGATGTGTATTCGCATGAAAAATGAGATAGATGTTGAATTTGATTTAGATGAACAATTCACTCTCTGGGAAATGCGAGAATTAATTGAGAAAAACTACAACATTTACGCCACTGAAGAAGGAATAAAAGTTCCAATACAGGGAATCGTCTAATTTGATTTCGAAGCTAGAACAAAAGTAATCCGATTGAAACCTGTGGAAATAGAAAAAACTACATGACAAAACCTCTAAAGATAGACATCCATAACCAAAAGAAAAAGGTTGAAAACATAAAGAGAAATTTATACAAAAAATTCTCTAAAGAAAATGCTGATGTAGCTTGCAAATTTCTTGACCGCCTGAGACTTGAGAACAAGTCTCATGGTCGGATTGCAAACTATGGTGACTGCATACGAAGAATTCTGGAGATTAAAGATGACATAAAAATCCAAGAATGGTCAAGATCAGAAATTGAGCATATTTACAAAGTGCTTGCAGCTCTGATTATGAGAACTCTGTGAAAAAGGATACCCTTTCTGCACTAAAGCGATTGTACCATTATTCGGTACATGATGAGATTGCAGACAAGTCAAAAGGAAAAGAATATGATCCTGTAGTATCTTGGATTACTCCTGGCTCCTTTGTAGATAAATACGAAAAGATACAGGCAAAGGATCTGCTCACCGATGATGAAACCTTGCGTCTGATTAGGGCAATAAAAGAAATTGGTGGAAGGTATGTCAAACGAAACATTGCATTGGTGTTTACAATGTTTGAAGGAGCATATCGCCCAGGTGAATTATTTAGAATAACTATTGGTGGATTGGAAATTGAGGATGATTTTATCCGAATCCATACAACTGGCAAGACTGGACCAAAATCATTGATATTGGTTTCAAGCTTTGGACCAATTCGGAACTGGCTTTCAGAACATCCATACAGTGATGATCCAAACGCATTCTTGTTTTATCACAACAACGATGATGGCTTGATTACATATCAGGCATTTTCAAATATGATAAAAAAAGCCCACAAAATTGCAGGACTAAAAAAACGAGTATGGGGATACTTGTTCAGACACACTGCACTTACTGAGTACGCAAAAAGATTGGAAATGTTGCAAAAATCTATGGAAACTGGTCCAAAGGGTCTAACATGCTTGCACACTATGAACATCTGGCAAATTCAGATCAGGAGGATGCAGTGTTAAAACTACATAATCTCAAAAAAGACGAACCGCAGGAATCCATACTGTTTTCCAAAATCTGCACTTCTTGCAAATCCAGGAATACTAGTGATCAATCTTACTGCATGAAATGTGGCAATGTGTTGTCAAAACAACTAGCAAAGATCAGGGAAGCAAGGAAAGAATCCAGAAATTCTGATGTAAAAAAACTGGAACAAAAAGTATCTAGAAAAATCAACAATATAGAATCGCTTCTTGCCGAACAACAAAAACTGATACGGGAATTAGTAGATGAGAGAAAGTAATGAGATGAATAAATAAAACAGAAACACTTAGAATTTATTTTATTGATATAATTCTATTTTTTCATTTCTTTAGGATTTTCTTGATGGATTTTATCTCTTTTTCTATTGCCTTTTGATTCTGTTGAATTTTTTCTTGTATTGTATATTGATTATTCATAATTTTATTATGGTAAATTAGAATTAAACTGATCAAAAACAGATTTTGCTTTTGTACATGATGACACTTCTATTTTGCATCCTACTATATTGAGAATATGAATTTCATTATAGTATTTATAACGCCGTTTCTTTCCGTTCTTTAATTTTTTGTAACCATAAGCTAATTTTAGTTTGATTTGAATTCCACATTTTTGGCATCTTGAAATATTGCTAACTTTTTTAGTTCGCAATGCTAACTTTTCTGGTTCGCATGATTTCAAGCCTTGTTTCCATTCTTTGTATCCTTTGATGTAATGTTTCTGATATGTTGTATAAGAAATATTTTCATCTTCAGACTTTTGATGAATCTGTAAATGATGTTGTCTGTGACTCTTTTCATTAAATTTACCGTGTTTCATACATGATAATTTCTTTAGTCCTGCAAATAATTCTCTGTAACTTCCACGTTTTGTTCCTGATTTAATTCCGTTTTTACTGTGCCTGGGATTGTTATGCAGTTGTATTGCATCTGCTTTTATGTTGATACCATAACATGGATTTTTGAAACAAAATTCTACAATTGTTTTCTTTATGATATTGTCAAGTGAAAAATATCTAATCTTATTTTCTATTCTGTTCCCAACTTTTCTACTAACCTTTATTTCCTCTATTCCTTCTCCTGCATTCTTTTTACCATTCACAAATGACATGATATCTTTTTTTATTTCATCTTCTAAAATCATATTCAGATTCTGGAATTGACTATTTGATTTTATGAAAAATTTCAATCTCTCTAATGCATAATTCACATATTTGTTTCCAGGTATTTTCACTGCATGATTTTTGGTATATCTTTTAAGATCTGGATTGGCTGTTTCATTAACATCTGTTCCAAGTATGATGATGCTGAATTGAAAAAAATAAGCAAGGTCAAGGAACAGGTCCATGACTTTGCAAGCTGGGAATAGCAATCATAGAATATTCCAACATGCCTAACGCATTTGCAAACACTGGTTTTTCTACTGTTTGTAGTTTGATTTGGCATTTCTTTTCTAGTACCTGTAACATTTTTGGTAACAGTACTCCGCCACCAGATACAATTACGTCATATTCTTTTTTGCCTGTAAGATCTGCTCTAAATGATGCAAGGCTTTCTGATATAATGTCAGCCAGCATCTCAACTTTTTGGTTCTGTTTTTGCCTTGTCTTGATGCAGATAATCGAGTTCCATCCCATCCATGTATACAAAATCACAAGCTTGCGGTATGGATCTTCCTATTGTTGGCTTCATGTTATCAAATACAACAAGCTCTGTTGTCCCTTGTCCAATTGCTAATACAATACCGTCTTGTTTTCTAGCTGAGATCAAAGTTCCTATGGCTTGTGGAACAACAACGACTTTCTTGCAGCCTGTTATTTTTTCAACAAACTCATTGAACTTTCCAGCTTGGTTTGCTGCATGATATGGTAACCCAATTACAATAATTGTGTTTGTGGCATCTTCTATTCCAAGCTGTGTAATTGCTTCATTTACAACAGAGATGAATGCTTTTTTGTTTGAGGGAACACCTTCTCTTAAGGTCTCATCACTACGGATTTTGGATATTCTGATATCTTGACTGCGTCAATACCTGTACCTTCAATTCGTTCCTTTTGATCTTCCCATTCTCCAGCTTCTCTGTATGCATAGAGTGCTGGAAATTGTACTTTTTTTATATCAGAGCAGGCCTTTACAAAACCTGTTCCGATATCTAGAGAAATTACTTTTGTCATGGTTCTATAAGTCTGGTTTTAATTTAAAGTAGAAACAGCATATTCTTTATAAGTAAGAAATTTCTTACTTTATGTATGACTGAATCAACTTTGAAGACTGTCAGCGTATCTGAAAAAGGACAGATTGCAATCCCTACAGAAATCCAGAAACTATTGGGAATAAAAAAAGGAGACAGGCTGGTACTTACCACTAAAGACGAGAAACTCTTGATTCAAAAGGCAGCAAACCTGGAAAAACATATGGAAGATGATTTTAGTGATCTTTTAATCCATTCTGAGTCTACATTGAAAAAACTCTGGTTAAACAAAGAAGATGACATTTGGGATAAATACATGCAATGACTGTGCAACGGGACATTGTTTTGCTGCCATTTCCATTCTCTGATCTAAAGCAATCCAAAGTAAGACCTGTAATTGTTTTGTCAAATGACAAATACAACAAAAAATACAGTGACATAGTAGTTGTACCGTTAACGTCCAATCTTCAAAAGACTGACTATGACATGTTGATCACAAACAAGAATTTGGAGAAAGGAAATCTTATTGCAGACAGCAGAGTCAAAGTTGACAGGATTTTTAGTGTGGAGAAAAAACTCATTAAAATGAATATTGGAAAGATAGACAAACAAACATTCTCTAAGATCAGGACACTTTTTTCCAGTCTTGTTAGCTGATAACAAACGTCTTTACTTTGTATTTTATCTCATGTTCATCAATCATTTCTTTTATCTCGTTTATCTTTTTGTTTTTCGACCATACGTGGCACTCTGCAAATCCTAACTCCTTCCACTTTGTCATGTTGAGCAATACGTGGTTGAAATGGCTTACAACCTCGTTGTGTGATTCTATTTCCACTGAAATTGCAGATTTTTCTTCATAGTTGTAAGCTACAAGATCCGTTCTGTACTTTCCCTTTTGTATGTCCTGGTTTGCAACGGCAATGAAATATCCAAGTTCTCTGTAGTGTTTTATTGCTTTTTGTGTAACATATGATATGTCTTCTGCTGTCCCAATCTGTGAGCAATCAATATCAAAATAGTCTTTTTCTGCCTTGTCTGTTGTCTTAAACTTTGTAATGAGTACGGTTCCCTGTTTTATTCTGTCAGTTACTTCTAACAATTCCTTATTTTTCATGTCATACAAAATACATGAGATGACATCACGGTGCTCCAAAAACTTGCATTCTTTTATCACTGCCATTAATGTCAATGGCTTGTCACTGTTATGAAATGCATTTAGAATCTGCCATTCTATTTTGCTTCTATGTTCTACTCCTAACTGTGACATCCATTTTGTCTTTTCTTGCTCCTCTTTGATGATTCATTGTACATGAAAGTCGAATGGAGATACTAATCTCTCTTTTTTTCTTTTTAATGCTTATATTTTTAAAAATCAAAAAACATCATGACTACAAAAATTATGTTACTTGGCACAGTCTTGGCTGTATCTGCACTGTCTTTACCATTTATCATAACAGAATTTTCACCTAAACCAGACTTGCCACCAATTCTCAATCATGATCTAATTGATGAAGCAGTAAAGCTTGGATGTAATGAACCATCTCTTAACCATCTAATTCAATACTCTAATTTATTACATGATTCCTTTGATGGAAATTACATTATTGCTACAATAGGACTACCAGATGGTTTATCTCAAAATGAATTAGATGAATGTGTACAAATTATACTTGAAAAACATGATTCCTTAGACTAACTTATGTCCCACTATCACAACACGCCCTTATTCAACATAATTTTCAATGTCCCGACCCAAAAAACAGGCATAATTATGTCCCACTGATACACCACGACCATTTCAAGATTCTAATCATATGAAATTTTAAGGTTTTTAGGGTTTTTAGATCCAATAAACAGAAAAAACAACCTGATATTAAGGACACATGATACAACTATATGCAGAATCACACTTGCAAGAAAAAAAATGAACAATAAGTTTAACCAAAACCTTACATCTGTTTGTGATTTTGCAGGATGACACTCACCATATAGGTAGTATCTATGTAGATAGTATGCGATCGAGTAGTACCCATATACGGAGCGCGGCTTAATAGATCCTTCCAACATTGGAAATGACAATGACTAACAAAAACAACAAAATGACTTCAAAACTTTTAGCAATTCCAGTCATGGCAGTTTTACTGACTATGACAATAGCTACAGTTGCACCAGATGCATTTGCACATTCATGTAATGTTTCAGGTCAGCACTGCTATGCCAACTATAAGAAAGATGTTGACAATAGAGGTGGCTATGGTACAATTGATATAAATTCAGGCAATTCAGTAGAAACTGGCGGTGCAATAGTAAATGCAGTTTGGATAAAATTCAGTAATAATGAATGGATTGAAGGGGGCTGACAAAAAGGCAGTCCTATGAGTCCATGCAGTGATACTGATGCTAATTTCTATTGGTATGAAACTGTTGGAAATACCAGTTCACAATGTATTGGAGATGTTAATGGATCAACTGTATTTGTAAAAATTACAGATAGTGATACTAACGACACTTACAAATTCTATGTGGATGGTGTTTATGAAGGAGCAGTTACTGATACAAGAGATGCAAAAGATATGCATGTTGGTGGTGAATCCACAGATGAGGATAATTCCTTAGATGGTGGTGAAGTTACCGGAATTGTATACTATGGCACAAATGGAACACCATATTGGTGGGGTTCTTCTAACCTAAGCTACTCTAATCACTTGCATAACTATGACTACGATGATTCATCTCCATACAACGACTTTCAATACTGGGGGCCATAATCTTGAATAAAAAACAATATTCAATTATCTTTGGATTATCCCTAGCGATTGCAGCCGTTTCCATCGTATCAATGCAAAACACACAGTCTGAAGTATTAGCTATAGGATTGATTTATCCAAGTGAATCTGCTAGACCTACACCCCCATCTATTACTTTAGGAGAACATGGAGCAATTAGCTCAAAAACTCCTCAAAGTTTAGAATTCTCTGATATTAGGATGAATGGTAAGGAAATTTCATATCTTGAATCAAGAGAAAGTGGTACCACTACATATCAATACTTTGGTACTGATTTCCCAATAAATTCAAAAACAAAACTGACTGAATTTATGGAATCTGGTGGTATTGTCGTAGAAACTAGAGAATTACGAAATCCTGAAGTATCTTATACAACACTTGCAAACGCACCTGACACTAAAAATGAGTGGTTTGTAGCTAACGGTATTCTTGCTTTTGGTTATGAGGCACATGCAGGAATAGTTCCAACAACTTTGAATCTCTATACAGATGATGGCAAAGTTGTTAGTGTTTGGGCTTATGCAACAGTAGAGGATACTATCAAAATTGCAGACAAGTTAGGACTAACAAGTGGATTAATTGATCTAAATGATTACGTTGATCCAAAATGGACAGATGGACCTGAAATTGATACTAGAGAAGCAGTACCAATTCCAGAACCAGAATCCTAATTTTTTTCTTTTTTTATTATAAAAATAAAAATTGTTTTATCCCTACATGTAGAATGGAAGTCCCACTTATTGCACTATATTTCATGAGAGGATATGATGTATAAACTCATTTACAGTGTTGAAATTTTAGTTTAATACTTTCTTAAGGAGGATTTTTTAATGGATTAAGATCCACATGTTCAATTCCCTAAGTACATCTAATTTTTGTGTCTAAATTAGCACATTTTCTATTCATTGTGCTTTGCCAAAATGCTTTTATGCACTCTCTGCGTTTTAATTTTCTATTTTTGCAAGTTCTGCAAGCATTGCAGATAGTTGAATTTCTGAATTAGAACCAACTAAAATTCTATAATCATATTTTGCAATTACCTCTAAAATATCTGCTAGTTTATCATGTTTTGATTTGAATACTGCAGAATTCAAATATTTCAAAAAGTCTGATTCTGACATTCCATAAACCTTGATTAATTCAATCATCTTTTCTCTTGCTTCTGGAACTTTTCCAGATAATGCAATTTTTAGAACTTCATCTACATCTGTAGTTTTTGTTAATCCTGCAGATGCCTTTACATTTTCTTCAGAAACTGCACCTAAACTTGCAGTAGCTTGCATTAAATTAATTGCATGTCTAAGATCTCCTTCAGAATAATCATAAATTGCCTTTAGTCCTTTTTTGTCTGCCTTTACTTTTTCTTTTTTTGCAATTTCTTCTAGTCTTTTTATGACATCTTCTTCTGGAACTGATGTAAACTTGAAAGTTGCACATCTGCTTTGAATAGGATCGATAATCTTTGAGATATTATTTGCAATTAGGATGAATCTACAAATTTTTGCAGTATCTTCTATGATTCTTCTAAGTGCTGTTTGAGCATCAGAAGTCATTTCGTCTGCTTCATCTAAAATAATAATCTTGAATGGAACATCTGCCATTCCTGCATATCTTGAAAACTTTTTTACTTTTTCTCTAACCATTCCAATTCCTCTTTCATCTGAGGCATTCAATTCTAAGGTGTAGTCTTTAGCATAGTCTCCTAAAATTTGTCTTGAAATACATAGTGCGGTAGTTGTCTTTCCAACTCCAGCTGATCCTGAAAACAACAAATGTGGCATATCTGTAGGATCTTTGATTAATGCTTCTAAACTTCCAATAATTTCTGTTTGATTAACTACTTCAGAAAGTTTCATTGGACGATATTTTTCTACCCACATGCCAGTTGCAGTCATATGAGTACATGGGAGCAATTCCCACTAATAAATCCGAATTGGTTATTGTCACATACGTCAAATTAAAATCTCTTTGAGCATAATATAATGAGCGATCAGCCTGAAATTAATTAGGATCAATTGATCTCACTAAATTGTTAACAGAATTGATCGATCCGATACTTGAGGATCTAAAATACAAAAAGTGATCTCATATGGAAATAGACAAAATACAAAAAGTACACTCAATTGGATACCGCCTAAAGGATGCTAAAGTCACTGTAAATCAGGACTACAAGTTCAATGTAGCAGGTCTAAAGACTGAAGGCAAGCAAGGTGAAGTAAATAACATGCCTCAATGGGTAGGCAAAATTCTTGCAGATAATAACTTGGGAACTCTTGATGCTCCTGATATGATTACTGAACTTAAACAAGCATTATCAAAAGAAAAAATGGTTGGAGAATATCAAATTTCTACTCTTGAATCTCATTTTTACATTAAACTAAAAGAATCTATGAAAGAATTGAATCGAGATGATTTTGATAAAGTTGAAAGTATGATGTTAGAATTATTTAGAATGAGAAGAGGAAAACTAGTAAAATTAGCTGACTCCATCAAACTAAACTCTGATTTGTACAATAAACTAACTGTTGAAGAAGTGATTTTCTACAAAACTATCTATGAAAACAGTATAGAGTTTGAAAATCAAATAAAAGGTGATACTGATGAGTAGTGCACAAACCAGTACCTTTACTGATTCTGCACTTTCTGATAAAGTAAAAGAATTCTTAACTAGATTCAAAGACAATAACGGTGAGTACAAGTATGTACAGGCAATCGACGAAATGATGCCTAAGAATTCTAAATTCATTATTGTTGATTACAATGATTTGATTATTGAACCTGAAATCATATCAATTTTTTCGGAAAACCCTGATAGAATATTTGATGCCTTTTCAAGAGCAATCAAAGAAGCATTACAAACAAGATTTCCTGATTATGCAGAAAAAATAAAAGATGAAGTCCGTGTAAGATTAATCAATTATCCTTCTGAGCGAAGTCTCAGACAAATTAATGCTGAAACTATTGGAAACATTACTAGTGTTTCGGGAATGGTAGTAAGAGCTTCTGAAGTTAAACCTCTTGCAAAAGAATTGATCTTTGTTTGTCCTGACGAGCATCAAACTAAAGTAATTCAGATTAAAGGAATGGATGTTAAAGTTCCAGTTGTATGTGATAATCCAAATTGCAAACATCGAGAATTTGATCTAAAACCTGAGGCAAGTAAATTCATTGACTTTCAAATCCTAAGATTACAAGAACTTCCTGAAGATTTGCCACCTGGGCAACTTCCTCACTATATTGACGTCACAATTAGGCAGGATTTAGTAGATAATGCTAGGCCTGGAGACCGAATTGTACTTACTGGAGTAGTTCGTGTAGAGCAAGAATCTGTCACTGGCGTTACACGTGGACATAGTGGGTTGTACCGGCTAAGAATTGAAGGAAATAATATTGAATTTTTAGGCGGACGTGGTTCTAAGACTTCTAGAAAAATTGAAAGAGAAGAAATCTCTCCTGAAGAAGAAAAAATGATCAAAGCTCTATCTGCAAGTCCTGATGTTTACCAAAGACTAATTGATTCATTTGCTCCACACATTCAAGGACAATCTTTAATCAAAGAAGCAATTTTGTTACTAATTGTAGGTTCCAATCAAAGATCATTAGGTGATGGTAGTAAAATTAGAGGAGACATTAACGTATTTCTTGTCGGTGATCCTGGTACTGCAAAAAGTGAGATGTTAAAATTCTGTTCTAGAATTGCACCACGTGGTTTGTATACCTCTGGTAGGGGTTCAACTGCTGCAGGACTTACAGCTGCTGTTGTAAGAGACAAAACAGGAATTATGATGTTAGAAGCTGGTGCAGTTGTACTTGGTGATCAAGGTCTTGTAAGTATAGACGAATTTGATAAGATGAAACCTGAAGATAGAAGTGCTTTGCACGAAGTTATGGAACAACAATCAGCAAGTATTGCAAAAGGTGGTATTGTTGCAACTCTAAATGCCAGAACCTCAATTTTAGCTGCAGCAAACCCTATGTATGGAAAATATGATCCATTCAAAAATATTACAGAAAATGTTAACTTGCCAATTCCTCTTTTAACAAGATTTGACTTGATCTTTGTTGTTAGAGATATCCCTACTAAAGAAAAAGATGAAAAAATTGCAAGACACATTATAGAATTACACACTCCTCAAGGAACAGACAAAAAATCTGTAGTTGATGTTGATTTGCTTACAAAATACCTTTCATATGCTAAACGTGGAACTCCTGATCTAACGAAGGAAGCAGAACAAAAAATTCTTGATTATTATCTCCAAATGAGAAATGTTGAATCCGAAGAAATGATTACAGTCACACCTAGACAACTTGAAGGTATTATCCGACTCTCTACTGCTAGGGCAAGATTACTCATGAAAGATAAGGTTGAAGAAGAAGATGCTGAGCGCGCAATATTTCTAATTCAAAGCATGCTTCAAGACGCTGGTGTTGATGTTAATACTGGAAAGGTTGATCTTGGGGTATTACAAGGAAAACCTCGAAGCGAGGTTTCAAAAATGCAGTTATTCATGGATGTGCTAAAAGGTCTTGAAGGTGACAACAAGATCCCTGTTGAAGAAAAGGCATTTGTCAAAGAGCTAGAAAAGAGTGAAAAATTCACAGAAGAAGAAGCAAGAAATTACATTAGAAGAATGCTTAGAGAAGCATCTATTTATGAATCAAAACCCGGTCATTATAACCGAGTATGAAAATAGAAAAATTAAAACTTCCAGAATCTGCAATTGAATTTTTAAAATCACAAGGTTTTGAAAAATTATATCCTCCACAAGCAGATAGTGTAAAATCAGGATTACTTGATGGCAAAAGTGTTCTAGTTTCTGCTCCCACTGCAAGTGGAAAAACACTGATTGCAATGCTTGGGATGATGAGTTATCTTTCAAAAAACAAAGGTAAAGTAATCTATCTTAGTCCTTTGAGAGCATTAACTGCTGAAAAATTTTCTGAATTTAAAAAATTAGAAAAAGTTGCATTGGGGAACAAAGTTAAAGTTGGAATTTCTACTGGTGATTTTGAAAATATTGAAAAGAATCTAGAAAAAAATAACATTTTAGTATTAACTAATGAAAAAATGGATTCCATAATAAGACATGGTGCTGAATGGATTGATGAAATTGGGTTAGTGATTGCTGATGAGGTTCATCTAATTGGTGATGAGAGTAGAGGGCCTACATTAGAAATGATCTTAACCCAACTAAAACTCTTAGAATCAAAACCTCAGATTGTTGGTCTTAGTGCAACTATAACAAATTCTGATGAAATTGCAGATTGGCTTGAATGTACTCTAGTAAAAAATGATTGGAGACCTGTTCCTCTATCTGAGGGCGTTTGTGATGCCGGAGAAGTTACTATGGCTGATGGAACAACATTTGAAGTTGAGCGTAGTATTTGTGGAACTCCGATTGATTTAGGCGTGCAATCTGTAAAAGATGGAGGACAATCACTAGTTTTTGCTGAAACTAGAACTCGCTCAAAATCTCTTGCAACAAAGGCATCTGATGCAATTTCTCAAATTTTAGAGAAAAAAGAAATGAACCAATTAGAAAAAACATCAAAGAAAATCCTATCTGAAAATGAACATACGGAGCTAGTGAAAACATTAGCACTTTTAGTAAAAAAAGGAGTTGCATTTCATCATGCAGGATTAAATCAAAAATGTAGAGAAACAATTGAGACAGAATTTAGAAATGGAACCATCAAACTGTTATCTTCAACTCCAACTTTGGCTGCAGGTGTTAATCTACCTGCAAGAAGAGTTGTAATTTCTAATGTAAATAGATACAATGCAAAAGTAGGTGCAAATAGACCAATTAGCATACTTGAATACAAACAACTTTGTGGTCGAGCTGGAAGACCTCAGTATGATGATTATGGAGAATCAATTATTGTTGGAAATGGCAATACTGAAGATCTAATTGATTATTACATTAATGGTGAACCTGAACCTATTGAATCAAAAATTACTGATGATAAATCTTTGAGAACTCATATACTCAGTGTTATTGTAACTCATCCTGGAATCAAAAAAGAAGAAATTTTGGAATTCTTTTTACAAACACTTGGTGGTATACAATCTCGTAAACCCACTGTAAAGTTTGCAATTGATATTTCATTACGTTTTCTTTCTAGTCAATATCTAATTGTAAAAAAAGGTGAAAGATATGCTGCAACTGAATTTGGGAAAAAGACATCTATGCTTTACATCGATCCACTTACTGCAACTTACTTTAGAGATGCACTTGAAAATGTCTCTCAAGAAAGAAAACATACATTTGGATTTTTACATTTGATTTCAAATTGTGAAGAATTTTTCCCAAAATTTTCACTTCGGCAAAAAGACTATGAATCTGCAAGTCTTATGATAGAAAATAACTCTTCAGAACTCTTAGAACAAATTTCTGAATATGATTGCTCAAGAAGCCTTTTGGCCCTTCAATCTTGGATTACTGAGTCTACAGAACTTAGTCTTTCAGATAGCCTCGGAATTGAGTCTGGTGATATGCATAGGATGACTGAGAATGGAAATTGGCTTTGTTACTGCCTAAGAGAGATCGCAAAACATGTGGAAAGGGCAGATTTGCTTGAAGAATTAGGTGATTTAGGCAGAAGAATCTCTTATGGAATTAGAGAAGAATTACTTGAACTAGTCAGGATTAAAGGAATCGGTAGAGTTAGAGCAAGAATTCTATTCAAACATGGAATCAAAAATCTTGATGACTTGGCAAAGATTCCTGTAAATAAATTAGCAGAAATAGATAAAATTGGTTCAACCATTGCGGATAACATTAAGGCAGAATTACGAAGAGTTAGATATTGATTGATTTAGTGATTCCCGCATTTGTTTCATGTATAATTGCATTTTTTGTTGTTTTTGTAACAATACCCCCATTAATCAAATTCCTAGAGAAAAGAAATATGGCTGTAAAAGACATGAACAAAAAAGAAGACATTATGGTTGTAAGACCTGGTGGTCCTTCAATTATTTTAGGAATTATTGTTTCAGAAATTGTTTTATATGCATTTTTACAATTAAATGAAATTATTGCAATAATTATTACAACTACTGCTGCATTTGCAATAGGATATGTTGATGATAGAAAAGTTATGGGTGGGTGGTTCAAACCCGTAGCTCTTGCAATCGCTGCAATTCCAATAATTGCATTTGGTGTATATGATACTAATTTAGCATTCCCCTTATTTGGTGAAGTACAAATTCCTGCACTTTATCTTGGATTAATTATATTGATGATTCCAATTACTGGAAACACAATCAACTCTATTGATGTTTTAAATGGTGTTGCAAGTGGATTTATGGTTATTACAAGTTTTTCATTATCAATTTGTTTGTTTATTGTACAAAACTATGAAATTGCAATTGTAAGTTTACCTCTAGCATTTGTTTCATTAGCATTTTACAAATACCACAAAATCCCCAGTAAAATTTTTCCAGGCGACTCAGGAGCTTTAACTCTAGGTGCTATGTATGGTTCTATTGCAATTGTTGGTGGTGTAGAAATCATTGCAGCCGTTGCATTACTTCCCGCTGTAATTAACTCATTTTTGTTCTTATCAAGCGTAAAAAGAATAGTTGAACACAGACAAATCAAAGGAAAACCCGTAGATCATACTGATGATTTTAAACTAAAGGCAACTGATGATAAAACAGCTCCTGTTACTTTGGTAAGATTACTTCTTGCTGGAGGACCGTTGTCAGAAAAACAAGTTGGATTTACAATATTCAAATTAGCAATATTTTCAGGAATTCTGGCAGTGATTACCGCATTTATGATGGGGGTGTCCATTTGAAGGCTGGAATTTATGGATTTTTGTTTGCAATGTGGATTTTGATTCTTATTGGTGGAGGAATTGTAGTTACTTTATTGGGTCCAATAACCATTACTGGTTATGGTGATATGAACTGGTTTATCGGATCTGTGATCAAAGCAGTTATTGCAATCATTCTTGTTGTAATTTGGATTCTAATTCTATCTAAGATAAAAAACTGGATCTTTAAAAAAGAGATTAAATCTTAACTTTCTAACCATTCTTTTTGTTTTTTATCATACTCTTCTCTAGTTTTCCTAATTGTTGCTGGTGAACCCATTACAACCACGTTTTCAGGAACATCTCTAGTTACAACTGCCCCCATTGCGACAACACTATTTTCCCCAATAGTTACTCCTGCTTTAATTACTGCACGTGCTCCAATAACTGCATTATCTTCAATTTTTACCCCCACCATTTTATCACACATTGGATAAGGATCATTTGTCAAAACTGCAGCTGGACCTATGAAAACATTTTTCCCAATTCTTGAAAGTGGTGGAATATATGCTGAACCTTCTATCTTTGTGTTTTTTCCAATCTTTACATTATAATCAATGTGAACAAGTGAACCAATTTTTGTATCATCTCCAATCTCTACATCATCCCCAACATAGGTAAAATGCCAAATTGATACATTCTGACCAATTTTTGCTTTATCTGAAATGAAATTAGTTACCATTTTCTACAAATGCCATGGGTTTGCCTTTGTAATAATTTTTTCAGGCAATCTATCTTTGAAATTCTCTAAAAACTCTATCTCTTGTTTTTTATCCCTTAGTTCATCAGGTAGCATAATTGGAATTTCTTCAATTATTGGATAAAATCTAGAACATTTTGAACAAAATAATACTCCTTCTGAAACTAAATTGTCTTTTTCTTTTATCTCAAATAATTCCAAAGGATGATTTTTATCAATTGGACATGCTAAAATATCCATCATAGTTTTGTTCATTTTAGATCTAAGTATATTGGAACTCCTTTCTGACTAGATAAAAGTGCAGCTTCAGCAATTTTTGAAACATTAACTGCTTGTTGTGCTTTTACAATATGTTCATTTTTACCTTCAATTGCATCAAGAAAACTTTGAATTTCTATTAACAAAGGTTCTTGTTTTTCATTGTCTATATTTTCAGTTCCTTCTAATTTTTCCACTTTGATTTCTTGTGTGATGAAGTCTGATGAAATTCTTGCATCGTTACATGTGGCATAAAATTTTCTGATCCTTTTTGGTGTAACCCAATTTGATGTAATAATTGCAACTTTGTTATCTTTATATCCAAGCATGATTGTTGCAAAATCTTCGTATTCATGTTTTATTTGACCTGATCTTGCAAATACTACATTTGGCATTTCATCAAATAACCAATTTGCAGTATCAATATCATGAACTGAAGTGTCATGTATTATTCCTACATCTTTGATATGAAGTGGCATTCTATTTTCACGGTGAAATTCAAGCATAATCAAATCCCCATATTTTTTTTCTTTAACAAGATTTTTTATAATGCCAACTGCAGGATTAAACCTCTCAATGTATCCACAAGTTAGAATTACTTTGTTTTTTTCTGCAAGTTTTGCAAGTTCTTCGCCATCTTCTGTTTTGTATGTAAGAGGTTTTTCAACAAACACATGTTTTTTCATCCCAAGTAATTTTTTTGCAATATCTGCATGAGTAGACGTTGGTGTTACAATAAATGCCCCATCAAATTCTTCTGATGATATTAAATC
Organism: Candidatus Nitrosopumilus sp.; assembly: GCA_016125975.1. Lineage (GTDB taxonomy): Archaea > Thermoproteota > Nitrososphaeria > Nitrososphaerales > Nitrosopumilaceae > Nitrosopumilus. Next base: position 25,750 of record JAEFCZ010000007.1, read on the forward strand.
ATCTAGTGATTCATAATAATTAACAGAATATTTTTCCCCAAATTCTTTACTACGTTGAGAATCAGTGTCACAAATTGCACAAAGAACCCCTAATTCTGATAAAACTCTGGTATGATTCTTCCCCCATCCACCTGTACCAATTTGCACAATTTTCATCTAATACACCGCAGTTAACCAATGAGTATAGTAATTATTTTTGTTCATTACTATGTCTGTATACTCTTCCATCATTTTCTTTGTAATGTCTCCTGGTTTACCATTGTTTATTTTCTTTCCATCAAGTGAAATTATAGGTGTAATCTCTGCTGCAGTCCCTGTCAAAAATATCTCATCAGACATTGCAAGTTCACTTCTTGTAATGTCTCTTTCAACCACATCAATATCCAAATCCCTTGCAATTTTGATTACTGCATCACGAGTAATACCTTCCAGTGCTGCTGATGCTAGTGATGGAGTTGCAAGTTGACCTTCTCTTACGATGAAAATATTCTCACCTGGTGCTTCACTAACATTGCTATTATGATCTAGTAAGATTGCTTCATCTACACCATTTCTTTTTGCTTCTTGTGTTGCAATGATAGAATTTAGATAATTTCCACCCATTTTTGCTTGAGGTGGGGTTGACATGTCTGAGAATTTTCTCCAAGAAACAATTCCTGCTGATATTCCATTCTTGTTAAATAAATCCCCAAAAGGAAATGTAAAAATTGCAACACTTGTTGGAGCTTTTTCTGTAACATGGAGATTAATCCCATAATCCCCTACAAAATAAAATGGTCTAATGTAGCATGATTTTTTGAGTTTATTTTTTTTACATATTCCAATTATTGCATTAGTAATTTCTTTATCTGAAAAATTCAATGAGATATTGTAAAACTGTCCTGATTTTCTGAATCTTTTTACATGTTCATCTAATCTAAACACATGAAGATTTTTTCCATTCCAATATGCTCTAATTCCTTCAAAGATTGATGTTCCGTAGTGTATTGCATGTGTAGTAATTGGTACTTGTGCTTTTTCAGTTAGAACGTATTTTCCATCAAACCAAACATATTTTGAAAGTGGAAGTTTCATAGAAAATTTTTACATATAGTGTATTAATCTCTATTTATTTTGACCAGCCTTCTTTTGGAAATTTCATTCCAGCAACTCTTGTAGTCCTATCTTCTAATTCTGCAAATTTTTCAACTGTTTTCCAATCTTCTTCTATTACTTTGGTAATTTTTTCAGGAACATCTTCTTTCCATGATGATTTTTTTCCAAGTGCTGCATCATACAGTTTTTCTTTTACTGATGCTGCAGAAAGTGATTTTCTTTCCCCAATCTTTGGTTTTAATCTATAAATTTTCAACATGTATCCTTCTGCTTTGTCTCCTGTGTATGAGAAATATTCTCCTTCAACTCCACGTAGAATTTGTTTTCTTAATTGCCATGATTTTGGTGAAAGTAATGGTGGCATATACTTCTTAAACGGAGCAAAGAATGCATAATCATCAGTAATTTGAATAGAATCTCCAAAGACTGATTCTAACATCTTTTTTCTAACTTCAAAATTAAATGGAAAGCTTTTACTGTTGATTTCCTTTTCATCATCTTTGAAAACAACAGGCATTATCTTAACAACATCTGCATCTTTTTTTAACTCCTCAATAATTTCTACATGAGCTTTTGTTACTGGATTTAGATGTGCAAGATATAGTGCAGTAATCAATTGGATTCACTAAACAAATCTCATATTTCAATGATTGATTTTTAAAAAAATTCTATCCGTATGATTCGTATTTGACTTCAAAACTTCCATCTTCACGTTTATCATGTTCAGTAACAAAGCCTTTTGGTTTTAAGAAGTCCATTACACCATCAATGGTACCTTGCCATCCACAAACATAGAACATCGTATTTTCTTTAGTAATTTTATCTCCGATTAATTCTTCTACTGGAGACATTCCGTTATCTCTTGGCCTTAGGAATGTTTCAACTCTTCCAATTTGTCCTGCCCATGATCTGTTAAACCATTCTTGAGGCCTACTGATTGCTGCTCTATACTTAAAGTTCCATTCATCCTTACCTCTTTTAATACTTTCATTTTCTAATTCAGTTAGCAAATCTTTGTAGCTTAACTCATCAACATAACTGGCACCATGTAATACAACAATTTCTCGTTTGTCTCCTGAATCATGTAGGTGTTGTGCAAAACTGACAAAAGGCGCAAGGCCTGTTCCTCCCCCAATACAGATAATTCTTCTGTTGTCTTTTTCTCTATTTGGAAGTTCTTCATTGATTAGTAATGCTCTTCCAGTTGGTTTTAACCAAAGAATTTCATCACCTTCTTTTGCATTAAACAATTGTGTAGTTAATCTTCCTGGAAGTGGTTTTCTAACCCATCTAATTACAAGCTCGATATATTCTCTATTTTCTGGATGTGATGCAATTGAGTATGCTCTTCTAACAATTTTTCCTCCTTCAACAGGATTTGGCAATCCTAATGTGATGAATTGACCAGCTTTGTACTCTGGAACTGGACCTTCTTTTGGAACTAATCTGATAATTACAAGATCTTCTTTTAATAACTGAACATATGTGATAGTTGCTTTGTTATCTACTACCATAACGATTCAATCATAATATTGACGGTTAAATATATTGTGTTAATTTCATACATCGATTTTCTGTTTGACCGCTAAACGTTAATAACCAATTTGAAAAATATTATTGATTCAGAATTCTGAATATGGGCCGGTCGTCTAGTCTGGTAGGATAGGTGCATGGCATGCATCGGATCAAGGGTTCAAATCCCTTCCGGTCCACTATTTCTTTTTTAATTTTGAAAGCATTTTTAATAATTCTGGATCTGCATCATTAGAAATTTCTTTAATTCTTTCTTCAGAAATTGAAAATTTCAGATCAATTATTGCTTGTATGGCACTTTTTCTTACTTCTACATTAGTATCTAAGACTGAATCTAGAAAAACATCTTTAGCTTCTTTAGCTTTTAGATGACCTAGTGCTCCAATTGCACATGATCTTACCATGGAACGTTCATCTTTTGCAAGCTTTACTATCTTAGAGATTGCATCTATTTCATTTCGATTTGCTAATGCTAGTGCTGCAAAACCCCTAATATTTTTGCTAGTGGAATTCAAATTTTGAGTCAAAAAATTTGAAATTTTATTTTTGTTTAATACAAGTGAACTAAATGCCTCTCCTCTTACTTTGATATCATCATCGTCTAATTTTGAAATAATTTTTTGTAAAATTTCAGGATCGTCTGTTTTATCAAGAGTTTCCAAAATTTTGATTTTTTCTTCACTACTTCCAGTTTCTAAAACTTTTACAATATTTTTCAAATTCTAAATAAAATCTTGATTTCTAGTTAATAATAGTTCAAATCTTTCAAAAAAATTTCCTCATACTAGAAAAAACACTTTTAGCTTTAAATTATCCTTAAATACCAAATTTTGTATGTCGACCGAATTAAGAGACACCATATTCATTGGTAAGAAACCATTGATGGCATATGTTACATCAACGCTAATTCAATTGGCAAATTTACCATCCGTCAACATCAAAGCTAGAGGACTCAGCATTGGACGTGCTGTAGATGTAGCTCAAATCATTGCACGAAAAACAGAAAATGCAGGATACTCTATCGGAGAAATCAAGATAGGCTCAGAATCTTTAGAGTCGCAAGACGGTAGAACAAGAAACGTTTCAACAATAGAAATTGAAGTAAAGAGAAATCAGGCATAACTGACTTTACTTGTAATTTTTTATTTTATTCTCTTTTTGAAAATCCGTACTTCTTTTCCATCTTTCTAAACTTTGAAAGTTCTACAAGATCATTGAACTGATCAAAATTTACTACTTTGTTTTTGTATTTTGAAGTTGTTCCTGTCTCCTTTAATTCCTGAAGTATATTCATTGTAGCAAAAGTATTTGCAAACAATACTGATAGTGGATACAAAATTATCTTAAATCCCATTTTGTGTAATTCTTGTGCTGAACTAATTGGAGTTGCACCTCCTTCAATCATGTTTGCAACAAGTGGTGCCTTTATTGATTTTCCAATCTGTTTCATTTCTTCAATAGATCTTGGTGCTTCAACAAATATTGCATCTGCTCCTATTTTTTTATTTTGTAATCCTCTTTCAATTGCTGCATCTAGTCCTTCTGTTGCTCGTGCATCTGTTCTTGCAACAATTATGAAATCTTTACTCTCCCTTGCATCAATTGCTGCACCGAGTTTTTCTGCGTATTCTTCTTGTGAAACAACTTCTTTTCCTTGCATGTGTCCACATCTCTTTGGCCATCTTTGATCTTCTAGAAAAATCCCTGATGCTCCTGCAGATTCTAATTCCTTTACTAACTTCCAAACACTAAGCGCATTACCATAACCTGTATCTGAATCCACAATTACTGGAACCTTAACTGCCCTGCAAATTCTTCTTGCATTATCTACAGTTTCAGTTGCCCCTATGAATCCATAATCTGGCATTCCAAAAAGAGTAGCTGATGTACCATATCCTGTTTGAAACATTGCATCAAATCCTACTTTCTCTGCAATTTTTGCTCCGATTGCATCATAAACGCCAGGAATAACTAACGGTTTGTTAGATTTTAGCATACTAAGTAAATTTTTCATAAAATCACTTTTTTTCTGAATTATTTATGACTTTAAACAATATTTTATTTTTCATTATTCTACTCTTTCATAATGCTATTTTGATTGCAATGTCATATTTCCATACCTTTTTTTGAAATAATTGATCGCTATCATATTGATTCTATAATTTACCTAACTTTGTAATTCTAAGATTTAGTCTATTTTGATTTCTTTACCATTTTTTTCAACATCTTTTGAATCAATCTTCTTCAGTTCTTCTTGAAGAAATTTTCTATATTTTTCAGTTTCTCCACTAGTCATATTTGCAACATTTGAACTCAAAATTGTACCCATTGAAGAAATTTTTTCAAGCAAATCCATTGCTACAAATCTTCCGACATTACCTAATCTAAAAAGAACATCTAATTGCTTTTTTACAATGTCGTTGACCTTATCTACATCTTGTGCAGTTTCTGCGCCTTTTTCTGTTAATTGATATTTCCCACCTTTTGTTTCTTGAATTAATCCTTCATCTAACAGTCTACCTAACAAGGGATAGATCAAACCTGGTGATGGTTTCCAAATTCCATTGCTTTGTTCTACTGCATAATCGATGATCTCTTTTCCTGTGTGTTCTTTTTTCTTCAATAATTCTAAGATGAAATATCTTGAAAATCCTCTAGGGACTGAGCTTCCTACTCTCTGAAACCATTCAGAAATCATCACTAGTGATATCACTAGTGATATATATGAATATTTTGGATCATGCCTGACAATTACTACATATTTATCCCGCCCTAAGCAAGTTTGTCTTAAAATGGTCGATTCAATTGAGTTTGATTTGATAATTTGTGGTTCTGGATTAGCTGGCCTTAGAGCAGCAATTGCAGCTGCAAAAAAGGGACCTCATCTGAAAATCGGCATTGTTTCAAAATTACAAGTAATGCGTTCTCATTCTGTTTCCGCAGAAGGTGGAACTGCTGCAGTAATTCAAGAAGATGCTGGAGATACAATTGAATCTCATGTTTATGATACTGTAAAGGGTAGTGACTTTCTTGCAGACCAAGATGTTGCAGAAAGACTTTGTGTTGAAATGCCACAAGAAATCCATCAGTTAGATCATTGGGGAATGCCCTGGTCTAGAAAAGAAGATGGAAGAATTGATCAAAGAAACTTTGGTGGTTATAGTTTCCCTAGAGCAACTTATGCATCAGATAAAGTTGGTTTCTTTGAAATGCAAACATTGTATGATACATGTCAAAAACATGAGAATATAGAATATCTTAATGAATGGTTTGCAACATCAATTATTCATGACGGAAAAAAATTCATGGGTCTTACTGCAATCGAATTAGGTTCTGGTACATTTTACACAATCAAAGGAAAATCTCTCATTATTGCTACTGGTGGGGCTGGAAGATTATACAGTTTTTCAACTTATGCTTTATCATCAACTCCTGATGGTTTGGATATGGGGTTACGTGCTGGTATGGCACTCAAAGATATGGAATTTGTACAATTTCATCCAACAGGAATTTTACCATCTGGCATTTTGATCACTGAAGGTGCAAGAGGAGAAGGTGGTTATCTTCTTAACAACAAAGGTGAACGTTTTATGAAAACTTATGCAGCTGGAAAAATGGAATTAGCTCCCCGTGATATTGTATCAAGATCAATTATGACAGAAATTCAAGAAGGTCGTGGATTTAAACATGAAACAGGTGTTGATTGTATGAAACTTGATTTGAGACATATCGGTGATGAAAAGATAAAAGAAAAGTTAGGTGGAATTAGAGAAATTTCTATTAAATTTTCAGGAATTGATCCAGCTCAAGAATTACTTGAGATTAGACCTGTTTGTCATTACATGATGGGTGGACTTCATACTGATATTGATGGTGCAACAGAAATCCAAGGTGTTTGGGCTGCAGGTGAGGCTGCATGTAATAGCGTTCATGGTTCTAACAGATTAGGTGCAAATTCTACTTCTGAATGTATAGTTTGGGGTAAAATTACAGGTGAATTAGCAGCTGAATATGCAATGAATAACACCACTGCAGATCAATGGCCTCATCATTTAGTTGCAGCAGAAGAGAAGAGAATCTATGATGGAATCTTTAGAGGAAACGGTGATGCAAATCCCTATGAAATTAGACAAGAATTAACTGATACTATGAATGAGAAAGCATACGTTTACAGAAATGAAACTGATCTTGTAGCTGGCCTTAAACGAATTCGAGAACTAAAAGCACAAACTTGGAAACATGTTGATGATAAAGCAAAAGAGTACAATACCAACTTTTCAAATGTTATGGAACTTGATTCTATGTTCCGAGTGGCTGAAATTGTACTGATTGGTGCAATTAATAGAAAAGAATCTCGTGGTGCACATGCAAGAACTGATTATACTAAAAGAGATGATGCAAACTTTTTGCATCACACACTCGCATACTATGATCCAAATGAGCCAATCATGAAGACACATCCAGTAACAATCACTAAGTATCAGCCTGTGGAGAGGAAATACTAGATGACTCAAGACGAACACAAAGAAGGCATCAAAGGAATGGTTAATCCAAGTCGTTACGGAATTGAAAGAGTAGCTTATTGGTTAATGAGATTAAGCGGATTAGGATTATTAGCATATTTTATCGGTCACATTTATGAAACTAGTAATATTTTACGAGGACGTGTAGGATGGAACGAGTTTTTAGAATTAACTCAAACTACTGAAGGACATATTTTGTTAGCAATTGTAATTGCGATGTGTGTGTTCCATACTGTTAATGGAATTAGGGTAATGTTGGGACATGGTGGAGTTGGTGTTGGAAAACCTGCAAGACCTGATTATCCATATGATCCAGCATCTCAAAACTACAGACACAAGATAGGAATCTATTCTGCGATTATTCTTGCTGCAATTGCTATGATGTACGGATTAGCCGTAATGTTTGGTGAGTAAAATGAGAGAAAGCACAATAATGAAAATCCATTATGGCACTGCTTTAGCAGCAGTTGCTCTAGTTGCAGTTCATATATTGATGCGTATGACTATGAATTTCGCTGACTCTTTAGAATATGAAACCGTTCTTGCAAACTACAAATTCATTCCTTATGCAATAATGTTGGAATTAATCTTAGTTTTGCTTTCAGTTCATGGATTTAATGGATTAAGAGTAATCTTATTGGAACTCAAACAAGGACGTTTGTATGAAAAAGCAGTTTCTTATGGATGTCTTGCAGCAATGTTTGGATTAATTGCATATGGTTCACGAACAATTATTATGACTAACATGGGGATGGTATAGAGATGGCACAAGTTTCTAGTATTGCAGATGAACAATCATCTCAGTCTATTACTCTTAGAATTGCAAGATACAATCCTGAAAAAGATAATGAAAGACGATTCATGGAATTTAATGTTCCATACGAAAAATGGACTACAGTACTTGAAGCAATTCTTGACGTAAAGAAACATTTTGATCATTCAGTGGCTGTACGTTATTCATGTCGACAAGCAACATGTGGCTCATGTGGAATGATAATTAATGGAAAACCACGACTTGCATGCTTTACAAAAATTAGTGAACTTGATTCAAATGTTGTAACTGTAGAACCAATGAATAACTTCCCAATCATTCGTGACTTAGCTGTAAAGTTTGAAAGATTATTTGACACTCATCATAAAATCAAACCTTACCTTGATAGAGATGATACTGAATTAACATCTGATGCAAAGGAATTCATGCAATCTCCAGAAGAACTTGAACAATACATCCAATTTGCAAATTGTATCAAATGTGGATTATGTAATTCAGCATGTCCTACTATGGCTACTGATTCTTCATTTGTTGGACCACAAGCTCTTGCTCAGGCATATCGTTATGTTGCAGATAGTAGAGATAAAGGAAAAGATTCTAGACTAAAAATTATTGATGACTCCCATGGTATTTGGAGATGTCATTTTGCTGGCTCTTGTAGCCAGGTATGTCCAAAAGGTGTTGACCCTGCAATGGGAATTCAACTTCTAAGAGGATATATGCTTGGTTTTAGAAGTTAACCAAGTTTTTTTGGATTTGGGCTATTGTTAACTTGATTGTTAATCTGTTCTGCCATAAAGTGATTTGAGACATTTACTTTAACGTCATCAACTCCATCCACTTTCAAAAGATTGTCATGTATGTCTTGACAAATTTTAAAACCAAACACTGCTGGACAGAATGGACTTGTTAAATGTAAATCAACTTTAACATTGCTATCATTGATATCAACCTCATCAATTAATTCTAATTCTACAATTGATGTGTTAATTTCTGGATCTACAATCTTTGATAACTCATCGAAGAGCTTTACCCGAAGTTGTTTGATATCTTGACTCATGTGGGCAAAAGCGTCGATGCTATATATAACCATTCTAGAACCTTAGGTAATGTATCGTTCACGTCTTGGAAATGATTTGAGTGATATCACTTTAGATTATGTATCCTCCATTGATGATGATTCTGCAATTGCTTTTTATGATATTCTTGGAAGTCAAGCTCATGTATTGATGTTATACCAACAAAATATCATAACAAAAAACGATGCAAAAAAAATACTCTCCTCTTTAGAGAGTTTGAAAGATGAAACGTTTGATTCATCCTCTGGTGCTGAAGATATTCATGAACTAATTGAGGCACTAGTAATCAAACGAGCTGGAATGACAAGTGGAGGAAAAATGCATACTGCTCGTTCAAGAAATGATCAAGTTGTTTTAGATATTCGTATGAAGATTAGAGATGATATCAACATTATCTGTAATTGTCTTTTAGATGCTATAGAGGCTCTTGTTTCTGTGGCTAAAAATCATCAAAAAACAATCATGCCACTTTATACTCATCTTCAACAAGCTCAAGCAGGTTTATTCTCTCATTATCTTCTTGCACATGCAGATGTTTTATCCAGAGATTTCCAAAGACTTTATGGTACTTTTGAAAGAATAAACCAGAGTCCACTTGGAGCAGGACCTGTTGGTGGAACAAGTATTCCAATTGACAGACATAGTACTGCAAAGATGTTGGGATTTGATGATGTGGTTGAAAATTCAATTGATGCAACAAGCACACGCGATTTTGTAGCAGAATACGTTTCCATGATTTCAATTTTAATGACTAATCTAAGCAAAATTGCTGAAGATTTTGTAATTTGGTCTACATCTGAATTTTCTTTTATTGAATTATCTGATGAATTTACATCACCATCAAGTGTAATGCCACAAAAGAAAAATCCTGATATTTTAGAATTGACTCGTGGAAAAACATCTGAAGTAATTGGAAATCTTACTGCAATTTTATCTACCATCAAAGGATTGGCATCTGGGTATGGACGTGATTTACAACAGATAAAATCCTCAATATGGTCAACTTCCAAAATTTCAATTAGTGCACTCTTAATTTTGAAATCAATGCTTCTTACTTTGAAAGTAAATGAAAAACAAATGAAAAGAGTAACTGAATCAAGTAATCTTATTGCTTTAGATATTGCAGAAAAATTAGTTCAAGAAGGAATTCCATTCCGTGTAACACACAAAATTGCTGGTTCATTGGTTCAATTGGCACATCTGTCAAAAAAACCAATTTCAAAATTAACTCCTTCTGATATCAAAAAATCTGTAGCTGGGACAAAAACAGATCCTAAATTAGTTTCAAAAATTATCTCTTCTACAACTGTTGTATCTTCACTAAAAGAACGAAAATCTTATGGGTCTTCAGGATATGATGAACAAAAACGAATGATTTCAGATAGAATTAAAAAAATTAATGATTTTAGAACTGATATTACTCATAGAGAAAATAAAATCAATTCTTCTCTTGAAGATTTGAAAACACAAATCAATGAAATAATTTAATGAAAAAAGAAAAGTAGCGGGTCTAAAGGAACATCCTTACCTGTACATACTATTCCTGGACTCAAGAAACTATTTTCTTGAATCATGCCATGATTATGGCATTAGTGTTAGTTATCTCTTTCCAATTCATAATTCTCCCATCGGGTTTTTTGTCAGATCAGTTCAACACTCCCTACTTTTGTTATGGTATTTTGAGCACATTTTGTAAAATCAGTTTAACGGTCCACATACTCATAAAATGTAATGTGGATTGATTATTCTTGATAATGAACCAATAATGTTTTTTCCATAACCGGATGAACTGCTATAATTTTTTCATTTTTTTCTGCTAAAAAATCATTTACAACATCCTGAAGAAAAACCCCTGGCTTTAATTCATTAGTGTCAAAATATTTTATTTTGTGAACCATGTATAAAATAAAGTAATGTAGGGATATAACATTTTTTTAGAAGAGTAGTGGGTTACTTTTCTTTAAAGGTCCATCCACAATGACTGCATAATTCATTTTCTTGAGAATATGACAAACCACAATTTGAACAAATAATAGAATCTCCCATATTCATACACTTAGTTTTGTAATATTTTTATGAATACCCCATTTGAGGTGATATTCTTTCTCCGAAATTTGGATTCTAGATTTACATTTTAAGCATCTGCGGATCTTAGTATGTTTGGAATATCTCCAAACATGTGCTTCACTAATTTTATGACAGTTCATACTAGTGTCTGTTACACTAGTATTTACGAAAACATCGTTTTTTTGTGATTCATTTCTATACTTACATATTCTTCATGATGTAGTTTTGTTACAATATTTACATGTGCCAAAGTTCTCTTTTCTTGCTTGATCAAGCGTATCCGGAACAAAATATAGTCTATTTTCTTTTTTTACATGATAAATTCTACAATCTGATGACATTGCTGCTAAGTGATGTACAATCATAGTTGCTTTATCACCCATGTATCCTACCATGATCTTATTTGCTGATTTCTATGAGAATATTCTCATCTTGCCATTGGATATTTTCCAAATCATCAAAATTATCAATAATGTTTTGTTTGAATATGTCTAATGATTTTTTAAATTCTGACTCACTATACAAATCAAATGTAGAATAATGGTTGTTTTTTGCTTTGTCTACAAGATCATCCAAATTGGATGTTCTATTGTGACCAAATATATTGGTGTGAACAATTCTCATGTCTGCTTTTTTAATGGCATACTGTAATTCATCAAATTCATACAAACGATCTTCCATTTCAGAAAATAATGGAAAATATTGCCCCCAAATATTTCTTGAATTTTGATTTCGTAAACGTGTGTAAATGAATGCACGGCCATCATCTTTAAGACATTCATAGACTTCTGCCAGAAATTTCTGAATATCAAAATGGTGTATGGCATTAAATGTGACAATGTAATCCATTGTTTCACTTTCTAAGGGCAATTTACTGGCATCTCCTGGTGCCGCACAAAAATTAAAGATACCTTGATCCATTAAATGCGATTTTAGATATTTGATCATATTTTCATTGAAATCTATACAGTGAAGATAGCAATCTTCCCCTAAACATTTTAAAAGTTCTAATGAATATCGTCCATCACCACAACCGATATCTGCCATAACTATTTGGGATTTTTTAGATAATTGATTTTTTATATATTGTATATGATCAGTGTCAGTGGTTCTCAAATTTTTGTATTTTGAAGCAATCTTTGAAAAATGACTATCTGTTTTTCGTTGACTAATAATTCTATTCAAAATACTTCTCCTGCTTGTATATTGTAATGAAACAAATTTGTGAAAGAATAAAATTTTCCTGTAAAATATTGTCGTAATTAAAATAATTAAAACACAATAATTTATTCATTAATTGGGCCCAGAGGGACTTGAATCGAGGGACTCTAAATTGAACAGGGTTCCAAAAAATCATTCTATTTTATGATGTCATCTTAGCTATAAACTGGTTTGCTTTAACTATATAGAAAATACTCACAAATATCAATTTGAAGAGGATAATGTATACAATAATAGAACCTCTATAGAAAATTAGGCATAAAATTTGTCAAATACGCCAGTATATACCACTAAGAATCCAAACAAAGTATGTTTAAAAAAATAATTGAAAAACTAAGATTTGGTTCTTGTAAAACCAAAACTACCGATGACGTAAATGCATTCAAAGAATCCGAAAAGAAACAAGAGGATAAAACAAAATAAAATGAAATACCATTGTAGAAATTGTAAATTCAAGTGGGAGGGAAATTCCGATACTTTTGATAAAGTACTCATCCATGAAAAAACCCACAAAAGTGGTTCTTAAAATGGTAATTTGTAACAAATGCTATAATGAGCACCATGATCAATGTATGGGAAAAGCTGACATGTTTGATTGCACGTGTAAGCATTGTAAAAAATAATATCAAGTCATAGATTGTCTCTATTTTTTCCAATTACGCTAGTTTTTTAACCTGTTTGTACTAGTGTAATCCTTTGTCAAACATTAGTATTAATGATTTAAGAGATGAACAAATGGAAACTGAACAAAAAATCTGGAAGAAGATATGGGCTGTTATTGACGCTAATGATAATGTGAAAATTTTACAATCTGAAATTCAAAATTTAATGTTACATAGAAAAGAAGTATTAAAAGAACTAAATGATATAGATTCCGCATAAATAGAATTTTTCAAAATTTCATTTTAGATTATATCCGCTTAGATTGGACTTCATTAAGATGAGATTAGATACGCTTAAGTGCACAACATATAGGAAAACCCATGTCAATAAATGCATCTGAGTCTTGTCTTGATTGTGGTACTCCATTAGAAATGACTCTTGCAGGTCAGAAGAAAAAACCTTGTCCTAAATGTGGTGCATATAGGCGAAAAAGAGAATACTCTGAATAATTCTCTTAAGGAGCATTATCGTTTTGGTTCAATGCTCTAAAATTGAATCCAATAAGACACGTTCCTTTACAGATGCTTTTTTAAGATTCCTTTTTGTTGTAGATTAAAACTGCTGTTTATTTGATAAAATTCCCTTCCTTGTGGATTGAACATTCTTTAACTAATTCTCCATTATGATCCTTTATTTTACATCCACAGGAAAAAATTATGTGCATTCTGACTTGATTCTGTAAATCCATGATAAAAGATTCTTCATAATGAAATACAATGTCCTATTGAAAATATTTTATTTTTGATTTCTATATAGACTATAAAATTTTTGTAGATTATCAAAAATCATTACAATTTTGTTTTATTTCATTTTGTTATACTATGATTAATGCCTGCTACAACCTTCCTTGAGCATGACAATTACTCCTTTTCAAAAATTTTATTGTCAAAAGAGGTAGCAGACATCATAAAACAGGTTGTTCAGGAAACTAACACAATTCATCCAAATTGCAATGATGGGGATAATTTCAAAGGAAAAAACTATGTCTAATGTTGTAAAATTACCATGTAGTCCAAACTGTTGGTGTAAAAAAGAAAAATCTGATGAATATCTTTATTCATAAATTCATGTTTTATTGGAGTGATTCTAACAAATTGTTCTCATAGATTTAGAATTCTTTCAAGAGAAATTTGTCACTTTGGCTCATTTTCTAAATGCATTTTTAATAAAATAGATGCAAAAGTGTATTAGTTTGTTGACAAGTATGCTATTACTCTAAAAAAGTTGCTTTCTTTGAGAATTTGGATAGTCGGTTATATGTTATGACAGCTATCGTACATTATGAGTAAGGATTCAAAAGATAACAATGAAAAACTCTCCATTTGTGATGTATTCAAAGAAGATACTTCAGAAGTAATTAAAAAATTAGAATCCCAAACCCCCTTGCTGTTTCAAAATTATTCCAATCTATACACGGCATATCTTCACATGTGGGACGATCTTTTTGGTACTTGCTATATCTCAGAAAAAGAGTTTTTTGACAAACTCAACATAGACCAATCTATACTAAAACAAATTAAATCAAACTCTGAAACAATAAAGAAAGTATATTTGGAAAACATAGAGAAAAACACAAAAATCCTTGATGACTACACAAAGATGAGAATTTCTGCAATCAAATCCTTTGACAATTACGTTCATGTCATGATGGAGTCATATGCCAAATATCTCTCAGAATTCAACAAATCCAAAAATTAATTTACTTGTGTTCCAAGCAAATGCATGGCAAGTTACACTGCACAGGTAAATACAATACATAAAAAATTCACTGCCGCATTAAAGAAAGCAAAAACAAAACAAGCAATCAACAAAGTATACAGTGCTCACAGAAAAGATCATGAGAGATTGCTCAAAAAACATCTGGCTGAAGAAATGAGACAGATAAAAAAAGCCAAAGCACAACTAGATTAATCAAAAATTTTTTTTCCTTTTTTTCCAATCGACAGATATTATCTAGTATGCACACTATCTTCTCTTCAAGTAACTGCTCAGAATCTTGTCTGCCATCTCTGTTACTTCCAAATCGTTTTTTACAGCCAGACTGCGCAGTTTTCTTGCATTGCCTTTGTTTAGCTCAAGGGTGACTCTCTGTTGGAGCAATCCTGCCTTTGCTTTTTTGAGCAGTTTGATGTGTGATGACTTTGGACTTTTTGCTAGGTGATACAGGTATTTTTTGCGCAGTTTCTGGTCTAGTAGAATAATTTTCTCTGCAATCTTTACAGCCTTTGGCACACTTGGAATACATTGGTATAGTTTGGTTGCATCATCACGGGATAATTCCTTTGGAACGTATTGTTTTAGCTTGTCAGGTACTGCTGCAAATCCTAGGTATTTTTTGAGGGTTTGCTGAGACATTCCAAGTGATTTTGCAGCCTTTGCTTTTCCCACTGATTCAGATAAAAAGACGCATGCTGCAGTCATGTCTTTTGTATTCATCTTGTTTCTGTGTAAATTCTCAACTACTGATGCTGCCTTTGCATTATCCAGATCATATTTTGTGGAATTTGTAAGCAATAGTACAGGTATCTTCTTGGCCCAGTCGTTTCAGTGCTGCAAGTCTTCTCTGACCTGACATTAGCAAGTAGGAATTTTTTCCATCCTTTTGCACCATTGGGGGATTCTGCAGCCCCTCGTTTTTGATGGAATGTGCAAGCTCTGAAATTCCTTCGCGGTCTAGCTTTCTTGCCTGTGCATCACGCCACACCTTGATCTGTTTTACTGGAATCTCTCTTAGACGATATGATATTGGTGAATTGTAGCGTTTTGCCACACATGCAAATGGTGATGATACATGTTAAGAGATAGAGTAATGTACAATTGACCAGTCATCAAAAAAATTCGTTCTTGGAACTAGTCATATATCATCAGTTTTTTCTCTTCAAGCAAAACATGCAACGAGTTTACTGCACGATACACGTCATCTGCAGTTTTTCCACCAGTACATACCAATTTCCCTGATGCAAAAATCAAAATTACAACTTTAGGATCAATCATTCTGTGAATTAATCCTGGAAACTGTTCTGGCTCATACATGCTTCTAGGTACAGTTCTTGCAGCAACCTCTAGATGAACTTGTCCTCCAAGATTTATTGATGAGACTATGTTTTGTATAGTCACAGTTGCATCTTTTTTGATTTTGATTTTCTTTTCTCGTAGTTTCTCTACTACCATTTTTACTGCCTTTCTTGCCATCTCTTCTGATTTTGAACCAGTACAGACCATTTTTCCCGTACGAAAAAGTAGTGTTGCAGTTTTTGGTGTCTTGACACGAAAAACAGCACCCGGAAACTGCTCTGGATTGTACTCTACATCGGGAAACTTTTCTTTAATTTTAAAAAGATCTAAACTTTGGTCTATTGTAGCTGATGCTACTACATTTACAATTTCAACTACAGGCTTTGTCTGTGGCATGAATAATCACGCTTTGGATTATTTGGCTTTATTTAGGAATTATTACAATTTCAGATCCTCAGAATGACATTATTGTTTGTTCATTTGAACAAACATTTCATATTATAAATTTGAAAAGGAATACTTTTCACCGCATTTTTTACATCTGATCATAAACTCTCTGTTTTGGAAGATCCATGGGAATTCAAAATTTCTGTTTAATTTCAATCCAATAAGACGGACTACTTTGTAGGTGCTTTTTTGAGACTAAATTTTCAATATTTCATTTCTAATTCTTTTAACATCATCTCTAAGATGCTCTGAAAATTGTATTAGATTTACAGTAATTCCACATAATGGGCAATCCATCTTGAACTGTTCTAATTCTGTATATGTTAGATAACGTCCGGGTAATTCCTGTTCTGGCATATGCTTAATCTTTTTTCTATATGTTTCATATGCAACAATATTAGAGTATGAATATATAACTTAGCTCAATCTGGATTGAACTATTTTTTATTAATACCTTATCTTTAATCGTTCTTTAATGACGACAAAAAACTTCAAAATTTCGTTGTTTGCAGTTTTGACTGTTGCAATAATGATTGCCTCCCCAATAGCAATTAATGCACAATCACAAACTGAACCAATAACGAGATTTATTGATGAAGATGAATTCAAAAGTACAGTAGGAGAAATTCACGCCATGAGAGCAGAGCAAAGTAGACTCAATGACCAAATGGAAATTGAAGAAATTGATAATTCTGCAAGAATTTCTGAATTAGATTTAGAAATAGAAAAACTCATGCCTATCTTAGAGAAACACCAAGAACAAAACTATGCAAAACATTACATCGAACCAACTAGAAAACAATACTTAGAATCAGTTGAAAGTGATCTAAGATCTGATGTTTATGATGCATTAATTGGTAAAGTCAATTATTTTGGTGTAAATCTCAACACAGAAAATAAAATAATAGAAATTATTCTTGATGATGAAAGTCAAGTAAAAACTATTGAATCTCTCTTGAAAAATCAACAACTGATATTGAATATACTATATCTGTAGAACAATATCAAGATGCAGCTTGTGCTAATACCACTGATGACTGTGATCAATTGTTGGAGGAATTGAAATTGAAGGAGATTGTTCTATCGGATTACCCGTTAGAACAGGTTCATGGCCTTTCTATTCTTACCACTTTGTAACAGCAGGACATTGTATTAGTGATAATGCAGATATGAATCAACCAAATGCTTCCTCTGGGAAAATTGCTGATTCTACTGATAGTAGATACGAATCAACTTGTGATTGTGCAATAAGTGATAAAACTGCTTGGGAAACATCTAATTCAAAAGTATGGAGAATCTCCAACAACTATCTGACAATAACTTCAGAGTCAACTAGCAGACTAGCATCAGGAACAGACGTAGCAATCTTTGCTAAAGTCACTGGCTTTGCTCAAGGCGAAGTAGATAATCCAAATCACACATTCACCTTTAATGGTGTTGATTGGGATCTTGTAAAAATTGACTATGAAATATCTGGTGGAGATTCAGGTGGAGCTGTAACTAATGCAGCTGGTAGTCAAATCTTTGGAATACTGAAAGGATTTGGTACAGGTTATTCAGATTACAGTCCTTGGGATCAAGTTGAAGCAAAATTCGGTGGATTACAACTCCACTAATTTTTTCTTTTTTTATTATAAAATATTAAAAATAGACCTAAACCAATTATTATTAATACGATAGGAACTGATGATAATGGATCTAGGTATAGGATTTCTGTAATCGACGTAACTTGACTAGCATCTGAAAACCCCCTGGTGAATCATTTTCAATTGTTTTAATAACTTCAATTTTATGTGATTTGTAAATTATAAAAGATGAAGTAGCAGCAACACCAATTGCTAAAAATTTTATGCCTTCTTTGAAAATTTTCTTTAAAAATCCGTCTTCTTTAATTCCTCCTTTTGGTTGAGATGGTGTAATGAAAATATTTGGAATCATTTTATAAAATTTATGTTTATTGCCTTTTTTAACAATCTGTTTTTCTGAAATTTCTAACAATCCCAAACTTTCCATCTTCTTTAAATGATGAATGATAAGATTAACTCGTAAATCTAATTTTTCGGCTATTTCATTTGTATACATTTCTTTATCGATTAATAATTTTAGGATATCTCTACTGGATTGATTACTTAATAGTTCTCCAAGTTTTTTTAACTTTTCATCATCTGAAGAAAATACTTTGATCTTTTCAAAATTTTTCTCCTCATTACCTTCCAATAAGTACTAGAAAATTAATGAACTAATAAAATTATTTAGTAATCTATATTTTTTATTTAAGCATATGTTCATATTATTATAATATTATTTCAATTCAGATTGAACTAATCCATATAAATTCATATGTTATGAAAATAGTAATAACAACAACGACAAAAGTAATTCTGTTTGCTTCTTTGATTGCAGCATTAATTGTACCTACAATTATGAGTCAATCAATTTATGCAGCAGATTGTACTGGAACTGGATTTTACGAAGAAGATCGTTGCTATGCTGTTAAGGAATTTTATCTAGATGTTGAACCTCTAAATGTCAACGTAGATTTAATTGCTGATGATACAGCATTAGGCTTTGGTGATGGT
>JAEFCZ010000089.1 GCA_016125975.1 Candidatus Nitrosopumilus sp.
CATCTAAGACCTTGTAGACATATGATTTTGAAATATGATCCTTCCATAATTTGTGAATTCTATTTCCAATTTCTGCCAAATCATCATCGTATTTTCCAGAGTTTTCTAGTTTGATTGCAGCTTGCTTTATGATCCAATCTTTTTGAGTTTTTAGTTTACCCATTTGGGCAATTTCTTCTTTACAAATTTCTTCGTCAGCTGCTTGTGTTTCAACTAGCGTTGATGCTTGGTCGCTCATCAAAGAAGTAAATGTGTAAAATGATCATATAGTTTTGTAGACTGTCAGAGTTGACACGATAGACGTTCAGAACTATGCTGATTTCTTTTTCTTGGAAAAGATGAGCTTGTTGCCTTTGATTTCGACATCTACTTCCAGGCCACCTTTTGATAAATCAAATGGAAATGTGCTGTCTTTTACAATATCAGTTTTGACATTGATCACACACTTTCCATTGTTGTCATAGATTTTAGCTGTGGATTTTGCTGTCATTGTTTCTTGCCCAACACTGTTTTGATGTAGCTTGTTGATTCACTGGTTTGTTTTCCATTGCTTGGTCGCATACATACTATACACAATACTAGCGTATATACTTTTGTATATACAATAGTATATACTAATAAATAGTAGTAGAGCTAATAGATAATATGAAAAGTTCGAGAGGTTCGCTCAGTTTGGTAGAGCGATGGTCTGATGAACCATTTGTGTTTCTCGGCACTCGTGGGTTCGAATCCCACACCTCTCGTGCCTTATAGTATCATTAACTGATATAAAATATTTGAGAAGCATTATCTCTCAAATCCAAAGTAAGAAACAATATGCTCAACTAGTGGAACACATACGGCATTTCCTGTACACTTAACTCGCTCATTATTACTCAATCCTTTTGTATAATCATCAGTGAATCCTTGCAATCTTTCACGTTCGATAGGCGTAAGGTATCGAAAATTCTTTCCGTCATAGATAGCTTGCTCCATCCTAGTTGTCAAAGTGAAATAATAGTCTTCATTGATTGGACGTCATTCTGAGTGATGTATTCGACTTCTTCAAACTGACATTCCTCAATCATTTTTGCATCTTTGGTAACGATAATCAGATTGTTATCCTTTGCATACTGAACAATAGCTGGGCACCTTCTGCTTTTTTGGGACAGTCATTATCCCCCACTTTGCGATACTTTACACGTTTTTCCAAGAATCTTGCAAGACCCAATACATTTTCATCTAATAGAAATTCAATATTTGTCATGTTGTAATAATCTAAAACAATTCTTTAATGATTACTCATTATGTTCTTCTTCTGTTATACTATGAGATATTTTTTCATGTTCTTTTTTGTTGAGCAAAACTACATTACTTGGTTTTTTATATTTGTAATTCTTTAGCTTAATATCCATATAGCTTTTGAGAGTTTCCCATTCTTCTTTCAAGTCCCCTTTTGGAAGAATTACTGTATATCTGTCAAAAATAATGCTTTCCATATCTTCATCTACCTCTGGTTTTTGTGTACCTGTACCTGATCTTAAACTTTTTGGATTTGGTGGTTTGGAATCATTTGTATTTTCTGCTAATTCTACACCTACCAATTTTTCATCAAGGTGTGCCATGTCGTCAGTATACCACTTGAATAATTTTGAATTTAGTTCAACAGCTTTGTCTCTTGAAATTTTGGTAATATCTACAATGATAGGCCAAAAATTATCTTCCTTCACATCTTTTTTGTATTGGTCATAGATATTTTTCCAAAGACCCACATTCAAGACAGCTTGTGTTTTACAAATATTTTTTTCATGTTCGTCTTTAGGGCGTAAGATTTTTTCACCTAGTTCAGATACGCAATAACTTCCGCTTCCCTCTAATAATCCAAATTCCAATAATGTTTTCAATCTGCGATAGAAATGGGATTCAGTTCCGTATTTGTAGCCTAAATCAATAGCAATCTGTTTTGAATTGACTTTGTCACGATTTCGCTTTTTGTAAATAGTTTCAAGAATGTCTAATGCATTAGGAATTAATCTAAATTCGGGAACTTCAAAAGAGCCAACTTTCATGTATAATGATTATAAATCCATGTTTATAAATCTTATACTAAAAGAATTATAAATCTTATATCCATATTAACAATCTTTATTAATATGATATGTATAGTATAGATATAAAATGTATAATGTAAAAACCCTCTTGGCATGGTGCTCGGCGAGGCTCGTAATCTCCGACCGACACGGTTCGAATCCGTGCAAGAGGACTGACAATCCCTACTACAGGAGTGTACTATGGTTAACGTAGATCTTAGTAAAAAGGATTCTGTTAGGCAGGAAAAAGGTCGTAAAACAGCCTTGAAATCTGATTTAATCAGGCTTAGTGATTTTCACTATCATGTTCACTCACAGACCACAAAGAGAGATTATGATGTAATCAAGACGAATGGCAAGTGGTCTTGTTCATGCCCTGACCACCGATTCAGGCACGTATGCTGTAAACACATTCACAGCGTAGAGTATTCAATCCAACTTAGAGAAGAAGTAAGGGAACAAAAGAAGGTCGTATTATCACCCGTAACTGTATCTGACTGTAGATTCTGTCATTCTCAGAATATCAAAAAACACGCCATTAGACACAACAAGACGGGCGATATTCAGAGATTCGTATGTGGTGATTGTCACAAGACATTCTCAATAAATCTTGGATTTGAGAAGATGAAGTCAAGTCCTGAAACTATCACTAATGCTTTACAACTTTACTTTTCTGGTGAATCTCTTAGAAGCATACAACAGTTTCTCAAGCTTCAGGGTGTTACAGTAAATCCAAGTACAATTTACAGATGGATTACAAAGTACACAAAGATTATGAAAGAACATCTTGATAAAATCACTCCTCAAGTCGGTGATGCATGGCGAGCTGATGAGGTTTACACAAAGATTAGAGGGGAAATGAAATACGTGTTTAGTCTAATGGATTCAGAAACTAGATTCTGGATTGCACAGGAAGTTTTAGACAGAAAGGAAGGTGCAGATGCAAGCTCACTGTTCAGAAAAGGTAAAGAAGTTACACAAACCAAACCCAAAGTGATTATCACTGACGGTTTACATTCTTACTCTGAAGCTTATCGAAAAAAGTTTTGGACTGTAGATAGAAGAGATAGAACTTTGCATATACGTAATGTTCACTTGCAAGGAGACATGAACAATAATCAAATGGAACGTCTTAATGGAGAATTTCGTGACAGAGAGAAAGTTGTCAGAGGAATCAAGAAGGTTGATAGTGTGATTATTGATGGTTATCAGATTTATCACAACTATGTTAGACCACACATGGCACTTGATGGAAAAACTCCAGCTCAAGCTTGTGGCATTGATGTTCAAGGAAATAACAAATGGTTAACCTTGATTCAGAATGCAAAATTTAGCTCATCTGATGAGAGGGGGGGATATGCAAGATAAGAAAGGCACATGATTTAGGTTCGTACTAACTTGTTGAGAAACTGTTGTGGGTGGCTCAACTCGTATGTATGTGCTTCAATTCCCCTTTTTCTTTTTTTACTATTATTCTATATGTTTTCATGAGATCTAAAGGTTTCGCTTCTATCTCATGTCCCGATCTTTGACAGGTAGAAGAATTTGACCTATAACCCGTTAACTTGACAGAACCCTATTAGTTATGACTAATAGTAGTTAACTGTCATTAACCAACACACCTTCTCTACCTCCTGCAGTCGTATTGAGGGTGTGTTGGTCATTTATTTTATGGAGTATTTGTATTATTAACAATATTTACAAAAACAGAAGATTGGGCATCACCAACATGTAAAACAAATTCCAAAACATCAGCAGGGGTCAATATAGGCAAATCAAATTCAGTTACTAAAGAAGAAGGATTTCTAATCGAAATAACATGATCTGTACTCAGAGATTGCCAGTCATAAGTAAAACAACCTTCAGGATCATAGCTTGCAGATCCATTTAGAGATACAACATAATTTTCAGGTAAAATATGTGTATTATTAAATCCCAAAAGAGGCTCACCATTAATTGATGCAACAGGATTATCTTTTACAAATGAAATCTCATAGTTTTGTCCTGCATTAGATTTAGGAGAATAGTTACATTTGCTACTACCATCTTGATCAAATTCAGATACAAAAAACGAATTCTCCCAAGTAGCAAAAGAAGATTCAGAACCAAAGTCCTTTTCTGCAGTAATTTTCAAAGTCCATTCACCTCTTGTAGGAGCTTGTGTTGGAATTTTGTATTTTTCTTCAAATACTCCAGTTTCCAGGTTTTCATTAAACTGTTTGTGTATTTTACCAGAAGGATCTATAAGCTGAGCAGTTAATTTAACATTAGGTACCAATTTATCATTTGAGGAATCTACCAAGTGTGCCTTTTTACCAAATTCGAAAACTTTTGCAGAAAATATAAAATCATTTTGTTGTTGCACATTATGGGTATTTTTACCAAAAATCACAATCTCAAAATTTTTAGTTTCTTTAATTTTTTCCTTAATAGGTTGTTTTTCTAGAATTTCAGACAGTAAATCAGGTCCAGTTTGTATTTTAGCTTTTTCAAAATCATTTAGAATGGAATCACCTGATTTTTTATTATGATCGGTAATTCTTTTTAATTGTTCTTGATATATTTTTTCAGATTCTCGTAACATATTTTGTTTATCCAAGAGTTGTTGTTGCTTGAATGTCGTAGATGTGGTTTCTTCATCAGATGAGTAGTTGTTTTGCTCAGCTAGGAGATCTCTCTGATTTGAGACCACTCTGGTTTGAGGTTCTAATGAAATTTTATATTTTGCAGT
>JAEFCZ010000090.1 GCA_016125975.1 Candidatus Nitrosopumilus sp.
GAAAAAGCAGCAGCTCTAAGAAAGCGTAGAGCAGCAGCAAGAAAAAGAGCAGCCGCAGCAGAAGCACCAAAAAGACGTAGAGTGAAGAAAACCACAAAACGTACTGCTGCTAGAAAAGCAGCACCTAAGAGAAAAACTGCAAAACGCAAAGCCGGTCCAAAGAGAAAGACTGCAGCTAGAAAAGCAGCACCTAAGAGAAAAACTGCAACAAAATCAAAAGGAAGAAGACGGTAATTGTACATCAATCTCTTTCTAGAACTTTGTAGCTGTCATACATTTAGAAGGAGACATTAACATGGAATCACTTTTTCATTTTTTCTTTTTTTAACTAATGGAATGAAATATGATGAATGTAAAATGTAAAAACTGTGGAAAAGATTTTGAATATTTTGCAAGTGACTTTTGCTGTGACAAATGTGCAGAAGAATACTTTATGCATGCCTAATAGAGTGAAATATTGTATAACATTTGTCAATGAAAATTTAGGTTTGAAATTAACTACTTTTTCTAAGAAATAGAGTCATGATAAAGGAATTCTTTGGGTTTATCTGGGATTTAATCTCAGGAAACTAATTTTCTTTTATTTTTAGACGAATCTATAAGGGCTTGAACCAATTTTGGAGAAAGAAAAAGATTCTGAAACATTGTACAAGATAAGAGCTCTAAAAGTACGAATTATTACTAAAATGGGCTAAAAATCATTTTTGAAATTTACTAACATACGTTAAATTTCCATGAAAATATCATTTTATAATGAGAAAAATTTTCGAACATATTTTGATCCCATACAACGGATGTGCAGGAAGCAAGAAAGCATTCAAGAAATCAATAGAACTAACAAAATTAACAAAGTCAAAAATTACAATTTTTACATGTTTAGAAGAAAGATCTACTTTTGGTTTATTTAAAACCAAGACAAACAAACAAGAGTTTGAGAGAGCGCACAAATTAGTCATCCAAGAACATGCAAAACTTGAAAAATATGCAAAACAATATGATGTTTCAACTCATTCCAAGATAGTCAAGAGCAACATGGCATCACATGCAATTCTTGAATTTGTAGAAAAACACAACATAGATTTGATAGTAATGGGAATGAAAAAACGTGTAGGATACGAAAAACATTATCCAAGTACCATTGAGAATGTCCTCAAAAACTTTCAAGGGTCAATTTTAATTCTAAATTAAGTATTTAGAAATTAAATAGATCAATCATCTTGATTGGACTCAAGATCATCTGTAAAGGTTACTGGTTCTTCATTTTCATCATGTTCAACATGTTCCTCATGTTCTATTGATTTTACATCATCTAAATCAACATAGGTTACTGGTTCTTCATTTTCATCATGTTGAAGATTCTCTTCATGTTTTAATGCATCTTCAATGTCTTTTTGCATTTTTTCTTTCTTATTCATTATGCAGCTTCACCTGCAAAAATTTCAAATGTTGCTTCATCTCCAAAGATTAGAACATCTCCTGATTTCAAACTTTTTCCAACTTCTTCTACAAAAATATCACACATTTTACCCAAGCTTGTATTTTTTAGAGTCTCAGCATTTAGATTTCCTTCACCATATAGTTTTTCAAGAGTTCCATTGTTTTTCATGGTTTGAATGTAATGCTCAACATCAGGGGATATCTCAAAATCCCTTGACCTGCAGATGCCATAACTACATCAGATACCTTTGCCATAGGCATGACCTTGTTTTCCAAGCCTAATTCAGTGATTTTTTCTTCAGTTTCTATGATGAAATCATTGTCAGTTTCACCAGAACTAAGCCAAGAAATATCGCCATTCCAATATTCAGGGATTTTTCTTTCAGGAGTTCCTCCACTAAAGATGATCTCACATGCGTCTTTAAGGAATATTTTTTCCATGTTCAAATAAATCCAAGTTCTTTCAGATTTGTTCGATTTTCCTTATCAATTGAGTTGGATTTAGAAATACAATCAGAATATTGTTTTGATAATTCTTTCATAGTTTTTTGATATGAAGCAGAACTCTTTTTTTCTTCATATCCAACATAAACACTTGAATCTAGAATGTAATTTTCAGATTCTATTTCTTTAAGAGCCACATCTTTACAAAAACCAATTTTATCCTTGTAAATACCAGCATCAGGTTCTCCTTTCCAAGCATGATATGTTTTTGCTATGTGTTTAATCTCATCAGGAGTAATTATTCTATGAGTTTTGCTACCAGGTAGCATCTGACCCATTTTTCGAGCATCAATAAAGAGAGTATGATTTCGTCTGTCACGATGTTTTGTTTTTTTATTTTTTGCAAAAAACCATAAAGTAGCAGATAACGATACTGAATAGAACAATTTAGAAGGAAGCAGAACAATACAATCAACTAAATCCGCTTTTGTGATCTCTTTACGTATTACATCTTCATTATTCTTATCTGAATTAAGTGCACCATTAGACATAACACATCCTCCAATACCTTTTGAGGACAAATGATGGATGATATGTTGCATCCATGCAAAATTTGCATTTGATGTAGGAGGGATGCCGTATTTCCATCTAGGATCTTCAGTTAATTGTTCACCACTCCAATCCCCATCATTAAATGGAGGATTTGCAAGAATATAGTCTGCTTTTAGTTCTCGGTGTTCATCACGAACAAAACTACCCTCATTATTCCATTTTACATCTGCATCAATACCCCTTATTGCCAAATTCATTTTACATAAACGCCAGGTAGTTTGATTTGATTCTTGGCCGTAAAAGGATAATTCCCCATTATTTTCTTTCATGAACTGTTCACTTTGAACAATCATTCCACCAGAACCTGAACATGGTTCATAGACACGACCTTTTTTGGGACTAATCATTTGTACAAGAATATTTACAATAACAGAAGGAGTGTAAAATTGACCACCTTTTTTTCCTTCATTAGATGCAAACTGACCTAAAAAATATTCATATATCCTTCCTAAAATATCTCGAGTTTCATGTTGAGTACCACCAACGGAAATATTTGAAAATAAATCAACTAATTTACCTAAATTAGATTTGTCAAGTTTTGGACTTCCATAATCTTTAGGAAGAACTCCTTTCAAAGAGTCATTTTCTTCTTCTAATGCATACATTGCATCATCAATAATTGTTCCAATGTTTGGATTTTTTGCAGCATCTTTAATTTTAGACCAACGGGCATCCTTTGGAACCCAAAAAACATTTGCGGACCAATATTCACTTTTTTCTTCAGGGTCTGCACCTTCATCTTTTAATTGAATTAATTCTTGTTTACGTTCTTCAAAGACATCTGAAATATACTTGAGAAAAATTAAACCTAAAATCGGATGTTTGTATTCAGCAGCATCAATGTTTTTTCTTAATGTATCAGCTGCTTTGAAAAGTTTTTCAGCATACGAAATTACAGCATGTGAATCTTTCAAAAAAGATTCATCAATACTATTCTTTTTTTAACCAATTCATTTACTGAAAATATTGCATTAATTAATGATCATGGTTAAACCACGTAAGAGTTCATTCAAATCTCGAGTTGGAGCATACTCGTATGTTGGTTCTTCATACTCTACAGTGAGCACCTTGTGCCATCCCCACTCATTTACCAATCCTTCATAGTGCTTATCAGGAGGTATTATTGGATGAATTGGTTCTTCATAGTAAATTTCCTCAAATTCCCCATTACATAGAGGACATTTTGTGATTCTAGGCTCTTTTTCAACATGCAATTTGCTATAAGAGAGACTACCAAACCATGTAACCGCCTGATATCCTTTCTGAATACCACAATGAGATAACAAATAACAAAATGTTTGAAACACTGATTCTCGTTCCCCAGCTTCTTTGACATACCATCCATATCTTCCAAATGCATTTTTGAGATCTGAAGATTTACCAAATCCTACTAGATGAAAATGGGGAGATGAATACCACCTACGTTCTATTTTATTAAATTTGAAAGGATGAAAGATTACTGATGCTCCATGAATTTTTCCATATTTTAAAATGACACTCATTCTTTGGCGTAATAGTTTAACTGGAAGATTTCTTTGTATTCTAGGTACAGAGAGTATAAGATGAACTGGCCTCTGTTTTGATTTTTTCTCAAAAGCTTCAATTCTTCTTGTAGACACATTAGCTTGTCGTGCAATCCAATTAGTATAGCACGATTTGCACTTGGCACGATAACATGAACGACGAAATTGTTTAACATATGTTAATTTCCCTTTTCCTAATTTTTCATGAACATCTACTTTGTTACAACCTATAGTTTTCCACAATCCACACCAATCATGTGCTTCTACAGTTGAAGGAAGTTTCCAACCTTGATGTTCTATACTCAACCAATTTGTAAGAAATTTAGATTCTGAAACAAAGTCTTGTGTATTTCGTAACGTAGAATTACTTTGCTCAAAGTCAGCATCTGAAAACTGTCGTTTTACGCCTTTTTTCTTGATTTTAGGTTCAGATTCTGCTCTTTTTACAAGATCAGGGTCACCTTTTAGAATTGGA
The DNA here is from genome assembly GCA_016125975.1 of Candidatus Nitrosopumilus sp. GTDB lineage: Archaea > Thermoproteota > Nitrososphaeria > Nitrososphaerales > Nitrosopumilaceae > Nitrosopumilus. Next base: position 4,492 of record JAEFCZ010000090.1, read on the forward strand.
CGAAAGAATTCACATAAAACCTTGCGAAGTTTTCTATCATAATCTGCTCTGGTAGCTTCTGCTCTCATTGAAGAATAGAATAATTCTAATGGATTGTTTTTTGACTTTACAATTTCATCAGGATGTATTTCCACGACTAGTATACAATTAAAGTGCAAATAAAGGAGATGGTTGTCGCAATACCAAAGATACTTTATATTTGGTAAACCCAAATTCTTACTGTTTGTCAAGTTACAAGGGCGCATATTCAAATGAACAGTCATTAAATTTTGTAATTCCAATAGTTGT
>JAEFCZ010000049.1 GCA_016125975.1 Candidatus Nitrosopumilus sp.
GATTGTTTTTGTTTTTCTTAATCGTTTTTTAATTTGCCATGCTTAATACAAACAACATACCAAATGCAGATATTAAGAATCTAGTTTTCATTTTCTAAACTCACATACAAAACTGTCTGATTTTTTAGAATAATCTGGTTGCTCACTAGTATATGCTCGACCCTCAAGTTTTCCCCCCATATTTTCACAGTTATAGTCATCTGAAAAGTCAAAGCATGTGGCAAAATCTTCATTCCAAATCCCTGAAAATGTTTCACATTGTTGTTTTGTATTATCTTTGATCCAATTTCGTTCCATTAATCTTGGAATAGACTGTTCTTTTACACATGCAGGCGTACCATCATGTTTTTGAATCAAGACAAGGTTGTCAAAACAACGAATCTTTTCAATGGGAATGCCAAATAATATCTGTTTTAATGGCGTTATGCCATTTACAATACCTTTGAAAAAATCTGGATCATATGAAAAATAATTTGCAACACATGGATCAAAATAGCTTTCAGACTTTGTAGGAGAACTACGAAAGTATTCTCCATTTGGCAATTGACTAATTTCAATTAGATTTCGTGCATCACAATCGCCAAATGTTTTGACAGAATGAGATTGAATCACATAACCAAATTCAGAGGTATTTTTAATGTAAAAAAGTGCATTATCGTCTTTTTCTAGATGAAAATTTAGAAAGGCATGTATTTGTTTAACATAAATGATTTTTGCGTTTTGTTTTCCTTTAAAATATTCATTTACTTTTATGTTGTAGCCAAAAATTTCTTTTCCATTCTCATCTGGAAGGAATTCTTTGTCTATCACAGTACCATCTATTATTACGTCATTCATGCCCCATAACTCAAGTGGATCAATATCCGGAATAGGATATACAGTCCTATCTGTGGAAACACCTCCATACGCAAATGATAAACTGCTAATAGACAATGTCAGTAATAACAAAATCACAAAATGATTCATCAATTCAGCATCAAAATTTGATATTCATAAAGTGTTCTAATCTTTGGTTCAAGTCCAAAGAGGCTTAAAATATTAACAAGAATGATTTCTAGACAACAACAATGATGAGTGATCCTCCAAACTCAATTACAGGAGATGAAATTTGTCCAATGTGTGGCAAACCAAAAAGCAAACATAACACTAAGGAAATTTCAGAATGTTCAAAAAAATTAGTTGAAATGGGTATAATGCGTTTTTGTGGTTTGTGTGGATTAACTAAACCCGCAGAAAAAATTCATGATAGGTGTGGGAAATGTGGTGAGAAATATTCTTTCTCAAATTCATGATAAAACATGAGACCTTGTAATAATTTTGTGTTAATTACTCGGCCCATCCACATTTTGGACACTTGTAATTTTTCATAAATTCTTCTTCAAACTCGTTGAATTTACTTACTTGTGAATCTAAAGTTAAATTGAAAGGAATAATTGCCATTTCTCTATGAGAGCATGATTTGCATTTGAAAACAAACCTCTTAACCACATATATTATTACTTTGCATTGGTATATCTCTTTATGATCAATTACGGTATGGGATTAGTGTCTCCCACAATATTTTATTAAAAATATGATCATACTATTCAAATCCTAATGTATTCATAAGATTCACAACACTTGTTAGCATCAATCTACATGGATTTACTTTGGTTTTTTAGATTTTTCGGGGCAGACGTTTTGATAGTTTGTATCATATGATTAAATCCATAAACAGCAAATGCAGTTGGCACCCAGAACAATAGATTCGCGTATATTCTCAATGTCATTGCAATGGAATTCATCTCTTCAGTTGAATATACTTTCAGTGAATATTCAAAGTAATCATAAGACATCTTTGAGTAAATTATATGCTCTACAAACCAATTAAACATGTACAAGCCGCTTTCATAGACAAGCGAATTGTGATATCCATATGCCAATGAAAAAAATATTCCATATGAGGGAAGAGCAATCAAAAGAATGATCAAAAGCCTAGTCTTCATTTTTTAGTATTATCTCCCAATCACTGTACATTGTTTTCTTCCACTAAATAGAAATTCTTCACAAAAAACATAGACGGATTCTTGGTCATCGTATTCAATATGATAATTTGATAAAAGAAAAATTAAACTAATTGAAATCACAATCACAATAACTATCAAAATTCTAGTTTTCATTTTTTATTCTCTAGGTCTGGTAATGAATGTGGTAAACCTATACGTATAATGTCAGAAATATAATCACGCATGAATAATTTTTCAACACTAGTTTCTTTGATGCATACAGGAGTCTTATTGGATTTCTTTATTGCAAGTTGTAATCCTTCTTTACATTGCATTTCACCGATTGGAATTCCTGACTTGAACTGCTTTAGTGGAGAATCAAGCATTGTTTGTATGTTTGATTTTGCAGTAATGTGCAATACATCGACAGTTGTGTATGAGGCAGGTAATGTGCATCCTCATATTCTGCAGTGACAGTGTCCCCTTCTGCGACTCTGAGTCTATTGCAACATGCATCATAAGTAAGTGATAAGAATACGGTACTTTCAAAAACGCCAGTTGAGACACCTGTCTCAGTCGCAGTAGGAGTTACACCCTTTGTATGCGAATCAGACCACACGTAGATATAGAGGTTGTCGACTTTTTCTGGATCTAAGTTCATGTCTGGATCAATTACTCTTATAACACCTGTTCCGCTAGGGGGATATCTTGCTTCAAGCCATTGTATCTCACCAACATTCCATTTGACATGTGTTGAATGGGCTACGATTAATTTAAGATCATTTGAGACTTGTCTTATATCAGCAAGTTCTGCATTTTCCAAAAGAGATGTAGAAGTGCATAGTTGATGCCTTAAGTGTTGACCGTCATCATATGCAAAAACAACATACTCTAAGTTCTCTGTAAAATTATAACCCCATAACCATTCTGAAGATATTATAGGAATGATATCTTGTGACATTCCCTTGAATTTTTCGATTACTAAGAATTGTGTTATTGTATCCTTTTTACCATCAGCCGTACTATGTTCACTAGGGACATATTCTTTTGATATTGCTTGGCCTGTAAAAACAACATCTGAGTCTGCAAAAGATTGGGTCATATTTGCATTTGCGCAAGATAATCCATAAACAGAATTACTTGCAGTGAATGAAGCAAGAGAAACCAGCATCAATAAAATTACAAAATATTTCATAATACGACTAACAAAATAATGGGAAGTTCATAAAGTGTTCTAATCTTTGATTTCATTTTTTTATAAATTTACAAAAATCAATTCCCACGCAGTCCTGCACTTTCACGTTCTACAGCCAACTGATATTGAGATGAGAATGGTATGGGATAAGCACTACTGCCATAGTCCTGATAAACTACATCTTCATCATTTTCCTTAAAAGGTTTTTTAGGAATTTCCAGACATTGTGTATATTCCAAATATAAGAGTGCCAACGTATCACTTGCACTTGGAAGCCTCTCTTCTCCTGCAAGATTGCACCTGATTGAATAGTCCAACATTTGGTTGCGCACATCATAGTCCATATTCAATGTGATGTAATGAAAAGTCGTAAAGTTCATTGCAGTTAATTCGATACGCGCATTTCTGTTGTTGTGGTTTTTTAGAACCTCGCTAGCATCAGGATATTTTTCCCTGAATTTTGAATAAACAGGTTACTACTGAAAATCTTCATTACCTCATCATTTGTGAGTTTTGGGGTTAGTATGTCACTCCAATCACGCTGTGTGTTTGATACAATATGCGGTATGATTGTAATCAAAAATAATGAAAATAATATCAGTCCTATTGCAATTGCAACAACAATTGCGATTTTCAATATCTTTTCCATCAGCTATTGCCTCTTGGAAAAAAATATGACATTTGTAAATTGATTAAGAAAATTTTGGTTATAACGTTTGACACAATTGAGATTTTACCAAAAATTATTGATGATGATTCATAAAAAAAAATGGATGAGAGTAACCTAGGCAGATTCTAGGTCACTCCTTGGTGTGTTTACTACCTTGAAGATTTTGACATAATAGTCGCCTTCAAAAAAATGGGTGATCTCACCATCATCTATTGATAGCACCCGAAACTTGTATTCAAAGGAATCATCTCCTTTCAATGATATCTGTGCAACATGAATAGGATCTTCGTCAAGGGATTTGAAGAATTGTATTATCACAGGATATCCTTGGGAAGGATCATTGACTTTACAAAATTCTTGATTTTTTGAGAATGAGCAAATTTGTACAGTTTACCTCCCAGAATTCTCCTAGACGAAAGATACTGAGAAAAATCATCCCAAAGTATTGGAATTTTATTAATAATTGGAAATTGCAGTTTACATTTTTTGCATTCCAAAATTCCTTCCAGTATTTCTTTATCAGATTTTATAGTATCAAGTTCTAGCTTTGCTCCACATCTAACACATCTTAAAAACTCTAGACTAGATTCTAACATATGAAAAATCAATTGTTACAAACTATATTTCTTTGATGTAAAATCAAGATAATGTTAAATGTAGTAATCTATGATTTGATTTCAAAATGGGGGAGTTTGAAGAATTTGCTGAAGCGCTTTTTGGGCAGTTATCAGTAGAAATTGATGAAGAAAGAGAGATTTCAAGCCTGGCAGTCAAGGCTAAAGAAGACCTAGCACGCAAGGTAGAGTTCAAAAGCATAGAAGAAATTACAAAAGAGATACTTCCAGAATTTAAAACTAAAATCAAAGAATTTCTTGGAATCAAAGTCTCAGATAATATCAAACTAGAGTTTCCAGAATTAGAAGATCTAAAAAGACTCAAAGGAGAAAAAGTCTTTGCAGATGATGAATCAAAAGAGTTTGTTAGAGAATTATTTAATGCAGTTACAAAAGAAGACAATGCAAAGATTGCAGAACTAATGAAAAAAGATACTGCAAAATATTTAGTGTACTCTACTTATGCAATTCAATACATTTCTAAAATTACCACAACCTATGGAGATTATCTAGATGGAGTGATTTATCTCAATAAATTTATCTTGTCACGCTATCCACAAATTATTTTACACAAACAAGGAGAGCCATACGAGTCAAGATTTGAAAATGTAAACTCTGGATACATGGGAGGAATAAAGATGGCAGTACTAGAAGAATTAATTCACTCTACACAAGAAAAGTTACACGAAATAAACAAAGATGCTGCAATGCAGGTAAACAAAATCAATGAAGAATTAGCAAGAATCATTCTAGAACTTGATACTGAAACTGTCAGCATGTTGGCGGAATACTGTCAATTACAAACAGTTCCAGATGATTTTCCATTTGCAAAAAGAGCAAATCTATTTTTCTTTTTGAATCCAGACCATTTCCTAATTGAACAAATTGGTCCTGATGTCATGACATTTACACATGTAGAGATGGATCCAAAAATCAAAGAAGCAATTCCACAACTCTTAGACATTTACAAGAGATGGCTTGCACCAATACAACATCACCATGCAGCATTTACTGCAATGGAAGGCATGGCAGGGTTCGCAATTGAAAACATCCTAAAAGACGACCAAGACTTTCAGAATTATCTCACCACATTCATGGGAACAGACTTTTCATCATACCAGGTAAGAAAGAGTATGGGTAAGGATTTTACAAAGACAATATATGAAAAACTAGGCTCAGAAGCATTCAAGAAAATCATCGAAATTCCACCAAATACTCGAGAACTAAAGGATCCTCAACTATACCTTAACAAGTTGAGTCAGTGATAATTGAAAGGAGATTTTGATCCATTTGTTGCAGAATGGGACTCATTTGTAAAAAATCCAAACTTCAATCTAGTTGAAAAATGTCTCAAATTTGCACAAATTCTAGAATATCCAGATTTGGAGGTTGAAAAGTATATTGAGAAAATAAACAAGATAGGAATGTCTCTAAAAGAGTCAGTCAGTGATGTAAAAAATCCAACATATCTTATTTCCATGTTAAATGAACATCTCTTTGAGAATTTAGGGTATAGTGGAGATGATGATGATTATTACAATCCAAAAAATAATTTTCTAAACGAAGTATTAGACAAAAAGACGGGATTACCAATCACCATTTCAATTCTTTATGCAGAGATTGCAAAGTTTGTTGGGTTAGATCTAAAGATTGTTGGATTTCCTAGTCACATCTTGGTAAAATACAATGAAGAGATGATATTAGATCCATTCTATGATGGAAGATTACTAGACATTGATGATTTACAAGAGATACTAGATACAAATTATGGTGGAGAAATTGAATTCAAACCAGAATTTCTAGATGAAATAGAATCAGAACAAATAATGCTAAGACTTACTCGTAACTTGAAAAATTCATATGTTCAATCTTTTGTTTATGACAAGGCACTTCGTTGTGTTAACATGGTTTTGTCAATTGAACCAGGATCACCTGAAGATATTAGAGACAAAGGAATACTAGAAGAAAGATTACTAAATTATGAAAGTGCTTTAAAATATTTGAATAAATATTTGGAGATTAATCCAAATGCAGAAGATGTAGATTTTATTTTAGAATTGATTAGAAGTATAAAGACAAAAAATTAATCAATAATAGAATCTATGTCTTTTCCACTTTTGATCATTGAGATTTCATGACGAGCAATTTTGTTTCTCAATGCTCTTTTGAGGATGTCGACTTCACTTCTGAGTAATGCAATTTCATCTTCAAGTTTTGCAACTCTCTCATAGATGGTTTCAGCTTCTGAACTCATAATTATCTATCAAGAAAAAATTGTCTTAAAAAGTTATGGGTAAATAATTTGATGGGCAGGTTAGCTTTTTGGACTATAATTCAAATTCTTGGCGACATTTTTCACACTTTGCACGTTCCTCACCAGGAGAACCAAGGATGAATATTTTACCAATTGTTTTACAAATGGGACACATTCCAGTTGTTGCATTTTTAGGACTTGTGCGTATAATTTTTTGAGTTTTTCTTCGTCCCATGAAAAAACTTCCCGAGTCGGTCTATTAAGTTTTAATGGCGCGGGGAGGGGGATTTGAACCCCCGTGTCCTTGCGGACATAGGATTAGCAATCCTACGCCCTACCAGGCTAGGCGATCCCCGCACAATGAGGGCTAGAATTAATCTGTAAATAAGTCAAACTTTGGATGAATTGAGAGTTCATGCGTTGCCTAGTTCATCATGAAACTGGCTGTAATTGTTCACAATTTCATTAATTGGGACACGTTTTCCGCCTACAATCTTCAAGTCAACTTGGACCTTTTTGTTCTCAATTGTCAAAATGTTGTATGTATTTTCAAAGAGTCCACGAACTCGTTCAGATGTTGCTGTACCAGCATTTACAACAGTTAATGTTCTAAAGTTCCAAGCCCAGGGTCGGTGTTTGTGACCACATAATACAACATCAACTTTGGAATCAAGTACAGTTCTTAGTACATCACCTGCATCAACTACTGTTAATTGATCAGAGCCAGTATCAGGAATTGCAATTAAGTGGTGATGCATTGCAACAATCTTTATCTTGTCTTTGTATTTTTTCATGGTTCTCTCAAGCCAAAGGTTTTGTCTATATCCAACTTCACCTTCATTTCTATCAGGTCTTGCAGTTCCAACAGTTACTAAAACAACATCATTATCTAATTCATTAACAGTTTGAAATGGGAAGAATTTTTTGAATAACAAATATCCAGTATTTCGGTAATCATGATTTCCACTAATTGCAATAATTTTTTTTGTATTAAATTTCTCCAAGAGTGATTTACATTTTTCATATTCTTTCATCAAACCTTCATTTGTCAAATCACCAGTGATAGCAATCACATCAGGATTCAGCTCGTTTACTTCTTCAACTAGAACATCAAACTTTTCTTCTAGGAATTGAGATCCTACATGTAGATCAGAAATTTGAACTATTAACATTTGAGATTATTTTACAAAAATAGCTATTAAATCATCTCTATAGATAACATGTAGAAACATTTCCAATCAAGGTAGAATTAAATAATAAACTCCTCAAAAACTTGCAGTTTTGAGTAAAAAAGCTGCAGTGATGAAAGGAGACGGTATTGGACCTGAAGTAGTAGATTCAATGCTAAGAGTTCTTAAAGAATGTAATTTTCAGTCTGAACTAGTCCTATGTGAGGCAGGCTCTGAGCAATGGGACAAAAACGGTAGAAAAGATGCTTCATACATCCCAGATGCAACTATGAAAATTCTAGAAGAAGCAGATTGTTGCTTTAAAGGTCCAACCACTACAATTCCAGTTCCAGGAGCACCTAGAAGCGTTGCAGTGACTCTAAGACAAAAATTTGATCTTTATGCAAATATCAGACCAACTAAAACTTATGACAGATTAACTCCAGATAGAAAACTTGATTGTGTTTGCTTTAGAGAGGCAACTGAAGGACTGTACACTGGAGTAGAAGCAAAAATAACAGATGATGCAGCAATTGCCATTAGAAAAATTACAAGACATGGAAGCAGACGATTAATTGATTCAGCAGTAGATTGGGCAAACAAATTCAACATGAAAAAGATGGTTGCAGTAACAAAAAGAAATATCCTAAAACAAACTGACGGAATATTCTGGGATGAAACGCAAAAAGCAGTTGAAGGAACAGGAATTGAATTATCTGAAATTTACATTGACAACATGGCACAACAAATGGTAATTGCAACTGAACAGTTTAATGGTTCAGTGTTAGTTAGTACCAATTTGTTTATGGATATTATTTCAGAACTTGCATCAGCACTTGTTGGCTCAATTGGATTAATTTATTCTGCAAACATTGGAGACAATTATGCAATGTTTGAAGCAGCACATGGTAGTGCACCACAATTTGCAGGACAAAACAAAGTTAACCCAACTGCAACAGTTCTATCAGGAGCATGGATGGCAGACTATATGGGTGAAAGAGAAATCAGAGATGCAATATTTTCTGCAACTGAGCAAGTAATCAATGAAGGAAAAGCAGTAACATGGGATATTGGTGGAGATGCATCTACAACACAAATGACTGATGCAATCATTACGTATGCAAAAGAAAAATTAAGAAAATAATCAGTTAATTGCTTCTACAAGAATTAGTTCTTCAAAGAAAAGTTTCTTTTTTGCCATAATTCGCGTTCTCAAACCTAGTTTTTGTGCATAATCTATGAGTTTTTGATAGTTTGAAAGAGAGGAGGTAACAAAGACAAACTTGCCATTTTCTTTTAGATTGTTTTTAGTTGAATCAAAGATTTTTTTTGGAATCTCAAAGCCCTCTGCACCGCCATCAGTAGCAACATCTAAGATTTCATCAGTTGCCAAATATGGCAAATTACATACAATAAAATCAAATTTTATTTTCAATGCATCTGAACCATTACAACAGATCAGATTCTGTGTTTTGTATGAGCTTTGATGTTGTAACACATTACAGTTAATATCAGTTCCAACAACAAATGAAAAATTATCAGATAATAATTTTGTCAGATAACCAGAACCACTTCCAATGTCTAGTGCGTATTCTCCTTTTTCATTTTCAATGTTATTTGCAATAAAAAAAGTATCCTCAGACGGAGGATATTCATCATTATTGGAGAATTTGTTTTGCAAGGTCTATTATTTCATCTCCGGATAAATCATCAACACGTTTCTCTATTTGAGTTTCTTTATTGAATTGCTTTAGAATATTTTTCACAGTTTTTCTTCTATATGAGAAAATTTCGTTAATTGTAGAAACTAATTTTTTATTCATATCAGTTTTTTTTGTTATTTTCAAAATTACAGAATCAACTTTTGGTGGTGGAGAAAAATTATTCTTTCCAACTTTGGATATTTTATCTATATCAAGTGAATGTGTGGCAATAATGCTTATTGCTCTTCTATTCTTTGACTTTGCTACAAGTTTTTCTGCAAATTCCTTTTGAACCATGATTACTCCATGAGAAAATGAACGTTGAGCCAACCATTCTATTGCATCTTTACTCTTAGAATAAGGCAGATTAGATACAAAAATAGTAAATGTATCTTTTTTCTTAAATCCATTACCTGATTTTAACACAAGGTTATCAATATCTGAGAATTCAGTTTTTGCTTTTTTGATCAGATTTTCATCAGCATCAACTGAAATTACCTTTTTTGCATTTTTACACAATAATGGAGTTAGCACACCCAGACCAGTTCCAATCTCAAATACAATATCATTTTTTGTGATTTTAGCCTCAGATACAATAGATTCTGCAATGGATTTTGAGTTGAGAAAGTGTTGTCCGAGTAGTTTTCGTTTTATCATCTCTTAACAAAGAGATTCATTCTACTTTCACCAGTAATTTCGTCCATGATTCTCTCTGTAATGTGTTTGATTGGCTCTTTGAATCCAACTCTTTCTTGCAAGTCACCATAGCTCTCAAATAGTTTCTTTTCTCTCTCTTCTAGCATTGTTTTCATGTAGGTTTTACCAATTCCTGGAATAAGTTCTAATGCATGTATTCTAGGAGTTAGAGGTTGTGCCTTGTTTAGGTATTCTACAAATTTTGCTTCATTTTCAGTTACAATATTTTCAACAACATTTTGTAATTCACTTTGAGCAGAAGAAGAAATTTTTTCATAGTCCATTTTACCTAATACAGATTGAACTTTGGTTCTACCTTCTTTTCCGATATAGATTTTCTCACCTACTTCAAATGTGGAATTTGCAATTCCAAGAATTTCTAATATAGTTAGTCTGTCTTGGCCAATTGCAGTAATGATTATTCCTTCTCTTCCTCTTACAGTAGATGATTTTCCACGAGGGTTAAAATCAAGAACGTATGCATGTTCCTCATACTTTCTAGGTGGAGATTGTGCCCTATACAAAATAAAATACTCCTGAGAAATTAAGAATGCTCCTTGATTATATTGAGCATTTTTTCCAGAGTTTCAGCAAGAATTAATTTTTTCCAACCAAAGGTGAAAGAACGTAATTCTGCCATACTTGTGGGTCTAATGTTAACAATTTCAACAGCTTCATCTTCTGTTAATTCACATTCCTTGATGAGTTTTTTCTTCATCTCTTTTGCATCTTTAGGATCAAGTGATACAAATTTTGAAACATAATCATAGGTCCAACGTTGAATTTGGTCCATATCTTCAGGATCAACTTTACCTAAGATTTCTTTAACTTCTGAAAGAGAAATAGCTTGTTTCTTTTGTACTTCTTCCATAACTATACACCGAATGGTTTTATGTGATCCAATCTAGTGATTAAGGTTTTCGATTTGTCCCCTAATTTTACATCTAGTGTGATAGCACGGCGTCCCACATTAGTAATCATACCGACTTTGCCGTGGTATCTTCTGTGAGGTAATCCTTTGTGCTGTCTAGGATCAATAATGACAAGTGCTTGTTGACCTTCTTGGTATTCACGTAACAAGAATGAAACGCCTCTAGGAGACTTTTTCTTCATAACTGATCTAGATTTGTGTTTGAACCCATGTGAACGACCAGAGGATTTCTTAGTTGCCATGTAGTGTAAAACCTTGAAAAGCCCTATTTTAAGACTTAGAACGGATTCCTATAGAGTCTAATCAATCATATCAGTTCGAAGTTGCCCACAAGCAGCTGAGATCTCAGTTCCTTTTTCCACACGTACAGTACAATTTACACCAGATTTTGACAAAATTTGCTCAAATTCAGAGACTCTACTCTCAGATGGTCGCTTAAAATCACCTGCAGTAGGATTGATTGGAATGATATTGACATGTGAACCATTTCCATGCAAAAGTTTGGCTAGTTCTTCAGCAATTTCTAGAGAGTCATTAATGCCTTCCATCAATGCATATTCAAAAGTAACACGACGTCCAGTTTTTTTGAAATAATTTCTACCAGACTCTATGATATCTTCAACGGAGTTTGGTCCAGCAGTTGGAACAAGTTCTTTTCGTAGTTTATTATTTGGGGCATGAAGTGAAATAGCAAGACCAATCTGCAGATTTTCTTCAGCTAGTTTTTCAATTCCAGATGCAATTCCAATAGTAGAAATTGTGATGTGTCTTTGTCCCAATCCAAAACCTCTATCATGAGTTAGAATCTTTACAGCACGGATCATTTCATCATAGTTTGCCATCGGTTCACCCATTCCCATAAAGACCAAGTTTGTAACATGTTCTCCACGTTGTTCTAAAATTTCAGCAAAGTGAATCACCTGAGATACAATATGTTCTGCTTTTAGATTTGTCTCAAAACCCATTTGTCCAGTTGCACAAAACACACAACCCATAGCACATCCAATTTGTGTTGAAACACAAATTGTTGATCTTGGATGACCACCAATCTTTGTTGGGTTGTATTGCATCAAAACGGTTTCAACTGAAGAATCATTAGGTAATTGTAATAGTAGTTTTGTAGTATCTCCATCTTCACTTACTACACGATGAGTTTCTTTTGCAGAGCCAATGGTATATCCAGCTTCTGTTAGTTCTTCTCGTAGTTTCTTTGGAAGTTGAGGAATATCATTGATGTCTTTTGGAAATTTGTAATATAATGGAAGTAAAATTTGGTCTGCTCTGTATCGCGGATATCCCATATCAGTTACAAGTTTCTCCATTTCTTCAGGAAGTAGCCGATAAAGATCTGTCATGATTAACGTAGTTAATCAAATGATATTATAATTTAATCAATATTGAAGAAAATGAAAAGAGAAAAAGAGTAAGGTTACTCTTCTACAGGTTCTGAATCATCTGTTTCAGCATCTACTGAAGGTGCTTCCACAGTTTCTACATCTGGTGCAGTTTCAACTTCTGGTGTTTCAGTAGTTGCCTCTACTTCAGGGGTTTCTGTAGATTCTTCTAGAGTGTCTACTGTTGCTTCCACCTCAGGCTCTTTTGCCTTCTTTGTGGTTGCTTTGGTTGCTTTTTTGGTAGTCTTTTTGGTCTTTTTCTCAGCTTCTTCAGGGTCAATTACACCTGCTTCGCCAAGAGCAAAGATTACTTCTTCCTCAGGATGGTGAGGGCTATCTACCATTCGGGCAATTCTTTTCTTACCAGATTTCTTAAAGTAGATTCTGTAGGTACTAGTATGTGCAACTACATTTCCACCAATTGGACGAGTTGGGTCTCCAAAGAAGACATCAGGGGATGCCATAACTTGGTTTGTTGCAATTGCAGCACAGTTGTAAGTTTCTGCAATTCTAGATAACAGATGAACAAAGTGATTTAGTTTTTGTTGTCTGGTTGATAGAGTTCCTCTTCCAAGATATTCAGAACGAAACAATCCAACTGCAGAATCTGCGACAATTAGTTTTACATTGTTTTCTTCAATAATTGGTCCAGCTTCTTCTAGAATCAATACTTGATGTGCACTGTTATATGCACGGGCAACAATGATGTTATCTAGAACTTTTTCTGGATCCATTTCATGTGCTTGAGCAATAGATACAATTCTTTCAGGTCTAAAAGTGTTTTCAGTATCAATATACAAAACACTGCCCTCAAGTCCGCCTTCTTCTTTTGATTTTTGAACCATTACAGACATTGTATGTGCAAACTGCGTTTTACCACAACCAAATTCACCATAAACTTCTGTCAAGGCTTGTGTCTCAATACCACCATCAAATAATGTGTCAAGACAGTTTGTACCAGTTGTAATTTTACCAATACTTTGACGATGTTTGTAAATTTCACTTGCACTTGTGAAGTGTTTAGCAATTACTCCACCATCAACTAGATGTTGACGTGCTTTATTGACAATTTTTTCAGCAGTGTCCTTTTCCATTCCAGTTATATCTGCAATTTCTACAGGACCTCTGACGATGAGGTCCATGACGTTGTGGACACCTGCATCGGATAATTTTCTTGTTGTTACAGGACCTACGCCCTCCAAACTATCTAATCTTAAATCTTCTACCATACCGTATGGTACGGTACCAGTACTTTATAAGAGTATTGTTTTAGGGTGCTGTAAACTCTAGGGTTGCTTTAAAACTGTAAAATTTGGTTGTTTTTCACATTTAATCTGGTTTT
>JAEFCZ010000076.1 GCA_016125975.1 Candidatus Nitrosopumilus sp.
GTGTAGAACTGACTAGTGGTGTTAAACTAGACGTATGATACCTCACGATCAAAAAACTCTGACAGAGTGCTGAAGTAATAGTTTGACACCCTCTTTAAATTAAAAATCCAGTAAAAACTTAGACAATATTTTCTGACTAATCTTTGTATTTTATATTGAATATCAATTTTTCAACATTGGATCGCGATATATTCCCAATCTAACCAATTAACATTTTTTTCTGATATTTGACAAAAATATATTTTTATTCTAAATTGTTTTTCGTAATAATTCATTAATTGCTTTAGAATAACTAAATGTGATATTTTCTTTTTGTATTTTTTTTGATTGATACGCTCTGATTTTTTTGTCTAAGTCACTATCTATCATTACGGTTACACGTCTTGACATGATTTAATCACTAAAATTCCATTTAATAGGACAACTTGAATTCCAACTAGTGCTAACTAATGAATTTTGATTTTGTTTGTTATGTAAAATTTATAATATTTTAAGATATTTTATGAAATAAATGATATTAAATTTTAAATAGTTATTTGTCTTATAATAATTGATGTCGTTAGTTATAAAATCTGGCGATTAGATTGCGCTGCCCCGCAGAACAAAAAAGGCAATCATGCGTTTAGACGCTTGACCACGAGAGGGAATCTCTCAGAGTTCTGCAGTTAGGGGTTTGCGCCTTTTTGTTTTTTAGAGTTCTACTTAGCTTTTCTAGATCTTGGCTTTGTTCTTAATACTGCCTTACAACACATACATCTGACGTCCTGCGATAACAAAAAAACCCGACAGAAGGTACACTTTTTTGGCCTATTTCATATCTAATTCTGTTTGGTACTGATTTTGCCTTGTATCTTTGACAAATATTGTTACATGTTCTACCCAAAAATATCTCCTTACACAAATTTGATTTTTATGATATTTGAGTTATCTGCATTTTTCTCACTAGTGGTAATTTTTAGATTCTCTGATGATTTTTAGAATTTCATCTAATGATGTGTTTGAAATAATTTTAGTATCAAATTTTGGATGTTCATCTTCCTGAACGGCAAGCCCTCCTACCAAAATAGGAATGTTTGATTGTTCCTTGATCTTCTTTACTAATCGTTGTCCTGCTTGAATATTGTCTTTAATTGTAATTGATAAAAATACAATATCTGGTTTTTCATCATCTATAAAATTCAATATTGATTCTGTTGGAATAGATGTTCCCATATTGTATGTTTTAAATCCTTTAGATGAAAGATATGTTTCAAGTACATCACATCCTAATCTGTGTTCTTCTCCAATTGGGACACAAATCAAAATTTTCTTCTTTTGTTGCTTTCTAGAAACATGTTGCATTATTTTGTTTACTAAAATTTGTGCTGTATTGCTTGCAATGTGTTCTGTAGAAATACTGATTTTTCCTGTGTCCCAGTCTTCTCCAATTTTATACATGATTGGTTTAAGAATTACTTCTAAAAAATTTACAAAATTAAAATTACTTACATATTCTTCATATATTTTGAATACTTCTTGAGAATCTCCTTCTGTTAATTTTTTATATAATTTTTCTTGGATTTTTTTTGTGGCATTTTGATTATTTTCAATATTTTTTGGGTTGTATTTTGCTATTGTTGATAATATTCTAGTATCTTTTCTGTAGTCCTTTGGTATGTCTTCTTCTGTTACACTTGATGCTTTTCCAAGATATTTGACAATTTCTTGTTTTGATGCTTTCCTTTTTGAGTCCCACACACTTTTTACAAGATAAAGATATTGATCTGATTTTACATTCTTTACTCTGATGTATGTCATGAACTAATTTTACTATCATGACATATAACTAATGCAACTTTTTACTATAGTGCTAATAATTATATTTTTGATAATTTTTATAGTAATAATCTTGAAAATTACCACTAGTTCAAGATTTTATCACTAGGTTATATATGATGAGTAAAAAATGTCATTATAAAAACAACAATAACTGCAATCTCAACAATTGCGCTACTATTAGCAGTACCCTCAACTGTATCAACTGCTTATGCAGAGGTTCCAGATTGTGTAAAGAACACTGCTGGTTGGTGGGCTGATGGCACTATTACTGAATCTGAATTTATTTCAGGTGTAGAATTTTTAATAATAGATGGAATCATTGATGTTCCTCCGACAACTGTCTCTTCTGAAACATCTGAAGGTGTTCCAGATTGGGTAAAGAACACTGCTGGTTGGTGGGCTGATGATGTTATCACTGATGGCGAATTTGTAAACGCAATTCAACACTTGATAAAATCTGGACTTATTTCGATATCTGCTGATTCTGAACCCGTACAAACCGCTTCTGCTGAATCAACTAATAATGATTCAAAATTGGCAGCACTTGAAGCAGAATTAGAAAAATGCTCTGAAATTGTCAAAGTATACAAAAGAATTGATTGTGAAAAACCTGTCAACAGAGCTATAGAACTATACAAGTATCAAACAGATGCTGAGCGATTTGATGTTGGACCAATTACATACTATTGGTTTGGTATAGGTTCTGAAGGTAACGAGTTTAAAATAACTCCTACAGGACAACCAATATTGACAATCCGTATGCTTGCAGAAAATACTGGTTCTGACATTACTGCGCTTAACTGCACTAGTCCTGCTATCTGTGCATATACTGTTTCTGATGGTTCAAAAGCCTTCAGGTATTCTGGAACTATCCCACTGACTTTCTCTGATAGTTCTTATGGTCTTAGAATTACTGGTCTTTCTGGAATATTGATGTATTCTCCTGTTTCTGCACAAGTAATTTCAGAACTAGAACCTGGTGATGAGATTGAATTTTCATGGAATCAAATAAAAAATGATGGTGACAAAGCCTTAGAGGGTCTTTACAAAATATCTGCAAAAGGAGTAGATATACAAGGAAGCAAGGTAGAGAAATCAACTACTATCACAATTTGGAAATAATTTTTTTTAATTATAAAATAACACAATATATAATCAAATCATACTGAATAATTTTGTCGCAAGACTTGTGCCGTAGTCGCCTAGTCTGGTAGGGCGCGCGCCTGGAAATAATTAACCATAAAGCGCGTTCTCGCAAGGGAACGGGAGTTCAAATCTCCCTCCCGGTGCCATCAATTTAGTTTAAAACCGTACCCGTTCTAATATACTATAGTGATGATCATAATTAATTTCTGCTCACCAGTCGGACGTGGTGCATTTTGGTGATCTGATCACCAAAATGCACCACGTCCCCCTGAATTGTGTTGAATTAAAGATAAAATCATGTCAAGTAAAATCTGCAGGAAAAATCATCAAATAGATTCCTAAAACAAATGAGAAAAAAGAAGAGTTACAAATAATCTTAGAGAAAAAAATCAAAGGCAAGACTACACTCAATCTGGAGTTTCAGGGAATTTTAAATGGTTTGGCACAGTAGATGAGTTGGTTCACTGGCACAACCATGCAAAACCACACATGTCACCTGACTGGGAGAATCTTGAAACTCCAGCCAAAGCGTTTGTAAGAAAGATGCCAGAGAAGGGAAGCACAGTCAGTTATTGATAGGCAAACAGGAGAAAAATATCATGTGGAATAAAAGACAGACTAATTTTGGGATAATACAGGGATGCCTATTCTAAGCACAAAGGTTATATTATATTCATCGATACCATCCGTGTTGATTTATGAAAATGTGATAACTGACAAGATAAAAAAAAATCATTTGAGTCCGATCAACGATTCATCACAATTTTAGCCCTTCTAGCTATCGCATCTTTTACAACTTTATCATATGCAGATTATGCTTTTGCACAAAACCAAACAGATACTGACGGTAAAGCTATAGAGCAGGCTACAATAACGATGAATGTTGTGTTAAAAGATGGAGCATGTGACCAACTAGAAAAAATCAATGTAATATTTTTAACTAAATGTGATAGTTCCAAAACGGAACACCAGTTTTTAATAATAACCTTATCGCCTGAACATTATCGTGATATGGGACATACACATCCTATGAAAGCAATACCTGGAACTTACACTGACATAATGGATACTCAGCTGTGGCTAGCGTATACAGACCATTTAGTACAGCAAAATAAACTAGCTCAACGTGGAGACTCACCAACACAGGGCCCAATCATAAAGAATGTTCAAGTGTATCTAAACGAAAGTGAATGTAAATTTGTAGATGGTTTGGGAATTAAAGAGGATAATTTTAGTTGTACAAACGGAATGGTTGTAGATGTACCCGCATCAACTCTGCAAAAACTAACTGATCTTGACTTTGTAAAAAGCTTAAAAATATTTGTTCCTTATATCGCAGAATCTTATCAACTACCAGAAAATATTGAACCTATAATTTCTGAACAAAATCCAATTGAACCTGTAACAATCGAATCTGATACTAGTGACCATACACCCTATATTCTAATTTTAATTATTTTACCAATCTCTATTGCTATAACATTATTTTGGCGTTTAAGGAAAAAGGCAAAAATTGAAGCATAGATTATTTTTATCACTCTTATTTTTTGCAGTATCTTTAGTATCAGTGCAATATTTTTTGGCACAAGCTGACG
>JAEFCZ010000091.1 GCA_016125975.1 Candidatus Nitrosopumilus sp.
AAACTGACCTTGGTAATGCAGTAGGTAATAGTGCAGATACTTTAGGTGCAGATCACGCTGACTTGGATGCAGACATTGTAGCAGTTGATGACGCAATAGGAGTTGTTGATGCAGAAATAGAAATTGTTGATGATAAAGTTAGTACAATCAACACAAAAGTTGGTAACCCAGTATTTACTGGTGGATCTAACACATTATCAGCAATCCTTGGTGATCCTGGTTCATCATCAATTGAATCATTAATTGATACAGTTAAAGATGTAGTTGATGATATCTTACTTGATACAACAGACATTGAAGCTGACACCAGAGCAATTGGCACTCCAGCAGGTCCTACAATTGCAGCCGACATTGCAGACATTAAAGATGACACCAGAGAAATTGGCAATCCAGCAGGTGGTTCAATTGCAGCAGACATTGGAGCAGTTAAAGGTGTAGTTGATGATATCTTAGCTGACACCTCAGTAATTGGCACTTCAGTAGGAGGTACTACAATTGCAGGAGGCATTGGAGCAGTTAAAGGTGTAGTTGATGATATCATAGTTGATACAGCAGCTATCGATACTGCTACACAAGCAATTCAAGCTGACACCTCACTAATTGGCACTCCAGATGGTAGTTCAATTGCAGCAGACATTGCAACAGTTGACGATCTAGTTGATGACATTCACGCTGCTACAGTTACAAACGCAGCAGGTGCAGACATTGCAGCAGACATTGCAACAGTTAACGCAAACGTTGGTACCCCAGCATTTACTGGTGGAGATGACACATTATCAGCAATCCTTGGTGATCCTGGTTCATCATCAATTGAATCATTAATTGATGAAATCTTAGCTGACACCTCACTAATTGGCACTCCAGATGGTAGTTCAATTGCAGCAGACATTGATAGAGTTGCCTCAAACGTTGATTCTATTCTCCTTGCTACAGTTACAGACGCAGCAGGTGGAAACATTGCAGCAGACATTATAGCCATTGCAGCCGACACTGCAAAAATCGGTGACTTCTCAACTACACAAGGTAGTGCAGATGCAGCAGCAGCAATAGAAGCCGTTGAAACTCAAATTGCAGCACTAATTCAAACTGGTACTTCAACAGAAGCAGTTGGTGGTAGTATTAACACTGCAGGTGTAACCGTAGCAGCAGCAGGAATTGCATATGTTACTGTAACAACAACAACTGATGGAACTTCAGGTGTTACCGTACAATTGGAAGGATCAGACGCATGTACTGAGCTCACAATTGTTGGATCAGATTCTCCATACACATGTGCATTTGCAGTAGCAGCAGGTAATGAAATTGTAGTAGCAGGAGTAGATGCTGGTGATGATGCAGCCGCAGTTGGTGTAATCACAATCATAAGCACAGCAGTTGACGCAACAACACCGTGATAACCCCCTTTTTTCTATTTTTTTTAATCTCTCTAGATGATAGATTAGAATTTAGATTGTGAATTGTTTCAAAATGATTATTAAAGCAATAAAATATCTCTAAACATTGAAAATACTTGCAATTATTCTTACATCAATAATCGTATCATTGTCTGTAACTAGTCCTGCATCTGCACAAATAATTGAAGGTTATATTGCAATTCCTTCACCTTCTGTCAACCCTGATTTTATAATTTTAAATCCATCTGATGATTCTTTTTTGCTTCAAGATCAATTGGATCCTGAAAATCTCAAGGGAAGTAAGAATTTAGTATTTGGCGATCAAATAAGATTAAAATTAATAGATAATCATGATGAAAATCCTAACGAAAAACTGATTGGAACTCCAATTATAAAATTTGATCTAACCGATGTATCATCTGAAGAAATTGATTATGCATATTTGTTACTATATGTTACAGGAAGTTCATTACTTGTAGATTCAGTTGATGTTAGATTACATCTTGCAGAAAACAATTGGTCTGAGAAAACAGTTAATTCCTTATCGCCTCTCAAATTTTCTATACAACCAATAAATACAATTTCAATTGAAAATTTCCTTGGTCAATGGGTACATTATGATGTTACTGATTTAATAAAACAAAATTCTGGTTCTGAGATTTCTTTTGTTCTAACATTTGCTAATTATGATCCTGTTCCAAAAGTATTAGAGTTTGCATCAAAGGAACTAGATCCCAATTTTTCACCTAAAATTATGATCAAAAAAGTACAAGATATTGCTTACAATAACACTTCTTCTCAAATAAGTGAACCAATATCAGAACAATTACCAAAAAATTCTACTGAATCCATAGTTTTACTTCCTATGGATGATTCCTATGTTGGTTATGATGTAGCAGATCCTCAAGATTTACAGAATCTCAAATCATTAAATTTTGGAGATAAGGAATTTCTTAAACTATGGTATTCATTTAACAGCTCAAACTTTACTGAAAACCAAATACTGACAAATGCATATATCAAATTTGATCTATCTGATGTACCGCCACAAGACATTACATCGGCTAAACTTAGAATGTTTGCAACAGATGTAGATCTTGCTTTTGATGATATTGGAGTTAGTATACATGCTGCTGAATCTGATTGGTCTGAACTCTCTCTTAATGGAACTAACTTGCCAGAGTTTACAGTTGAACCTATAGATATCGCCATGGTTACAGAGCCAAATCAGTGGTATGAGTGGGATGTTACCTCTCATGTAAAATCTAGTGCTGACTCACCAATGTCTTTGTTCATGATATTCTCAGAAATTACAAATGGAACTAATGAAAATGTATCATTTGCATCAAAAGAAAACACAAATTCTGATATTAGACCATCACTTGTAATTAATCCTGTATCTGCAGATAATGAATCTGATATCCAACTAGAAACAGACTATCTGATAATTGTTCTAAGTGCAATAATTGGAATTGGTATACTAATTTATATAAAAAAGAAAAAAAATAAAAAAATCTCACTATAGATTTAATTAATATGATCAGAATTTCTAAATTATGAAGCCATTTCTAATCTTAGCATTTTTACTATTAATTCCACTATCTCATGCATTTGCAGATCCTGAAACATATATAGTTCCATTTGAAGGTAATGGGTATAGTGTTACAACTGATTTGGAAATTGGCACTATCGAGCAAATTGATGTTGCCACTGATTTTAACAGTATTATTCTAGTTTTATCTCCTAATTCTGGAGGGTCTTTAGTAATTTCAATTCCACGTGATCTTTTAGATGCTAAACTGCCTGATGGAACTGATGACATTCTTGAAGTAGAGTTTTTCCCAAGCAACACTGTAATTGTTCCAGACGAAACTCAAACTACTGCAACTTATAGGACCTTACAAATTAATGTCTTGGCAAATTCTGAAGAGGTTGAAATACTTGGAACAAGACTTGGCCCTCCATCAAGCGAACCAATTCCGTCTCTTTTATCTGTAGATGGATTTACCACTCACATTACAGTAGGTGATTCTGTCACTATTACTGGTTCTTTAATTACAAATGACGGTGAACCTATTGCTCTTGAAACAATTAATTTGTTAGAAGATGATGTGACTGTTGATACCCAACTAAGTGACACAAATGGAGATTATACCTTTAATTGGTCTCCATCATCTGACGCAGATGTAACCTTACAACTAACATATTCAGGTGGTACATTTACTGATGGTAATCCGCTATTGGAATCTTCTACTGATTTGTATTCTGTAGTTGTGGACCCATTTTGTCAATCAGATGAAATTGTTGTAAACGGTGCATGTCAACTAGATGATAGTGAAGATCCTGTACTAAACGTACCCGAACTTGTCGAAGCAGAAACAGAAGATCCTAATGGTACTTCAGTATCATATGAAGTATCAGCTACTGACAACTTGGATACTGATGTTGCAATCTCATGTTCTCCTGGCTCTAGCACATTATTTCCAATAGGTTCTACACTAGTTACATGTACAGCTACTGATGATGTTGGAAATACAGATACGAAATATTTTTCAGTTACAGTCAACTCTCTAGTAACTGATTCAGCTGCTCCTGATTTCCAATCCATTGAAGATCTAACTTTTGAAGCAGAGGGTCCCGGCGGTTCATTGGTAGAATATGAAGTATCAGCTACTGATAATGTTGATACTGATGTTACAGTTTCATGTTCTCATGAATCTGGAATAGTATATCCAATGGGAAAAACAACTGTTGAATGTACGGCAACTGATGATGCAGGAAATGCAAAAACAGGCTCATTTTTTGTAACTGTACAGGATACGACTGCCCCTGAACTTGCTGTTCCTTCCGATGAATCAGTAGAAACTTCTACTGGTGGAAAGGTTTTCTCTTTTATTGCTACTGCATTTGATAATATTGATGGAGAATTAGTTACAGAATGTAATCCTGAATCTGGTTCTGTATTTTCAATTGGACAGAGAACAATATCTTGTTATGCAACAGATTCATCTGGAAATACGGGAACTGGCCAATTTACTTTAACTGTAATTGATATTTTCGAACCTGACACTACACAGGAAACTATAACAGATACTACTGAAGGTACCACTGGAGGAGCAACTGAAGGTACCACTGGAGGAGCAACTGAAGGTACCACTGGAGGA
>JAEFCZ010000059.1 GCA_016125975.1 Candidatus Nitrosopumilus sp.
AAACTGACTCACGGATGATGTAAGTTTGGAGCTGTAGTGACCCGTAGGTCGCCGGTTCGATTCCGGTCGGCCCCACGTTCTATACGGGTTCATATACAAGTTTCACGAAATATGGATTATGACAACAAAACCTGAAACAGTATTTCAACAGGTAAGTGAATTATCGAAACACCATAGTATACCGTTATTACAATTCAAAGATTGGTTAGTGGAAGAAGAAGATAGTAAATTATCAAATGCTTCAAATTATCTCAGAGTTTTAAAATTATTTTCACCTTATATTGGTAAAAAAGAATTCAAAGATATAACAAAAGAAGATGTTTTGGAATTTTTAAACAAATGACTTTTTTAAATAAACATGATATGTTGGCGATAGCCAGTATCATAATTTTATCAATGTTAGTACTACATCCAATAGATTCATTTTCACAATCTACATCAGAAGGAGAAACAAATGAAATCATGATCGATGTTATAGTCCACAAAATTGTTGATGGAGAACCAATAGTGGAGAAACAACAAACCAAAGCAATTTTGTATACAATTCCACAACCGCAATTAGAAGGATGTGAGAGAGTAGAAGGTACAATTCCCTGGTCTGTACGAACACAGAATGATTCTAAAATTTTACCTGATCTGCAAGCAGAGATTGATTCTGGAAAAGATACTTTGTGTGTAACAGTTGTCTTTCCATATGTTGGCCAGTCTTACAGTAAAGATCCAGAAGATTTGTCAATGGTTCTAGGAAATCTGGAATCCATATCGGACTTTATAATGGAAAATGGGGGAACAATTGAAAGAAAACAAGTCAGATTTACAGAATATATCCATCGATCCATGACATATGTTTATGCATCAATTCCTACGTCATTGATTCCAGAACTAGTAGAGAAAGATCAAGTTGTAGTAATTGACAAGTATGGAAAGTATCCAAAAATTCCATCTTACATAATTCACGGTTATGATTCAAAGATATACTTTGATGTACAAGAAAAAATTGATTCTGGTGAAGAGATAGTTCCTGTGGTCATACTACTTGAAAATATCCCCAAATGGCCTAACGGATGGCCTGACAAGACGTCTTATCCTACAAAAGAACAGATTGCACAACGTAGTGAAGAGCAAGCATCAGAAGCTCAAACAATGCAAGAACCAGTCATTGCATTTCTAGAAGACAACAACGTAGAAATCACAGGAATACGTCACAATCTCAACACCATCCATGCAGATGTTCCAGTATCATTATTGTCAGAACTTGAAAACTTTGATGAGATTAGCTCCATACAATATGGTATATATGTCATAACTAGTTTTGGCAGCAATACTAACATTAGTGAAGAAGATACAAGAGAAAAATCCAACAAAACAATACTAGATATTACAATATCAGACAAAACTGCAAAACTTGAATTTTATGGAAACTTTGATGAACTTAAAGAAGTTGTCATTCCAGACGAAATTACAGATAAGAAACTGGATATTACAATCAATGAAATGTCATTTGATGATTACACGTTATCACAACAACAAGATAACAAAACATACATTTTGCTGAATACTTATGCAGAAGAAGATATTGTCATTGATAAACCAAAACCGGTCAAACAAATATCAACATCACCAAAACAACAGATCAAATCAGGAATACTTCCTGATGAAATCAAATGCAAGGAGGGTTTGAGTTTGATCTTCAAATCATCAGACACACCAGCATGTGTAAAATCAAGTACAGCTGAAAAACTAATCAAACGTGGATGGGCTCATCCATAGAATAGTCACCACCAAAAAGATGATGACATCAAACTAATTTAATAAAACTCACTCCAGCACCATAACAAAATTAGAGAGTGTTTAACTGATTTGACAAAACCCGATGGGGGTACGCTTAATTTACGCTCATTAAAATCACATGAACCCATATACTCCAAGAGGTCAATTCCGGTCGGCCCCACGTTAATAATTTCATTAATTATTTCTCAAAACGTTTAGTGCAGAACCAGCTTTAAACCATTCAATTTGGGATTTGTTGTATGAATGATTTAACATAATTTCATCTTTAGTTCCATCAACATGTAAAATAATACATTTTACCTGTTTGTGTGGTTCTAATTCATTTAAATTCAATAAACTAATTTTATCATCTTCAAGAATCTTATCATAATCATCAGTGTTACTAAAGGTTAATGCCAAAATTCCTTGTTTCTTCAAATTAGTTTCATGAATTCTTGCTAAACTCTTTGTAATTACTGCAGCACATCCCAAATATCTAGGAGTCATTGCGGCATGTTCTCTACTACTACCTTCACCATAATTATTATCACCAATTATTATCCATCTCATTTGCTTCTCCTTGTATTGTCTTGCAATGCTTGAAAATGATTCAAGTTCATTGTTTAGAACGTTCTTGCCCTTACCTACTTCATCATTATACGCATTGACTGCACCTAGCAACATGTTATCACTGAGATTATCCAAGTGGCCTCTAAGGGATAACCATGCACCAGCTGGTGAGATGTGGTCTGTTGTACATTTTCCTTTGGCCTTTACCATGATTGGAAGTTCTTCAAAGTCATTTCCATCCCATGGTGTGAATGGTTCTAGTTTTTGGAGTCGTTTACTGTTAGGATCAATAATTACTTCAACATCATCAGAGTTTTCTGGTGGTGCAACAAAGATTCCTTCTGGTCTCATGAATCCTTCTTCAGGAACTTCAGGAGCTGGTTTTGGAGGTTCTAGCTTGAACTTTGTTCCATCAGCTGCAGTCAATTCATCAATTAGTGGATTAAAGGAAAGTTTTCCGCCCAGAGAAAGTGCAATAATCATTTCAGGACTGCCAATAAAGTTTAGTGTGGTTCTATGTCCGTCGTTTCGTCCTGGGAAATTTCTGTTAAAGGTTGTAACTATGGTATTTTTTTCATCATTGTCTAGTTCAGGTCTGTTCCATTGACCAATACAAGGACCACAAGCGTTTGCAAGAACTGTTGCGCCAATGTCTTTGAGGGAGTCCATCTGTCCATCACGTTCAATTGTTCCTCTGATTTGCTCAGAACCAGGAGTAACTAGTAACGGAATTTTTGCTTTGATTCCTTTTTGCTTTGCTTGCTCAGCTAGACTGGCAGCACGTGACATGTCTTCATAAGATGAGTTTGTACAACTTCCAATTAGTGCAACAGAGATTGGATCAACATAGTCGTTTGTTTTTACATCATCAGACAAATCAGAAATGGAACGTGCCAAGTCAGGAGTATGAGGTCCTACAATGTGTGGCTCTAATTCTGAAAGATTAATTTCAATTACTTTATCAAAGAATTTTTCAGGATCTGATTCAACTTCAGGATCAGCTACTAGTGATTCTTTGTTTTGGTTTGCAAGTTCAGCAATGTCACCTCTGTTTGTATATTTGAGATAAGTCTCCATTCTTTCATCATATGGAAAGACAGAACATGTTGCACCAATCTCAGCTCCCATGTTAGTAATGGTAGCCTTTCCAGTACAGCTAATTGATTTTGTTCCAGGACCAAAGTATTCAACAATAGCATTAGTTCCACCTGAAACTGTTAGCTCTTCTGCAACTTTTA
Organism: Candidatus Nitrosopumilus sp.; assembly: GCA_016125975.1. Classification (GTDB taxonomy): domain Archaea; phylum Thermoproteota; class Nitrososphaeria; order Nitrososphaerales; family Nitrosopumilaceae; genus Nitrosopumilus. Next base: position 3,579 of record JAEFCZ010000059.1, read on the forward strand.
GGATAATGTCTTTAGGTGCAGTCCAACCGTTTAGTTCACCAGTTAGTTTTACACCAATTTTTTTAGGATACAATAATTCCCATGGTAATCCAGCCATTGTTTCAGCTGCATCTAATCCGCCAACACCAATTGCAATCATTCCTAAACCACCAGCATTAGGTGTATGAGAATCAGTACCAATCATCAATCCGCCAGGAAATGCATAATTTTCTAAAACTACCTGATGAATAATACCAGCTCCTGGTTTCCAAAAGCCACAACCATACTTTGCAGCAGCTGATTGCAAAAATTTGAAGACCTCACTGTTTTCATCTAAAGAAACTTTCATGTCAACATCGCCTTGAACCTCAGCTCGAATTAGATGATCACAGTGAACAGTTGTAGGCAATGCTGCTTGTTTGAGTCCTGCTTGCATGAATTGTAACATTACCATTTGTCCTGTTACGTCTTGTAATGCAACTCTGTCGGGTTTGAGAAAAACATAATCTTTTCCGCCAGCATAATTTTTTTCATCAATTTCATTAAAATGTCCAGAAAGAATTTTTTCAGTAAGTGTTAGTGGTCGCCCTGTAACGTTTCGGAATTTACTGATATTTTCTTTTAGTTTAGCATAAACACCAGAAACAAGTTCTGAAGTAGAATCAACATTCACATTATGCAAAAAATGCATCCCGAATTTAATATTTACAATTAAAAAAATTCAAAAATCAAAGCCATAGGCACTAAAATTCTTAACAATTATAAGCCAAAAGCGGTTTTCTATTACATTGTTGGGGAGTTGCAGATTTTTGAGGTGTAAAAATGGTCAATAAGGGTTTTCCAAAATTTGGCATGTCTCAAGCTGGTGCATTTGTTGCAGCGCTGAAAAATTACAATTTACCTGATTTCATTTTAGTTTTAGTTGCAAAAGAATGCAAGTCAGACCTTCTTGAGAGAGGAAGAATTGATGACAGATTACAAAGTATGAATGATGAGGCTTTAGAATTATTGCACAAAGTCTTTGTTGGTTGCGAAGAAGACAAGGCAGGTAAATATGCTCAATACAGATTCTATGCTTATGTCTCAAGCATGTACCACAAGTGTGAAGTTTTAGTTAATGAAACAATTCCAGGTAAAGCTGGCAAGAATCACAAGATTCCAGTAGCTGTCAAAAACAACGGAATGTACATTGCAGTTGCACAAAACAAGGCAACTGGACATCCAGTTAACAAAAAAGATGCAACAAAGTTCTACGAAATAGTAGATGACATCAAGAGCGGTGATCACGGAACCATGTTAACTGATGCAATTTTTGCCTCCTCAGTTGGATTCAAAGGAGACGCACTAGTTGAATTAGAAACATTAAGCAAATCAAGAAAAGATGATCCTGAAAACAAATTAGATTTCAAGACAGCAAACTTTGAAAATAATATTTACTCTGTAACAAAGTGTTAATTACAAATTTAGTTCTCTAGTATCCATTGTTAGAAACACTGGTTTTCCATCAGTCCTTTTGAAATCCTCACCATACTGTTCAAACTCTAACTGCTCAAAGAGATGTTTTGTCCAGATGTCATGGATTTCTCTTGCATGTTTTTTGCGTCCCATTTGTCGTAACTGCTCATGAAGTATTTCATGAGAAACAGTTGTGCAGTTTTTTTCTGCCAAGTATAGTTCATCTGTTGTATCTTTTGGTTTTACCCAAAACACCATTCCAAAGTTTTCTGCATGATATCCTTCACAAGTACAATCAGTCCACATTGGTCTGAAATGAGTCAGATAGAAATGGTAGATGTCTTTTCCTCGTTGTTCATGATCACGCAATAGAGTATGCGTGTCAAGTTTTTGCAAAATGCTAGTAGGCTTTGTGATCATTTGATCACATTTGATTTCATAGTCTTTGCCAAATTTCTCTTTGATCCAAACCTTGAAGAATTGAGCCATTTTCTGGACATATTCATATTCAGATTGTCGCTCTTCGAGCTCCTCTTCTTTTACAACGAAAATAAAATGTAAAATCATAATAAGAAAAAGGGGTGATTATGTCTGGCCTTCAATACCCATTAGGGTTAGTGTTGAACGAATCTTTTCAATTTTTCTGATTTTCCAAGTAATTGTTTCTCTAAGTTTTTCAACAGTATCAGACTCGATCTTGGCCAAAATATCATATGCACCGAAAGTTCCATGAACTTCCTTAACACCTTCTAGGCCCTTTAGTTGGCCGATAATTGCCTCTTCAGAACCTAGTTCACAGTTGATTAACACATAAGCTGTTGCCATAAAATAATTACAAAAATCGACTATATCAATAAACCGATTACATTCAAGTTTGAGAGATCTTCAAAATTTCATCCCAAATTGGCTTTGGAACAGGCATTACAGATAACCTTGAGATTCTAATTAGTTCCCAGTCTTTGAATTTTTTATTTTTCTTCATCTCATCAAGTGTTACAGGACGCTTTAGTGCTTTTTTGTATTTTACATCAACTACAATAAAACGCTCAACATCTTCTTTTGGATTCGAATATGGTTTTGATGTAACTTGCATGATTCCTACTGCTTGTCTTTCATCACCGGTGTGATAAAAAAACACAAGATCACCAGGTTTCATTTCCCTCATGTGTTTTAATGCTAAATTATTATGAACCCCATCCCAAACTGTAGTCTTGTCTTTTTTTAGTTGCTCAAAGTTGTAACCTCTAGGTCCACTTGGTTCTTGTTTTGCCAACCAGTAATTTACCATTTTCAAATTGTATGGTATCAAGGGATGTTTTATGGTTTATGAAAATTGTGCCCCGGTTCTGACTCGCACAAGATCATTGGTATTTTAGCCAAAACCTCCTTGGGTTCTGAAACCGGGGTTGCCCATAATGTAGCACGCCTGGGTGAATTAGAAATCATTGGCATCATTACGATCGACATCATCCTAATCCGTCTGCGTGCCTGCTCTTGGGCGATTAATTATAGAGAGTATCCTACTAAAACCCATTGATGGAAATTAAAAATCAAACACTGTTTTTTGTAGGAATAATAGTTTTGATTTTAGGTATACTGATCATAATTTTTGATTATCCACAAATTCAATATCTAGAAAATTTTGATGCAACTGAATCAAATTACCGTCTAGATCTGGAAAGATTTGCAATTTACCAAAGATTACTAATTGAGATTACTGTCGGAGTGGGATTGTTTGTTGCAGGAATTGGATTACTAGCAGTATCTTTTCTAAAGCGATTTGAGAATAGACTCAGATAGAGAGATTTCAAAACCAACTACAGGTACACGTATTTTATAATTTTCAATAATTTTGGAGTTTATCTCACCGATAACGCCAATTGTTTTACCATTAATTATCACATCTGCACAGTGACCCTTTTCAAATGAAGGTTGTTCAGTAGTTTTTGTTTTAATTTCCAAATCAAATCCTGTCTTTAGTGCTGATTGTAAAACAGACTTTATTTCAGTAAAGTTTGCATCCTGATGTGCACTAATTCCAGAGAAACTAGTTTTTTCAGATACAGGATTGCCTGAGGAAAATACTGTTCCAGTTTCAAATAATTTTTGAGGATATGATTCGTGAATGTTCTTTGAGAGATTCTCTAGCAGTCCAGGCAAAATTGAATCACGCAAAATTGTATGCTCTTGACTTTTTGAATCACGAACAGAGATGATTGTTTTTGGTTCACGGTTTGCCATTTCATAAAGAACTCTTATGCTTGTCAAACTAGAATTCAATGCTTCCAAGTATCCAAGGCCAATCATAGTTTGGCTAAGTGATTTTAGTTGCAGTGAGACTGGATTTGTCTGTCCAAGTGTTTGTGAAGGGGACAATGTAGGCTCGAGATTCTGTATCCCATAGCCCAGAGCTACTTCTTCAACTAAATCCATCGGACCAAAAATATCAAAACGATATGCAGGGATTACACAAACAATATTTTTTCCTTTAGCTGATGCATCCAGTCTTGATTTTTTAAGAGATGAAATTATTTTTGAAGTGTTTAGATTAAGACCAAGTGTTTGATTAATTAGTGATGGACTAACAGTCATCTTTCTTTCGGCAAGTTTTGGAGTAGAGTTTTTTGCACCAGAGATTTGTACGGACTCCAAAGAAAACCCTGCACTTTGCAAAATTGTTGCAACTACAGATAGCATGTCTTCTGCATCGTCTTTGTTTATTCCAGTAACTTCAACAAAGAGATTCTTGGTTTTTGTAGTTACAGTTGTTACTGCTGCATTAATTATTGGAGGAAAAGATACGATTTCCTTGTTTGCATCTAGTATCAAAGGCATTTTAGAGGAATTTGCAAGTAAATCCCCATAGTCTTCTCCAACTTCAGTTGTTTTGAGAATTTCATCAATTGAGAGTTCTTTGCCAGAGTTTAGTGGAGTAAACTTGTGTTTTCTATCAGAGGTAGTGTAAACTAGAGGGAACTGAATTTTATCTAAATCATGAATTCCAATTGAGGATTTTTTTCTTTTTCTTCCAATACCAAAATGCAGGTCTTCTTGCATTGCCATGAGTTGCTTGATGGTTTTATCATCAATTTTTCCATTTTTTGCAACAATTCCAGTCACAAATGGCCTTACTTTGGCAACATCAGGTTTTACAGAGATGGAATACTGTTTTGATTTTTTGATTTTTAGCTTGACTGCGCCTGTTTTGATGCCTAGCAGTCCTTGCATACCTAATGCAATACCAAAGTCAGTGGAATAATCAGGTCTGTTTGGACTGTACTCTATTCTGACCAAGTCCTTGTCTTCAGATTCTATGTCTAGTCCTAAAAATGGCAATGAATCTGCAATCTGTTTTTTTGAAGCCTTTCCAATTAGTTTTTGAAGACTGGAATAGGATAACTCTACTACTGGCATTTTGTTGCACTCCTCAACCAGTTCAAATTGTTATTGTAAAATTCTCTTACATCATCAAGACCATACTTTAGCATTGCAATTCTTTCAATGCCACCACCCCATGCCAAAACATGTTTTGTTATGCCAAGAGGTTTTGTAACTTCAGGTCTAAAGATTCCCATTCCAAATAATTCAACCCATTTTCCCAGTCTATCATTGTACACCATAGTTTGAAGTGATGGCTCAGTGTATGGGAAGAAGGTTGGCCAGAATTTTATTTTTGTAATTCCAATTCGTTTGTAAAACTCTCTTTGAATTCCCATTAGATTTCGTAGATTAGCATCTTTGCCAACTACCACTCCCTCAATTTGATTAAACTCTACAAGATGTTTGTAACTGACTTTTTCATTTCTAAAAACACGACCTAGTGAGAATACTCTGGCCTCATCAGGTTTTGCTTCTGCAAGATGTTTAATTGTAACACAAGTGGTGTGAGTTCGCAAAACCATCTTGCGTGCTTCATTGATATCCCATTGATATCTCCAGTTTTTCTTGTGGGATTCAGAAACTTTTTTGATTTGCTCAGGAGTTGCAATCTTTTTGGCAGAAATTCCATCAAGATAGAATGTGTCTTGCAGTTCCCTTGCAGGATGGTCCTGAGGGGTAAATAGCGCATCAAAGTTCCAAAAGCTTGACTGAGTCATGTTTCCATAAATTTCTGAAAAACCCAGAGTGACAAAGATTTCACGAATCTCATCAATGGTATCTTTTAGAGGGTGAGTTCTTGCAACATTAGTAGCAGGTACTGCAGCTTCTACATCAATTCCACCTGAAGATGCATCAAGATTAAGTGATTTTGCAGAATCAGTCAGAGAGATTTCTTTGGCCTTTAGAACTTCTTCTACAACAAAGTAAGGACGTCTCAAAAGCCCTGACAAGTCATCTTTTTCAAGTTGTTCAACAGATAGTTTCTGCTCGCCAATTTGTTTAAGAGATTTTTCTCCAGGCAAAACATCTGGAGGATTTTTCAGAGTAACATTGTCTGCTGTTGCTTCTACCCAATTGTTTTTTCTTGCCAGTCCCATTGCAGGTCCAAACACTGGACCCAGTTCTTTTTGTAAGTCAGATAATTTAGATTTGGTTTTTAGAAGATCTAATAGTCTTCTTTCAGGTAATCCTTTTTCAAGTGACTCTTTTCCGTTTTTTCCCAAACTAACAATACTTGTTTTAGATTCATCGACATTTGCCAGTTCTTTTAGTTTTAGCCATTCAATTCCACGACGAATTTGGTCAGGTGAAAGTTTTGTAGATTTTTCAAGATTTTCAGGAGTTTGTTTAGGGTTGTCTTTTAGGGATGCGATAATTTTTTTTTCAATATCATGAAAAACCTGTGACAACACCAAAAGTTCGAAAAAGACTTTTTAAACCTTAACCTAAGTCAATTTGAATGTCAGCTGACGATTTTGTTGTGACTCCTTGGCACGTCGAAGGAGATATCGACTATGATAAACTAATCAAGCAATTTGGCACTCAGAAGATTTCTCCAGAATTACTAGAAAGAATCAAGAAAATTACTGGAGAGGATCATTTCATGCTCAGAAGGGGAATTTTCTTCTCACACAGAGAGATGAATAGAATTCTTGATGATTACGATAAAGGCAACAAGTTTTTCCTGTACACGGGACGAGGCCCATCAGGCCACACCCATATTGGCCACCTGGTTCCATGGGTCTTTGCAAAATGGCTGCAAGAAAAATTTGATGTCAACATGTACTTTCAGCTAACTGATGATGAGAAATTTTTCTCAAAACCAAATCTGACATTAGAAGAAACAAGAAGTTTCGCATATGAAAATGCACTAGACTTTATCGCACTAGGTTTCAAACCAGAAAAAACAAAAATCATCATCAACACAAAAAATATTCAAACACTTTATCCAATTGCAGCTCAAGTCGCAAAGAAAATTAATTTTTCAAACACCAAAGCGACATTCGGTTTTACAAATGACACCAATATTGGTATGATTTTTTACACATCACTACAATCTGCCCCATGTTTTATTGAAGACAAGCCAGTACTCATTCCTTTGGGAGTTGATCAAGATCCTCACTTTAGACTGACAAGGGACATTGCGCCAAAAATTGGAAAACACAAACCTGCATTAATTCACAACATAATGATTCCAGGATTAGAAGGACCTAGAGGAAAGATGTCAGCTTCTAATGAAAACGGTACTGTCTACACAACAGATGCACCAAATGTAGTAAAAAAGAAAATCAACAAGCATGCATTCTCAGGCGGGCAAACAAGTGTTGAGGAGCACAGAAAGCTTGGAGGAAACCCAGACATTGATGTGTCATATCAATATCTCAGAATATTTTTTGAGCCAGATGATAACAAACTAAAATCAATCTATGAGGATTACAAGTCTGGAAAAATGCTTTCTGGAGAACTAAAGGCAATCTTAATTGAAAAAATAAATGAATTCCTAGCAGTACATCAAGAGAAACGTGAAAAGGCAAAAGACCAGATTGACAAATTTCTTTTTGAGAATAAATGAACATAACAATCACATGTAATGACAAGTACGAGGCTCAAAAATTAGCCAGTCTAATATTCATCAAAGATGGAAATGAGACATTTATCACAGGAATTCTAAATGTTGTAGAAAATGAACTGGTAATATCACTAAAAGACAAATCAGCTCACAGCATTTTGCTTGAAAACGAAGCAAGTGTAGAAAAATTTGCAGATTTTATTCAATCAGTAATTGACAAAGAACACAAAATAGTCTCAACTAAAATCCTTGAGAATCAAGTAGAGATTGTTAAAGGTTGAATCTAAGCACCAAATGCAGTCCAGAGTGCTATTATTCCAACTACTGCAATTAGAGAAATCCCTAATGCCTTAAAGTCGCCATTCATAATTTAATTTCAAAATTATTATAATTAAAGTGTTAATAAATTCTCAAAGATGGTTTTAGATCATCTAGGAAAGTATTTGCTTTTTTTCTGTTTTGGTCTTGATTTTTGTTCTTTAGGTTTTGCTACAGGCTGGCTAATTTCATTGCAATTCAAGCACAATACCTTTAGTTCCTCTCTTGCAAGTTCAGGTTCTGAGATATATTTTCCCCAAGAAGATGCAGCACCGCCACGTCCAATCTCATCAAAAGAAGAATCATCAGAAACAGGACTAAATCCTAAAGCTCTTTCATCTTTGAATCCACAACTTGAACAAACTTTGCCTCCCAAGATTTCAAATAATTTTTCTTTTATTGTTGCATAGAATTTATCTGAACCATTACTGAAAAAGCTCTCTCGTTTTTTGGAGAGTCTGTCATTTAGTTTTCTAGGTTTGTCTCTACCAGAGTCTCTTCTGTCATCTCTGGAATATCTTGAACCTCTGTCGTCTCGGCGAGAATCTCTTCTGCTATCTCTTGAATATCTATCATCTCGGCGAGATTCCCGTCTATCATCTCTGAAATTTCTTGAACCTCTGTCGTCTCTAGAATAATTATCACGTCCTGAATCTGGCTTGTTTTGTCTAAAGCAATCATTACAGTAAACAGGTTTGTTAGTTCTTGGAACAAATGGAACATCACATTCATCTCCACAATCAGCACAAGTTACTGTTGTAGATTCTTGTCTGTCATCTCTAGAATATCTATCATTTCGGCGAGAATCTCTTCGGCTATCTCTTGAATATCTATCATCTCGGGAATAATTATCACGTCCTGAATCTTCTGGTTTGTTTTTTCTAAAACAATCACTGCAGTAAACAGGTCTATCAGTTCTTGGAACAAATGGAACTTCACATTCATCTCCACAATCAGCACAAGTTACTGTTGCAGACTCTCTTTTTGTGTCTCTAGAGAATCTATCGTCTCTAGAATTTCTAAAAGAACGTGACGAATCATCTCTACGTCTTCCTCCAGATTTTTTCTTATCAGAATACTTTGACTTGTATAGTTCCATGATTCTGATTATGGGGATACTATTGGTTATAGATACTTAGAGCTTGTATTCGTGCCTAGAATAAAAAAACGTGATCAAACTAGAGATTTATCCATTTCAGTAGACATGATTTCCTGTACTTTGAGAAAATACAGTTTTGTTGAATATGGCATGTCATCTAAATTATTATCAACTGCAATCATGAAATATCGAACTGCACGTTTTGAAATATCCAAATTAAATTTCATCAAAAGTATTGGGTCTTGGTGAACTTTGATTTTGTCTTGCAACCAAGGTGGCGCCATCTCTTTTGTTTCTTTGATAATTTTTTCATACCAATATGACAGATTCTGAGGATGCAATCCCTGTTTGAGATTAGAGACATCTGTGTCTATCTTGTTCATCATATGGTTAATGATTGCCATGAGGCTGAATCCAAGAATTTTGTTTTATTGCAATTACTCAAAGTTGTGCAAGCTACTTGTCAATAGATAACAAGTTTCCTTCTGAATCAATTTCAGAATTTTTGATTCTAGTAGTAGATATTCTAGAGCCGTCTTTTGCCAAAAACATTGGAACTGTTATGATTTTGACTGGAGAGAGACTCTTTTGGGCCCTCAACTCATTTAGTGCATCTCCCTGATTGCTTGTCTCATCACTTACAACCAGAGCTTCCACTTCAGGTTCCAAGACAGCAGGTCCAAAGTCATTATCTAATTTACTAATTTGAAATGAAGAGTTTGGAAATTCTTTGAAGATTGTCTCAGTTAGATTTGTCAATCGTTTTTCATAATTGTTTGAAAGTGTCTTTCCTCTCTTTTTTGCAAACTCATCACTAGCCAATCCAATGATTACTTTGTCTGAAATCTCAAACGCATTTGATAGTAGTGTGATGTGTCCTCTATGAATAATATCAAACGTGCCACCCATTGCAACTAGAGAGAATTGTGACATGCCAATCTATTAGATTTCTTTGAAAATAAACTTACTAGTTTCCTTGGAATTTTGAGTTAGAATTAAGAAGATATGTTCATTAGTCCTTCTTTGATCATAAACTGAATTCCTTGTACAAATGAACCATCATCGATTTGTCCAGCTGCCCACC